>NZ_JACVUR010000005.1:0-255302 GCF_016516495.1 Delftia sp. S65
CTAACTGATACTAATTGCTCGTGAGGCTTGACCCTATAACTTTGATGACGTTGATCATCAAGGTGGTTATGCCAAGTAAGGCGCAGTCAAAATACAAAGCTGATTACAGACTCTATGAATTCGTTGTGTTGCTCCGTGAGCAGCATGACAACAAGTTATGCCTGATGACCATAGCAAGTTGGTACCACTCCTTCCCATCCCGAACAGGACAGTGAAACGACTTTGCGCCGATGATAGTGCGGGTTCCCGTGTGAAAGTAGGTCATCGTCAGGCTCTTACAGCCCAAGAAACCCCGTAGCCCAAAGCTACGGGGTTTTTTGCATTGGGCCGCAGGAAACGGGGAAACAGGCAGAGCAGCCAAAATGGACATCCCAAAAAAAGAGAGCGCTAACGCGCTCTCTTTTTTCATTCTGAATGCGCAATGCTTCAGAGCGGCAGGCATTCACCCTGTACAAAGACCTTGAGTTCGCCCGACTGGATTGATGTCCAGGTTTCATTCTTGGTCAACGGTGCAGTGACGATGATGGCCACACGGTCCTGTGGTGTGGTCTCTCGGGCGAAGTCCACGGTAAGGTCCTCATCCGACAGATGGGCCTGGGCAAAGGGGTGGCGACGTTCGATGTAGCACAGGTGTGTGGTGGCATGGGCCCACAGCGCCTCTCCGTTGGACAGCAGGAAGTTGAAGGTACCGTGCGGCGAGATGCGCCTGGCCAGTTCGCGCAGCGTATGCGTGAGTTCCTGCACACTGGGCAGGCCGGCATGGGATTTCCAGAGCTCCTGAAGAATCCAGCAGAAGGCCTGCTCGCTGTCGGTGTTGCCTACTGGATGGAAGTGGGCATGGAGTTTGGGAGCGAAGCCCTTGAGATCTCCGTTGTGGGCAAAGACCCAGTTGCGGCCCCACAGTTCACGCACGAAGGGGTGGCAGTTCTGCAGGCTTACCGCACCCTGCGTGGCCTTGCGGATGTGGGCGATGACGTTGCGGCTCTTGATCGGATACTCGCGTATCAGCTTGGCGATGGGCGAGTCGATGGCGCGCTCATAGCCGACGAAGTGGCGCAGGCCCTTGTCTTCGAAGAAGGCGATGCCCCAGCCGTCCGTATGGTCGCCCGTATTGCCCGCCCGCTGGGTGAACCCCGAAAAGCTGAAGCGCACGTCGGTGGGCGTGTTGCAGTTCATTCCAAGCAGCTGGCACATGGCGGTATCGTTGTTTGCGTAGTTCAAGCCATAGCCTAACGCCTGGCGCGGCAGCTGCAAGCACAATGCGGTGCAACGGCAAAAAAACGGAACATACCCATGCCCATCCTCTGTCTGCATACGGCGCACAGCAACGCCGTGATCTTCGAACAGGCGGCTGCCGAACTGGGCTGGCCGGCCCACTCAATCGTTCATCAGGTGCATGAGGAACTGCTGTTGGAGGCGGAGGCTGCAGGTTGCATGAATGCGTCGCTTCGGCAGAAAACGGCAGGGCAGCTTGATGCGCTGGCAGATCATGCCGATATCGATGCCGTGCTGCTGACCTGCTCGACCCTGGGCCCGGCCGTGGCGGATTGCCGCAGTGGCAAGGTCTGGCGTGCCGATGGCATGCTGGCCCGCAAGGTGGCCGCTGCCTTGCAAAGTGACCCCGAATCGCGCATTGCACTGCTGTGCGCCGCTCCCACGACGTACGAAGCCACGCGCAATCTGTTCATGGGAGAACTGCAGCAAGGCAACGCAGATCAACGCATGCAGCTGCAGTGTGTTGAAGGGGCCTGGGCTCTTTTTCGCAGTGGTGATGTCGCCGGCTATGTGGCGTGCATGGCCGATGCGGCTGTTCAGGCCCATGCTGCTGGTGCTACCCAGGTGGCCCTGACCCAGGTGTCCATGGACGGCGTTGCCAGGCACTGGAAGCCAGATGCCTCCATGCCTGTGCCCTGGACGGTGGCTGGGAGTGCACTGCAGGCACTCATGGAAATACGGGATTAAAGACCAGGTTTCATGAAAAAAGGCAGCCAAAGCTGCCTTTTGCATGCACTGAGCGAAAAGTCCTCAGCTGCGTTCGGACCAGAGCTTGCCGCCCGTGGCCCAGTTTTCGCGCTTGATATCGGTGATCAGGATGTCCACCGATTCGGGCGAGCCGCCGAGGACTTCGACCGAGACGCGCGTGATCTCTTCGACCAGCTTGCGCTTTTGTTCGACGGTGCGGCCTTCCATCATTTCGACGTGGTACGTGGGCATGTCAATCTCCTCAGGGATCAAGTTCTAGGGGGTTGGGTCGGCGACATCATATCGGCCGACGCGGGCGGTCGAGACTTGTCGGTGCCGAGCGCGCAGGCGGGGCACAGGCAGGCCTTGTTGCGCATGGGCTCCGGAATGCGGGACAGTGCATCGGGTGCCACCGGGGTGTCCATGCACCAGCAGTTCAGCGGATCAACGCCCGCAAGAATGGCGCATTGATTGCTGCGGCCGCACAGCGGACACAGATTCGCATCGGGGGGAGGGGCACTCATCGTGGTTCCGAGTGTAGGCCCATGAAAAAAGCACCTCAGGCAAGCCTGGGTGCTTTTGCAGCCTTGGGCGCCGCCAGATGTCAGGCGGCTGCCTTGACCTTCAGGCGCCAGGCATGCAGCAGGGGCTCGGTGTAGCCACTGGGTTGCTCCTTGCCCTTGAAGACCAGGTCACAGGCAGCCTGGTAGGCCATCGAGGTGTCGAAGTGGCCGGCCATGGGCTTGTACAGCGCATCGCCCGCGTTCTGCTGGTCAACCACGGCGGCCATGCGCTCGAAGGTCTCGCGCACCTGGGCCTCGGTCACGATGCCGTGCTGCAGCCAGTTGGCGATGTGCTGGCTGGAGATGCGCAGCGTGGCGCGGTCTTCCATCAGGCCCACGTTGTGGATGTCGGGCACCTTGGAGCAGCCCACGCCCTGGTCCACCCAGCGCACCACATAGCCGAGGATGCCCTGGACGTTGTTGTCCAGCTCCTGCTGCTTTTCAGCCGCGCTCCACTTGTCTTCCTTGACCACGGGCACCTGCAGCAGGTCGGCCAGGATGGTGGCGCGCTCGGCGTCGGCATTGGTCTGCTCCAGCTGCTTTTGCACTTCGGCCACGTTGACCTGGTGGTAGTGCAGGGCGTGCAGCGTGGCGGCCGTGGGCGAGGGTACCCAGGCGGTATTGGCGCCGGCCTTGGGGTGGCCGATCTTTTGCTCCAGCATGGCCTTCATCAGGTCGGGCATGGCCCACATGCCCTTGCCGATCTGCGCCTTGCCGCGCAGGCCCAGGCCCAGGCCCACGAGCACGTTGCTGCGCTCATAGGCGGCCAGCCAGGCGCTGCCCTTCATGTCGGCCTTGCGGACCATGGGGCCGGCATACATGGCGGTGTGCATTTCGTCGCCCGTGCGGTCCAGGAAGCCGGTGTTGATGAAGGCCACGCGCGATGCGGCAGCGGCAATGCAGGCCTTGAGGTTGACGCTGGTACGGCGCTCCTCGTCCATGATGCCCAGCTTGACGGTGTTCTCGGGCAGGCCCAGGACCTTTTCCACGCGGCCGAACAGCTCGCTGGCGAAGGCGGCTTCCGCGGGGCCGTGCATCTTGGGCTTGACGATGTAGACGCTGCCCGTGCGCGAGTTGCGGATGCCGTTGGCGCCCAGACCCTTGATGTCGTGGACGGCGATGGCCGTGGTGACCATGGCGTCCAGGATGCCCTCGGGAATTTCCTTGCCGTTGCCCCAGAGGATGGCCGGGTTGGTCATCAGGTGGCCGACATTGCGCACGAACATCAGCGAACGGCCATGCAGCTTGACGGGCTTGCCATCGGCGCCCGTGTACTCGCGGTCGGCGTTCAGGCCGCGCGTCATGCTCTTGCCGCCCTTGTCGAAGGTTTCGGTCAGCGTGCCCTTGAGGATGCCCAGCCAGTTGGCATAGCCGACCACCTTGTCCTCGGCATCCACGGCGGCCACGGAGTCTTCCAGGTCCAGGATGGTGGACAGGGCGGCTTCGACCACCACGTCGGCCACGCCGGCGGCATCGGTCTGGCCGATGGCCGTGGTCTTGTCGATGCGGATGTCGATGTGCAGGCCGTTGTTGAGCAGCAGCACGGAAGAGGGCGCCGCAGCATCACCCTGGTAGCCGACGAACTGGGCGGTGTTCTTCAGGCCCGTGGTGCCGCCGCTCTTGAGCGCGACGACCAGCTGGCCAGCTTCCACGCGATAGCCGGCGGCATCCTTGTGCGAGCCCGAGGCCAGCGGGGCCGCCTGGTCCAGGAAATCACGTGCGAAGGCGATCACCTTGGCGCCGCGCACGGGGTTGTAGCCCTTGCCCTTTTCCGCGCCGCCGTCTTCGCCGATGGCATCCGTGCCGTACAGCGCGTCATACAGCGACCCCCAGCGCGCGTTGGCGGCGTTCAGCGCATAGCGGGCGTTGAGAATGGGCACGACCAGCTGGGGGCCGGCCTGGATGGCCAGTTCAGCATCCACATTGGTGGTGGTGGCCTTGGCATCCTTGGGCTGCTCGACCAGATAGCCGATCTGCGTCAGGAACTGCTGGTAGCCGGCCATGTCGGTGATGGGGCCGGGATGGGCCTTGTGCCAGGTGTCCAGCTCGGTCTGCAGGCGGTCACGCTCGGCCAGCAGGGCGGCATTGCGAGGAGCCAGATCGTTGACGATCGCGTCGAAGCCTTTCCAGAACGCCTCGGGAGCGACACCGGTGCCCGGGAGCACTTGTTCATTGATGAAACGGTGCAGCTCTGTAGCGACCTGCAGGCTGTGGGCTTGGGTGCGATCGGTCATGGTGGGAACCCCGGGTTGGATGGATGGAAAGGCTTGGCAGACCCTTTTCGGGCCTGACTATAAGGAATACTTTATTAGATTTATTTGCGTACATAAATAGACCATAAATCTTAAAACTCGTGACTTTTACGCAAAAATGTGGGAAGGTTATGCGCGCGCCAAAACCGGCCGGCTTTGGCGCGCAGCCCTATGCATGGTGCACATGGAGGACAGCCAGTGCCCACTATGCAAAAAGGCGAGTCACAGGAGACGGG
Source organism: Delftia sp. S65 (assembly GCF_016516495.1). NCBI lineage: Bacteria > Pseudomonadati > Pseudomonadota > Betaproteobacteria > Burkholderiales > Comamonadaceae > Delftia > Delftia sp. S65. Next base: position 5,014 of record NZ_JACVUR010000005.1, read on the forward strand.
TGTGCGGTCGCATGCCCCACAAGAACACGGAAAAGAAACGGACAGCGGTCATGGACAAGCTCAAGGCATTCGAGTCATTCGTATCGGTGGCAACGCGCGGCAGCCTCACGGCAGCGGCCAAGGCGGAAGGCGTGGCGCCGGCCATCATGGGGCGGCGCCTCGATGCCCTGGAAGAGCACCTGGGCGTCAAGCTCATGGTGCGCACCACGCGGCGCATCTCCCTCACGCATGAGGGCAGCGCCTTTCTCGAGGATTGCCAGCGCCTGCTGTCCGATGTGTCCAACGCCGAGGCCAGTGTCAGCGCGGGCGGGGTCAAGGCCACGGGCCACCTGCGCATCACGGCGCCGGCGGGCTTTGGCAGGCGGCACGTGGCGCCCCTGGTGCCGCTCTTTCGGGATCTGCACCCGGATGTGACGATTTCCCTGAACCTCAGCGACCGCGTGGTCGATCTGGCCGGCGAAGGCTTTGACTGCGCGGTGCGCGTGGGCGATCTGCCCGACTCGGCCCTGGTCAGCGTGCGCATTGCCGACAACCGGCGCCAGTGCGTGGCCACGCCTGCCTATCTGGAGCGCCGGGGCACGCCGCGCCACCCCAGCGAGTTGACCCAGCACGACTGCCTGACGCTGTCCAGCGACGCCTCGCAGACGCGTGGCTGGGCCTTTCGCATCCCCCATCCCGACAGCGGCACCAGCGAGGTCGTGCACTTCAAGCCGGGCGGCCCGCTGGACTGCTCCGATGGACAGGTACTGCACGACTGGTGCCTGGGCGGCTGGGGCATCGCCTGGCGCAGCACCTGGGAGGTCGAGGCCGAGATCACCTCGGGCCGCCTGGTGGCCGTGCTCGAAACATTCGCGGCACCGCCCAATGGCATTTTTGTCGTCTTTCCCCAGCGCAAGCACATGCCGCTGCGTGTGCGGCTGTGGATCGACTATCTCAAGCACCATTACGAGCAGCCGGATTTCTGGCGGCGTACCCACGCGGCCTGAGCGGGCCGCCCAGCAAGGAGGAATGAGCATGGCAGTGTCGATAGCGACGAAAGCGGTATCCGCAACGCAGGGCGCGGCCCGAGGACGGCGGCGCTGGATGCGCATGGCGCTGGGAGCCGCCTGCCTGGGCATGGTGGCGGGCTGCGCCGTCCAGGGGCCGGGGCAGGGCCGGCCGGACGGGATGCGGCAGGGCGCGGTGCCTGCCGGCATCGTGAGCGTGACCTTTGACGATCCCTCGCGGTTCGACGCCGGGCGCAACGGACCCCAGGAGTCCGAGAAGGCGCGCCGCGCCTGGGTCGATGCGCTGGCCCAGTTCCTGGCCGAGCGTGCCGCGCCCAGGCTGCCCCAGGGCCAGCGGCTTGAAGTTCACCTCACCGATGTGCAGCGCGCAGGCGGCTTCGAGCCCTGGCGCGGGCCCCAGGCTGCCGATGTGCGCATCGTGCGCGACATCTACCCACCGCGCATCGACCTGCGCTTCAAGCTGCTGGGAGCCGATGGAAAGCTGCTGCGAGAAGGCAGCCGCCAGCTGCGCGACGCCAGCTTCATGATGCGCCCGGACCTGTATCCCAACGATCCCCTGCGCTACGAAAAGACGCTGCTGGACGACTGGGTGCGCGCGGAACTGGGGCGCTGACCGGACCGCAGTGGTCTACCGATTGCCTCGGACATCACGATGGCAGTCCCCGTTTCTGGCGTAATGGACACTTGGCCCAAGAGGCCCAATTTCTATACGGATTCCCCATGACGATAGAAGCCATCCTGGCCAGCCTCCACCTGCTGGCCATCCTCACCTTCGTGGTGTTCCTGTCCAGCCAGGCGGCGCTGTGCCGCAGCGAGTGGATGAACGCCGCCGTGGTGCAGCGCCTGGCGCGGCTGGACATGATCTATGGCCTTGCCGTGGTCTTCCTGGTGCTCACCGGCATCGCCCGTCTGGTGTGGGGCGTCAAGGGCATGTCCTGGTACGTCTCGCAGCCACTGTTTCATCTGAAGATGACTTTGTTTGTCGTCGGCGCGCTGCTGTCGATCAAGCCCACGCTGGCCTTCCGGCGCTGGCGCCGCGCGCTGGATGCCGGCCAGGGCCTGCCCCAGCCGGCCGAGGTCGCCAGCACGCGCCGCTGGGTGATGTGGCAGGCCCATGTGGTGCCCGTGATCGCCGTCGTCGCGGTGTTCTGGGCGCGGGGCATGTAGGCTCCGTTTTCCTGTCCGGCGGCATGGGGTGGGCCTGCCACGTAGAATCCGCCGATGCTCTCCGTCAAACAGGAACTGCTCGCGGCTCTGGCCGGCGAGCTTGAAACTTTGTCGCCCGGCGCCGGTGCCCGTGCCGCTTTTGAATCCCCCAAGGTGGCTGCCCATGGCGATTTCGCCTGCACGGCCGCCATGCAGCTGGCCAAGCCGCTCAAGCTCAACCCGCGTTCGCTGGGCGAGCAGCTCAAGGCTGCGCTGGAGGCCACGCCGTCCTTCCAGCGTTGGGTCGATGCCATCGAGATCGCCGGCCCCGGCTTTCTGAACATCCGCCTCAAGCCCGCCGCCAAGCAGCAAATCATCCGCGAAGTGCTGGAGCAGGCCGAGAAGTTCGGCTGGCTGGCCGACCGTGGCGCAAAGATGCTGGTCGAGTTCGTCTCCGCCAACCCCACCGGCCCGCTGCACGTGGGCCATGGCCGCCAGGCCGCGCTGGGCGATGCCATCTGCAACCTCTATGCCACGCAGGGCTGGGGCGTGCACCGCGAGTTCTACTACAACGACGCGGGCGTGCAGATCGACACGCTGACCAAGAGCACGCAGCTGCGTGCCAAGGGCTTCAAGCCCGGTGACGAATGCTGGCCCATCGATCCCGAGAATCCGGCAAGCAAGGCCTTCTACAACGGCTCCTACATCCAGGACATCGCCGACGACTTCCTGGCCCGCAAGACCGTCAAGGCCGATGACCGCGAATTCACGGCCAACGGCGATGTCGAGGACTACGACAACATCCGCCAGTTCGCCGTCGCCTATCTGCGCAACGAGCAGGACAAGGACCTGCAGGCCTTCAACCTGCACTTTGACGAGTACTACCTCGAATCCAGCCTCTACACCAACGGCTATGTCGAGGACGCGGTGCAGCGCCTGATCGCGGGCGGACATACCTACGAACTCGACGGCGCGCTCTGGCTCAAGTCCACCGACTACGGTGACGACAAGGACCGCGTGATGCGCAAGCAGGACGGCAACTACACGTACTTCGTGCCCGATGTCGCCTACCACATCCAGAAATTCAAGCGCGGCTACTCCAAGGTCGTCAACATCCAGGGCACGGACCACCACGGCACCATCGCGCGCGTGCGCGCCGGCCTGCAGGCCGCCGACGTGGGCATCCCTGCCGGCTATCCCGACTATGTGCTGCACACCATGGTGCGCGTGGTGCGCGGCGGCGAGGAAGTCAAGATCAGCAAGCGCGCCGGCTCCTACGTCACGCTGCGCGACCTGATCGAGTGGACCAGCAAGGACGCGGTGCGTTTCTTCCTGCTGTCCCGCAAGCCCGACACCGAGTACACCTTCGACGTGGACCTGGCCGTGGCCCAGAACAACGACAACCCCGTGTACTACGTGCAGTACGCCCATGCGCGCATCTGCTCGGTGCTGGCCGCCTGGGGTGGTGACGCGGCCACGCTCAAGGACGTGGACCTGTCGGCGCTGGAAGGCCCGCAGGCCCAGGCGCTGATGCTGCAGCTGGCCAAGTACCCGGCCATGCTGACCTCGGCCGCAGAAGGCAATGCGCCGCACGACGTGACGTTCTACCTGCGCGAACTGGCCTCGCTGTACCACAGCTACTACGACGCGGAACGCATCCTGGTGGACGACGAAAAGGTCAAGCTCGCCCGCCTGGCGCTGATCTCGGCCACGCGCCAGGTATTGCACAATGGCCTGGCAGTGCTGGGCGTCTCGGCCCCGCAACGCATGTAACTTCGAGCGACAAGCGATCTATGAAGACACAGCAACGTGGGGGCACCGTCATCGGTCTCATCATCGGCATGATCGTCGGGCTGGCAGCAGCCCTGGCCGTCGCCGTCTATGTGACCAAGGTGCCCGTGCCCTTTCTCTCCAAGGGCGGCAAGACGGCCGACCAGGACGCGGCCGAGGCCCAGCGCAACAAGAACTGGGACCCCAACGCGCCGCTGCAGGGCAAGAACCCGGCGCCGCCACCACCGGCCGCCGTCACGCCCAGCCTCCCCGGCAGCACCGCACCAACCGCCCCCACCCCGCCCGCCGTGGCAGGAGGCGTGACTCCGCCACCCGCGCCCGTGGACCCGGCCAAGCCGCCCGCCAAGCCCGAAACCAAGGCCGATGGCAAGAGCTCGGCCGATCCGCTGGGTGACCTGGTCAAGTCGCGCTCCGCCGCCGCCGAGAAGGCGGAAAAGGCAGAAAAGGCCGACGCCGCCTTCAACTACTTCGTGCAGGCCGGCGCCTTCCGCAGCCAGGGCGATGCCGATGCGCAGCGCGCCAAGCTGGCCATGCTGGGTTGGGAGGCGCGCGTGAGCGAGCGCGAGCAAAACGGCATCACCATCTTCCGCGTGCGTGTGGGTCCGTTCACCAAGCGCGACGATGCCGAGCAGCTCAAGCAAAAGCTCGATGGCGCCGGGGTCGAGTCCACGCTGGTGCGCGCCGCACGCTGAAAGCGCGTTGCAACAAGAGCGCTGAACTTTTGGCGGGCCCCTGCCTCCTAACCTGCAGCATTGAACGAGGAGTTTGTTTTGATGAATCGCCGCGACTTTTCCCTGGCTGCCTCGGCAGCCGCTGCCAGCGCACTGACGCTGGGCACTTCCGCCGCCCAGGCCCAGGCCGCAGCGCCCAAGGAGGGCAAGGACTACATCAAGCTGGCCAAGCCCGCACCCACCAGCGCCGGCGCCGGCAAGGTCGAGGTGGTCGAGTTCTTCTGGTACAGCTGCCCGCACTGCAATGCGTTCGAGCCCACCTTTGCCGCCTGGAAGAACCAGGCGCCGGCCGACGTGGTCGTGCACCGCGTGCCCGTGGCTTTCAACGCCACTTTCGTGCCCCAGCAAAAGCTCTACTACGCCTTCGAAGGCATGAACCTGCTGGACACCATGCATGCGCGCGCCTTCCACGCCATCCATGTGGAGCGCAACCGCCTGGCCAAGGACGAGGACATCTTCGCCTGGGTCGGCAAGCAGGGCGTGGACGTGGCCAAGTTCAAGGAGGTCTACAACTCCTTCAGCGTCTCCAACCAGGTTCGCAAGGCCACCCAGCTGCAGCAGGACTATGACGTGGAAGGCGTGCCGGCCATGGGCGTGGCGGGCCGTTACTACACCGACGGCACCAAGGCCGGCAACATGACCAATGTGCTGCGCGTGGTCGATCAGCTGATCGCCACCAGCCGCAAGGGCTGAGGCCCGGGCCTCGGCCCAGCCAAGCCGCGACAGGCCCGCCATTGTGCGGGCCTGTCGCTTTTGGAAACCTCTTTTTGTGCCTTTGTGTCAGCGCTTTCCGTGCCCGTTGAAAGACGCCAGGAACGGTTGCGCGCGACACCCCCTACAATGGATGCAAGAAGCGTGCCCTCCATGAAACAACGACTTTCCTCCCTCCTGCTCGCCGCCGCCCTGGCGGCTTTCGCCGGTATGGCCCAGGCCGAAAAGGCCGACAGCACCAAGCCCATGAACATCGAGGCTGATGCGCTGCGCCATGACGAACTCAAGCAGACCAGCGTCTTCACTGGCAACGTGGTGATGACCAAGGGCACCATCGTGCTGCGCGGCGCCCAGCTCGATGTGCGGCAAGACCCTGAAGGCTTTCAGTACGGCGTGGTGACGGCCGAGGCGGGCAAGCGTGCCTTCTTCCGCCAAAAGCGCGATACCGTGCCGGGCCAGCCCGAGGAATTCGTGGAAGGCGAGGGCGAGGTCATCGAATACGACGGCAAGGCCGACCTCGTGAAGTTCATCCGCCGTGGCGAACTGCGCCGCTATCGCGGCGGCCAGCTCAGCGACGAGATCACCGGCTCCATCATCGTCTACAACAACCTCACCGACGTGTTCACCGTTGACGGGCAAAAGACCAGCGGTGGCCAGCCCAGCTCCACGGCCGGCCAGGGCGGGCGCGTGCGCGCCGTGCTGGCGCCCAAGGAAGGCACGCCGGGCTCGCAGCCGCGCGCCCCCGCAGCGGGCACGCCGGGCACGTCCCTGCAGCCCAGCAACAGCCTGGACAGCCTCGGCGGTACCAAGCGATGAGCGGGCAAGCCGCAGCCCCGGCTGCCACTGCACGCGCCGACCAGGGCAGCAGCCTGCAGGCACGCCATCTGGCCAAGTCCTACGGCAGCCGCAAGGTGGTCAAGGACGTGTCGCTTTCCGTGAAAAAGGGCGAGGTCGTGGGTCTGCTGGGACCCAACGGCGCGGGCAAGACCACCTCGTTCTACATGATCGTGGGCCTGGTGCGCAGCGACGGCGGCGACATCTTCATCGACGGCCAGGCCGTGGGCAACATGCCCATCCACCAGCGCTCGCGCCTGGGCCTGTCCTACCTGCCGCAAGAGGCATCGATCTTCCGCAAGCTCAGCGTCGAGGACAACGTGCGCGCCGTGCTGGAGCTGCAAAGGGACGAGCAGGGCCGGCCGCTGGCGCGCAGCGTCATCGAGGAGCGCCTGACGGCGCTGCTGCAGGAATTGCGCGTGGACCATCTGCGCGCATCGCCTGCGCTGGCGCTGTCGGGCGGCGAACGCCGCCGCGTCGAGATCGCGCGCGCCCTGGCCACGCAGCCGCGCTTCATCCTGCTGGACGAGCCCTTTGCCGGCATCGACCCCATCGCCGTGATCGAGATCCAGCGCATCATCGGCTTTCTCAAGGCGCGCGGCATCGGCGTGCTGATCACCGACCACAACGTGCGCGAGACGCTGGGCATCTGCGACCATGCCTTCATCATCAGCGACGGCCACGTGCTCGCCCAGGGCACACCCGAGGAGATCGTGGACAACGCCGAAGTGCGGCGTGTCTACCTCGGCGAACACTTCCGGATGTAGCGCCATGCCCTGCCTGGCCCGTCTGCGAGACTGTCTGCGCGAAGGAGCTGCCGCTTGAAGCCCGGTCTGTCGCTGCGCGTCTCCCAGCATCTTTCGCTCACTCCCCAGCTGCAGCAGTCGATACAGCTGCTGCAGCTGTCCACGCTGGAGCTGGCGCAGGAAGTGGAGCAGATGCTGGGCGACAACCCCTTCCTGGAGCTGGCGAACGAGGAGGGCGATCACGATGCGGCTGCCGGCACCCGCGAGCCTGCCGCGCCCGGCGCCGAGGCCACGGAGTCCTTCCAGGAAAGCCGCGCAGACCAGCCTTCGGCGGCGGTGGAGTGGGAGCCCTCGTCGGACGCATCCTCCGGCGATGCCGTGGAGACTTCCGGCACGGCCGAGTCCCTGAGCTGGGAAGGCGACGGCCAGACCACCTCGGGCAACGATGACCGCGACTGGGGCAGCGATGCGCCCTCCAGCCGCACGCGCGGGCAGGGCGAGGAAGACGAGGCCGATGCCACCGAACTGGCACGCAGCGCCGAAAGCCTGACCGACCACCTGCACCGCCAGGCCCTGAGCCTGCGCCTGGGCGAGGTGGACCGCGCCGCACTGCGCTTTCTGATCGAGAACCTCAACGACGACGGCTACCTGGAAGACCCGCTCGACGAGCTGGCACAGGGCCTGGCGGGCGACGATCTGGAGGAGTGCGAGGAACTGGTGCACCGCTTCACCGTGGCGCTGCGCCTGCTGCAAAGCCTGGAGCCCGTGGGCGTGGGCGCGCGCGACCTGGCCGAATGCCTGACGCTGCAACTGCGCGACCAGCTGGCCGATGCCGAGCGCGAAGGCAACGGCAGTGCCGAGGACGAAGACCGCCAGGCCGTGCTGCGCACCGCGCTGGACATCTGCGCCCAGCCCATGGACCTGCTGGCGCGGCGAGACCTGCGCAAGCTCGCCAGCCTGTGCGGTGCGCGCGAGGAGCGGCTGCGCGAGGCGCTGGTGCTGATCACCCGGCTGGAGCCACGCCCGGGCCGGCGCTTTGCCGACGTGCAGCGCCAGATCGTCGTGCCCGACGTCATCGTGCGCCCCGTGCGCAGCGGCGCGGGCCGCATGGACTTCAGCGTGCAGCTCAACCCCGACGTCATGCCCAAGCTGCGCGTGCACGACATCTATGCCAGCGCGCTGCGCAGCCACAGGGGCAGCGAAGGCCATGCAGCGCTGCAGCAGCGGCTGCAGGAGGCGCGCTGGTTCATCAAGAACATCCAGCAGCGCTTCGACACCATCCTGCGCGTGTCGCAGGCCATCGTGGAGCGCCAGAAGAATTTCTTCGTGCATGGCGAGCTGGCCATGCGCCCGCTGGTGCTGCGCGACATTGCCGATGCGCTGGGCCTGCATGAATCCACCATCAGCCGCGTGACCACGGCCAAGTACATGGCCACGCCGCAGGGCACCTACGAACTCAAGTACTTCTTCGGCTCGGGCCTGGGCACCGAGGCCGGTGGCAATGCCTCCAGCACGGCCGTGCGCGCGCTGATCAAGCAGTTCGTCGCGGCCGAAGACCCCAAGAAGCCGCTGTCGGACAACCAGCTCGCCGACATGCTCAAGGAGCAGGGCATCGAATGCGCGCGGCGCACGGTGGCCAAGTACCGCGAGCTACTCAAGATCCCGCCGACCACGCTGCGCAAGGCGCTGTAGCCCAGGCGCGCAAACTCGCCATCGTGGTGTCTATGGCGTTCGGCCGGCCACGGCATCCCACTTCAAGCCGAATTTCAGCAGGTACTTGCGCAGGCGGTCGGCGTCGTTGACCACGCTGCGCTGGCTGCGTGATCGGTCGAACAGGCGGCGCCCCGCATCGGACAGCGAAGGCGACTCCCGGCACACGCGCAGCACCGCTTCGAGCTGCATGCGGTCGAACAGATCCAGCGGCTCCAGCACTTCGGCAGACAGCAGGCTTTGCAGGCTGGCGCCGGCCGGTTGCACGGCATCGCCTCTTTGCCACAGCCACTTCAGGCGCTGGATCTCGGCATCGACCAGGGCCGTGGAGATGCGCCCCCCGTCGGCCAGCGTGGCCAGGCGCGTCATGCTGGCCGACAGGTCGCGGAAGTTGCCGCTCCACAGCGCCTCGGGCGAGCGCGCAAAGCGCAGATAGCGCTCGCGGGCCTCCACGTTGAAGCGCACCATCTGGCCGGTCTCGTCGGCCGAGCGCGCGAGCAGGTGGTCCATGTTGGGTTCGATGTCCTCGGGGCGCCCGGCCAGGCCCGGCAGCGCGTAGGACCACAGATTGATGCGCGCGAACAGATCCTCGCGAAAGCGCCCCTGCGCCACGTCGATGCGCAGGTCGCGGTGCGTGCCGGCGACCAGCTGGAAGTCGCTGCTGACCTCGCGGTCACTGCCCATCGGATAGAAGCGCCTTTCCTCCACCGCCTTGAGCAGCATGGCCTGTTCGTCCAGGCCCAGCTCGCCGATTTCGTCCAGGAACAGCACGCCCTGGTGCGCGCTGCGCAGCAGGCCGGCGCGGTCGGCCGCAGCGCCCGTGAACGCGCCCTTCTTGTGGCCGAACAGCACCGAGGCTGCGCCGTCGCCGCGCAGCGTGGCGCAATTGACCTCCACGAAATCGCCCTGCACCTGGTGCCTGGCCTTCTTCAACTCGTACATGCGCCGCGCCAGATGCGACTTGCCCGCACCCGTGGGTCCCGTGAGCAGGATGGGCGCGCGCGAGCGCACGGCCACGCGCTCGATCTCGTCGATCAGCGTGTTGAACCCGGCATTGCGCGTGGCGATGCCGCTCTTGAGAAATTGCACGGCCTCGCTCTGCTCGGCGCCGAAGCGCTGGGCGATCACGTCGTAGCGCGACAGGTCCAGATCGATCAGCGCATAGCTGCCCGGGTCTCCCATGCGCTGGCGCCGGGGTGGCGAGGTCTGGGCCAGCACGCCGGGAATGCGGCGCGACTCCACCAGCAGGAACAGGCAGATCTGTGCCACATGCGTGCCCGTGGTGATGTGCGTCCAGTACTCCTCGCGCTCGGGGTCGAAGCGGTAGGCCTGCGTCCAGTCGAACAGCCGCGCATAGACCTCGCCGAAGTCCCAGGGATCGGCAATGTCCATGGGCACGAGGTTCACCTGGGTCTCGGGCGATGCCGTGGCGATGTCGCCCTGCAGCAGCTGCGCCAGGGCCAGATGGGGCGGCGTGTAGAGCAGCTCCAGCCGCTCCACCACCAGATCCTCGTGCTGCATGAGGGAGAGGGTCGGCCGCCATTTTTCCCAGCGCCCCGCGCCCCTGCCGGAGTCCAGCTGCGTACCCAGAAAGCCGATGACGACCTTTTTCTTTTCCATGTTTCTGTCTAGTTGAATAGCTGAAATTCTAGTTTCTTTGGATTGAAGAAGAAATCAAGAAAAGTGTGATTTGGGATTTATTCAAATAAATCAATGGGTTGGAGAATTGTTTGGCGCCTGAGGCCAGGCTGGCACGCATCTCGCAATAACCAAGGCATCCAGTGCAAGCGGTGACCGCTCACAGGCCGGGGTTGGGGCAAAGGCCCGCCCCGCCGGTGCCGGAAGTCCGGGCCCCCAGGGGCTTGTCGATTTCCCGCATGCCGCACGCCGCAAGCGCTGGGTAACGGCGAGGTTGTGGAAACCGTCCCGCAAGGGACGCCTGGTTCGACTCCAGGCTTGCCAGCCACTGGTAGCTCAGTCTGGTAGAGCACCCTCGCAAGAGGACTGTCGCAGGTTCGATTCCTGTCCACTCTTCCGGCCGCAAGGCCGGGCTATTGAAACGGTCGAAAGACCACCCGCCGAACGCGGGAGGTGGCCACCGGGTTGCGATGCAGCCCCAAGGCCGCCACCCGTCAGCGGCGGCGGCTGTGCCAGGTCCCGGCACGGTCCGCGCCCGCAGCCAGCCACGCTGCAACCTGTTTCCAGGGTTGCCGCCACGGCGCACTGCAAGGCCCGGGCCGTGCCCCCTGGAACCCCGCCGCTGCTGTAACGGCACCCCTGTTGATTGCGGCGAAGACGCCGAACGAGGAGAAGAAGAAATGCTGAAGATCCAACGCATCACCGTCAAGAAGAACGAACGCGCCCTGCTGCTGCGCAATGGCGATTTCGAGCGCGTGCTGCACAGCGGCCGGCACTGGCTGTTTGCCGGCACCGACCAGCTGCGCGTGGAAACCTTTGCCCTGGAGCAGCCCGCCTTCACGCACGGCCTGGCCGACTACCTGATGGCCCAGGAGCCCGCCGTGGTGGCCGCCGAATTCCTGCGCGTGGAACTGTCCGAGACCGAGGCGGGCCTGCGCAGCGAAAACGGCGTGCTGGTCGAGATCCTGCCGCCCGGCACGCGCCGCCTGTACTGGAAGGGACTAGTGGACGTGGGCGTGCAGGTGGTCGACCTGCAGGCCGGCGCCGAGCTGCCCGCCGCCCTGGCGGCGCGCCTGACCCAGACGCAACTGCGCCAGCGCAGCGTGTCCGGCCTCAACGGCGTGCTGCAGGTGCAGGTGCCCGCAGGCCAGTGCGCGCTGCTGACCATCGACGGCAAGGTGGACCGCCTGCTGCAGGCCGGCAGCCATGCGTTCTGGAAGTTCGGCCGCAGCATTGCCGTGGAGCTGGTGGACCTGCGCCTGCAGGCCGTCGAGGTCTCGGGCCAGGACATCATGACCCGCGACAAGGTGAGCCTGCGCCTGAACCTGAGCGCCACCTATCGCCACACCGACGTTCTGCGCGCCTTTGCCCAGCTGCAAAAGCCCGCCGAGCACCTGTACCGGGAGCTGCAGTTCGCACTGCGCGCCGCCGTGGGCACCCGCACGCTCGATGAGCTGCTGGAGAACAAGACGGTGATCGACGACGTGGTGACCGCGCACATGGCGGCCAAGCTGCAGCCCTTCGGCATGGTGGTGGAGAGCGTGGGCGTGAAGGACATCGTGCTGCCCGGCGAGATGAAGGCCATCCTGGCCCAGGTGGTGCAGGCCGAAAAGCAGGCCCAGGCCAACGTGATCCGCCGCCGCGAGGAAACGGCGGCCACGCGCTCGCTGCTCAACACCGCCAAGGTCATGGAGGACAACCCCGTGGCCCTGCGCATGAAGGAGCTGGAGACGCTGGAACGCGTGGCCGAGCGCATCGACAAGATCTCCGTGTTCGGCGGGCTGGATCAGGTGCTCAACGGGCTGGTGAAGATGCGTTGATCACGCGATGAGGCAGGTATGGAGTGGCTGGCGGTGCCGGTTGCTTCATGCCTGCCCTTGAAGGAGAGACACCATGGACAAGAAGATGACATCGAAAAGGATGCAATCGCCTGCAGCGCAAATACAGGAGCGTACAGACGCCCTGGTTGCTGCATCACAGGCGCTCTACCAGAGCTTTGCGGGATACAGGTCGCCGTCGGTAGCGCTGGACGCTTGCGTCACATGCTGCATGGATGCAGACCTGGAGCGCGAGATGCGTCGACTGCCCCTGCGCAGCCTGACCGAGCACCATTTTTACCAATACAACGACGCTGCCAAAAGCGTGGTCCAGCCTGCGGATGAGATCAAGTACCTGGCGCCAAGAATGTTGGAACTGCTGGCGCAGGGCGCAAGGCTGCACCACTCCACCGAGTTGTATCTGGACCGCCTTGGTCGCTGCGAGCCCGGCTCCTTTTCATCGCAGGAAAGCGCGGCGTTGCAAGCCTTTGCTCGCGCCTTCTTTGCCTTGGGGCTGGAGCAGTGGGCTGAGCCGGACACCAGCGTTTTCCAGGGCGAAGAGGCCTTCTCCTTTTTGCTCATGTGGGACTACGCCGGTGTGCCGCTCCAGCCCCTGCTGGACCACTGGCTGACCTGTGACAGCGAGAGCGCCACGCTGCATTTTGTCGATGCATGCTTCTACGAATTCATCTGGGGTGGGCACTGCATCAGCAATGCCTTCGCATCCGATCGCAATGGCTACCGTGCAACGATGGAGCAGTGGCTCTCGCAGACAGGCAACAAGAAGCATTGGGCAGAAAAGCTGCTGCAACTGGCCGAGCGTGGCCCGGCCAGCACCTGGCTGCCTTCAGGCAAGCGCGACCACCAGTGCTACCCGCTGGATGAGCGCATAGGCGCGGTATTCGACGCCATGGCCACTTGAGGCGGAAACACGATTCAACCAAGAACAAAGACATGAAAGAGAACAGCACCATGAACAACTACCAACAGCATGATGTCGAGGGCGGCGTCCCCATCAAGATGTGGACCAAGGGCGTGCCCGTGGAGGACGAGGCGCGCAGGCAGCTGGAGAACGCCGCGCGCCTGCCCGTGGTGTTCAAGCATGTCGCGGCCATGCCCGACGTGCACCTGGGCATAGGCGCCACCGTGGGCTCGGTGATCCCGACCATCAAGGCCATCATCCCGGCGGCCGTGGGCGTGGACATCGGCTGCGGAATGATGGCTGCCAAGACCACGCTGCGCGCCGAGGACCTGCCCGACAACCTGGGCCCGCTGCGCTCGGCCATAGAGCAGGCCGTGCCGCATGGCTCGGTGCCGCGCCACCGGGGCCGCGATCCCGGCAGCTGGGAGAACCCGCCCGTGTCGGTGGACCAGGTCTGGGCCACGCTGGCCGATGAGTTCGACCTGCTGTGCGAGCTGCATCCGCGCCTGGCCAACACCAACAACCGCAAGCACCTGGGAACGCTGGGCAGTGGCAACCACTTCATCGAGATCTGCCTGGACGAGGCGGGCTTCGTGTGGTTCATGCTGCACTCGGGCTCGCGCGGCGTGGGCAATGCCATCGGCACCCATTTCATCGAGCTGGCCAAGAAGGACGCAGAACTCCATCAGCGCAACCTGCCCGACAAGGACCTGGCCTATTTCGAGGAAGGGGCCCGCTACTTTGGCGACTATGTGCGCGGCGTGTCCTGGGCGCAGAAGTTCGCCATGCGCAACCGCGAGGTGATGATGGTCAACCTCATCGCCACGGTGCGCAAGGTGATCGCCAAGCCCTTCGAGTCGCATGTGGAGGCGGTGAACTGCCACCACAACTACGTGCAGCAGGAGCGCCATTTCGGCCAGGACGTGTTCATCACCCGCAAGGGCGCGGTGAGCGCGCGGCGCGGCGAGCTGGGCATCATCCCGGGCAGCATGGGCGCGCGCAGCTATATCGTGCGCGGCCTGGGCAATCCGGAGAGCTTCGAGAGCTGCAGCCACGGTGCGGGCCGCGTGATGAGCCGCACCAAGGCCAAGAAGATGTTCACCGTGGAGGATCACATCAAGGCCACCGAGGGCGTGGAATGCCGCAAGGATGCCAATGTGGTGGACGAGATTCCCATGGCCTACAAGGACATCGATGCGGTCATGGCCGCGCAGCAGGATCTGGTGGAGGTGGTGCACACCCTGAAGCAAGTGGTGTGCGTGAAAGGGTGAGTGGATGAGGGCCCCGGGCTCTCATCCTCCAGAACAGAAAGCAGGATGAGAGCATGAGGGAAGAGAAGGTATTGAGCGCGCATCCGGTCTCCGACGCCATGCGCGCCACGGTGCTGGCCAACCTGGCCGAGGTGGAGCGCAGGCACGAGGTCACGGTGCTGTTTGCCTGCGAGTCGGGCAGCCGCGGCTGGGGATTTGCCTCGCCCGACAGCGACTATGACGTGCGCTTCATCTACGTCCACCGCCTGCCCTGGTATCTGACCGTGGCGCCGGGCCGCGATGTCATAGAGCAGCCGCTCAGCGGCGAGCTCGATGTCAGCGGCTGGGAGCTGCGCAAGGCGCTGGGGCTGCTGCGCGCCTCCAACCCCACGCTGCTCGAATGGCTGCGCTCGCCCGTGGTCTACCGGCAGGAGCAGCCCTGGGCCGAGCGCCTGCATCTGCTGGCCGAGCAGGGCTTTTCGCCGGTGCGCGGCTACCACCACTACGTGGCCATGGCGCGCAAGAACCTGCGCGCCCACCTGCAGGGCGATGTGGTGCGCTACAAGAAGTACTTCTACGTGCTGCGCCCCTTGCTGGCCGCGCGCTGGATACGCGAGGGGCGTGGTACGCCGCCCATGCGCTTTGCACAGCTGGCGGCGGGCACGCTGGAGGATGCAGGCCTGCTGGCCGAGCTCAATGAGCTGCTGGAGCTCAAGATGCGCCTGGGCGAGGCCGCCAAGGGGCCGCGCCGGGTGCGGGTCCATGATTTCCTGGAGCGCGAGCTGGCCCATGCCATGGCCCATGCGCCCGATCCGGGGGAGCAGGCCGATGCGGCGCCGCTGGACCGCTATCTGCGGGATGCCGTGGCGCGCTTTGGCGGCAATGAATGAAAGAGAAAAATGAAAGTGATCGAGATCGACGGCTCCGCCGGGGAGGGCGGAGGCCAGATGCTGCGCAGCGCGCTGGCGCTGTCCATGTGCACGGGCCAGCCCTTTGCCATGCAGCGCATCCGCGCCGGGCGCGCCAAGCCGGGGCTGATGCGCCAGCACCTGGCCTGCGTCAATGCCGCCGCCGAAATCTGCGGCGCCCAGATGCAGGGCGCCGAGATGAATTCGCAGGCGCTGCAATTCACACCGGGGCCGGTGCGTGCGGGCGAGTACCGCTTCGTGATCGCCTCGGCGGGCAGTTGCACCCTGCTGCTGCAGACGCTGTGGCCCGCGCTGATGCTGGCCGATGGCGAAAGCCGCCTGACCCTGGGCGGCGGCACCCATAACCCGGCCGCGCCGCCCTTCCATTTCCTGGAGCGCAGCTATGCGCCGCTGCTGCACAGGCTGGGCGCGCGCTGCGAACTGCGGCTGCGCCGGCTGGGCTTTTATCCGGCCGGTGGCGGCGAGATGGATGTGACGATCACGCCGGCAGCCAATGGGCTGGTGCCTTTCGATATCACCGAACGCGGCGCCCCCGTGGCCAGCCATGCCGAATGCTTTGCGCCCGCGCTGCCACGCGCGGTGGCCCAGCGCGAACTGGACCATCTGGGCCAGGCCCTGGGCTGGTCTGGCGAGCAGCTGCAGGTGGCTGCCGTGCGCCAGAACGAGGGGCCGGGGAACGCGCTGCTGGCCACGCTGGCCTATGAGCACCTGAGTGAAGTGTTCACGCAGTTCGGCATGAAGGGCGTCAGCGCCGAAAAGGTGGCGCATGACCTGGCACGCGAGGTGCGCCGCCACCAAGGCAGCCGGGCCGCGCTGGGCCCGTACCTGGCCGACCAATGGGCCCTGCCGCTGGCGCTGGCAGTCTGGCGCAGCGGGCGCGGTGCCAGCTACACCTGCACGGAACTGACGCGGCATGCGCGCAGCAATTTCGAGGTGATCGAGCGCTTTGTGCCTGTGCGCTTCGCCACAGATGCAGGGGGCGACGGCTGGCGTGTTTCGCTCTCGCCAGCCTGAGCGGGGTCAGCGATCGGCCCGCACCAGCGTGCTCTTGCCGAACAGGCTCTCCAGCAGGTCCACCACCAGTTCTGCCGTCTGGTTGCGCACATCCAGCGCGGGATTGAGCTCCACCAGATCCATCGAGCCCAGGCGTCCGGTGTCGGCCAGCATCTCCATGCACAGCTGGGCCTCGCGGTAGCTGGGGCCGCCGCGCACGGGGGTGCCGGTGCCGGGCGCGATGTCGGGATCGAGGTAGTCCACGTCGAAGCTCAGGTGCAGGTGGGTGTCGCTGCCTTCCAGGTCTTCCAGCGCGCGGCGCATGACCTCGCGCATGCCCAGCTCGTCGATGGCGCGCATGTCATAGACCTCCACGCCCAGCGAATGCAGCAGGCGCTTTTCCTGGTCATCCACGCTGCGCAGGCCGATCTGGCACAGCGAGGCGGCTGCCAGCGCCGGATCGCCGCCCTGGGACAGCGCGGTGAGCGCCGCGGGCCCCAGGCCGCACAGGCTAGCCACGGGCATGCCGTGCAGGTTGCCGCTGGGCGAGATATCGGGCGTGTTGCAGTCGGCGTGGGCGTCCAGCCAGATCACGCGCAGCGCGCGGCCCAGGCGGCGGCAGTGGGCGGCCACGGCGCTGATCGAGCCCATGGCCAGGCTGTGGTCGCCGCCCAGCATCAGCGGCAGCTCGCCATCGTCCAGCGCCTGGCCCACGGCCTGGTGCACGGCCTGCATCCAGGCACGGGCCGGTGCGAGGTGGCGCAGCCCCTGCTCGGGCGGTGTCTGCGGATTGGGCGGGCCTGCCAGATTGCCGATGTCGCTCACCTGGCAGCCCAGCTGGCGCAGCGCCGGGCCCAGGCCGGCCACGCGCAGTGCGTCCGGCCCCATGGCGCTGCCCAGGCGGCTGGCGCCGATGTCGGTGGGCACGCCTATGAGTCTCAGGGCGCGTGCGGTCTGCGGGGTCGTATGGGTGTTCATGCTCATGGGACCCATGGTATGCAGTCCCCGTGTCAGCCAAAGCCGCGTTTTGCCTGACCGGCCTCGCGCACCAGCCTGTACAGATCGCGGGGGTCGGCCAGCGCAGGCACCAGGTCGATCGACTGCATCAGCCCGGTGTCGTGGGCCAGTGCGCGCAACCAGCGTAGGGCCGAATAGTCCTCCAGCGCAAAGCCCACGGAGTCGAACAGCGTGATCTCCGTGTCATGCCCGCGGCCCGGCGCCTGGCCGTTGATGACCTGCCACAGCTCGGTCACGGGCGCGTCGGCGGGCAACTGCTGCAGCTCGCCTTCCACGCGCGTCTGGGGCGTGAACTCCACGAAGATGCGCGCGCGCCGCAGCAGTGCCAGGGGCAGCTCGGTCTTGCCGGGGCAATCGCCGCCGACGGCGTTGATGTGGGTGCCCGGGCGCACGTCGGCATCGGCGATCACGCAGGCGCGGTGCTTGGCGGCCGTCACCGTGGTCACGATGTCGGCGCCCTCCAGGGCCTCGGCGCTGCTGGCGCAGCAGGTGATGCGCTGGGCCGCGATGCCCGCATGGCCCAGGTTGTCCACCAGCTTGCGCATGGCCTGGACATCGATGTCGAAGATGCGCAGCCGTTCCACGCCCAGCAGGTGGGTGAAGGCCAGGGCCTGGAATTCGGACTGCGATCCTGCGCCTATCAGCGCCATGCTGCGGCAGCCCGGCCGCGCCAGCCGGCGCGCGGCCAGCGCCGAGGTGGCGGCAGTGCGCAGCGCCGTGGCCAGCGTCAGGTCGGACAGGAAGACCGGCAGGCCCGTGGCCACGTCGGCCAGGGCGCCGAAGGCCATCACCGTGGGCAGGTCCCGATCGGCGTTGTCCGGGTGGCCGTTGACGTACTTGAAGGCGTAGTCGAGCGCATCGGACACGGGCATGAGCTCGATCACGCCGCCGGGCGAATGGTGGGCGATGCGGGCCGATTTCTCGAAATCGGGCCAGCGCGCGAAGTCTTCCTCGATGGCATCGGCCAGGCCGGCCAGGCAGGCGGCAACGCCGACCTGCGCCACCAGGCGTGCGGCCTGCGTGGCGCCGAGGAAATCCGTGTGGACGGGCGTGGTTCGAGGCTTCATGGTGCTCTCCCTCGCGGTTGCTTCCACTGTAGGCCCGGGCCGAAGCGCAGGCAAGCGGGTTTCGGCTGGCGCCTGCGCGGGGAATCGCGGTGCGCGTATGCTCGGCACCCAAGCTATGAACCAACTGCATCTGTTTTTGCCCTGCGCCGCCGGCGTTGAGGGATTTCTGGCCGACGAGGTCCACGCGATCACCGGCCTGAGCGGCCACGACCTCATGGTGGGCCGTGGCGGCGTGATGGTGCGCGGCCTGTGGCGCGACGCCCTGCTGCTGAACCTGCACAGCCGACTGGCCCAGCGCGTGCTGGTGCAGCTGTCGCAGACCCTGTACCGCAACGAGAACGACCTGTACCGCGCTGCCAGCGAAGTGGCCTGGGAGATCTGGTTCTCCCCGCGCGAGAGCTTCAAGATCGAGGTCACGGCCCAGCACAGCCCGCTGACCAGCCTCAACTTCGCGGCGCTGCGCGTCAAGGACGCCATTGCCGACCGCTTCCGCGACAAGAAGGGCGTGCGCCCCGACGTGGAAACGCGCCACCCCGACGTGCGCGTGCACCTGCACCTGACGACCGACGAGGCCACCATCTACATCGACACCTCGGGCGAGGCGCTGTTCAAGCGCGGCTGGCGCGAGGACAAGGGCGATGCGCCGCTCAAGGAAACCCTGGCCGCGGCCATGATCGCCGCCACGGGCTGGGACCCGCATGGCGACGATCCCCAGCCGCTGTACGACCCCTGCTGCGGCAGCGGCACGGTGCTGATCGAGGCCGCGCAGATTGCACGCCGCATTCCGGCCGGCATCCTGCGGCGCTTCGCGTTCGAGAAGCTGGTGCCCTTCCAGAGGCATGTGTGGGAAGCCATGCTGGACGAGGCCGAGGCCGCCATCCTGCCCGACAGCCCCGTGGCCATCTATGGCTCCGACGTGTCCCACCGCATGGTGGACTTTGCCCAGCGCAACGCCGAGCGTGCGGGCGTGGGCCAGACCGTGCAGCTGCGCGGTGGCGACGCGCTGCAGCGCATGCCGCCTTGCGAGCAGCCCGGCCTGATGCTGCTGAACCCGCCCTATGGCGAGCGCATTGCCGCAGCCGGCTCGGCCGGCCGCAGCGCCGGCGAACGCATGGAAGTGGTCGAGCGCGCGGGCCGCGAGACGGCCCAGACCGAGGACGGCGTGGAATTCTTCAGCCAGCTGGCCACCCACTGGAAGAAGAACTACAGCGGCTGGAGCGCCTGGATGCTCACGCCCGACCTCAAGCTGCCCGGCAAGATGCGCCTGAAGGAGGCGCGCCGCACGCCCATGTGGAACGGGCCCATCGAATGCCGGCTGTTCCGCTTCGACATGATCCGTGGCGCAGTCAAGCCCAGAAAGGCCGCCGAAGGCCCGGCAGAGGGCGCCGCGCCATGAAGATCGTGCTGCGCTGGCCGCAGTGCAACGACGGCTACGAAGGTCCCCTGCCCCGGCCCGTGGTGCTTGATACCAATGTGGTCCTTGACATGCTGATCTTCGACGATCCGCATGTCCCCCCCATCCGCGAACTGGTGGAGCAGGGACAGATGCGCTGGATCGCCGACCAGGCCCAGCGCCTCGAGCTCGAACGCGTGCTGCACTACAGCCAGATCGCGCCGCGCGTGGCCTTCTACGGCAAGACGGTCGAGGGCGTGCTCTCGGCCTTTGACGGAGCGGTCGAGTACGTGGCCGATGCGCCGCGCATCCGCTTTGCCTGCACCGACCCCGACGACCAGCATTTCCTGGACCTGGCCAGCCAGCACCAGGCGCTGCTGATCAGCAAGGACAAGGCCGTGCTCAAGCTGCGCAAGCGCGTGGCCGGCCTGGGCGCCACCGTGGGCAACATCCTGCTGGCCGAGCAGGAAGAGGCGCTGGCCGCCTGACGCCCTGGATGCTGTTGTGCAGCAACCACCCAGGCGGCAACGGGGCAACAGGCTGGGTGCGGCCGGCTTGAAGGCTTTCTCCTAAACTGGCGGCCATGCAGCAAGGCGCAAGCCCTTCTGCCAGGAGGACGGCCTCCCCCACATCGGGACATGCATGCGCCGGGACGACCCGGCTTCACAAGGAGTTTTCCATGGCATGGGTCTATCTGTTGGTGGCGGGGCTGCTCGAAGTGGTCTGGGCGTTCTCGATGAAGCAATCGCACGGCTTCACGCGGCTGGTGCCCAGCGCCATCACCATCGTCACCATGATCGCCAGCTTCGGCCTGCTGGCCGTGGCCATGCGCAGCCTGCCGCTGGGCACGGCCTACACGATCTGGACCGGCATCGGCGCCGTGGGCGCCTTCCTGGTCGGCATCACGGTCCTGGGCGAGCAGGTCAGCGCCATGCGCATCGGCGCGGCCGTGCTCATCGTCTCGGGCCTGGTGCTGATGAAGCTGTCCTCGGACTGAGCGGGGCCGCCCCCTGCCGGCCAGGCCGGCAGGAGGTCGGGGACCGGGCTCAGAACCTGGCTCAGAAGCGGTATTTGACGCCCACCATCAGATTGCGCGGCGTGCCGTAGTGGCTGTAGTAGCCCGCGTAGCTGAAGTACTTGCGGTCCAGCGCGTTGTTCAGGTGCACCGACGCACTCCAGTGCCGGTCGATGTCATAGCGTGCCATCAGGTTCACCACGGCATAGCTGGCCTGGCGCACCGTGGCGTCGCCTACCTCGCTTTGCCAGTTCACTCCGCCGCCCAGTGTCAGCCCCTGTAGTGCGCCGCCCAGGCGGTAGCTGCTGAAGAGCTTGACGCTGTTGCGCGGCAGCATGGTGTTGATGCGCTGGCCCTCTGCATTCGTGGTCAGGGTGTTGGCATAGCCGGCAGAGACCTGCCAGCCCGGCGCCAGCTCGCCGCTCAGTTCCACCTCCAGCCCCTGGGAGGTGGTGTTCTGCTCGGCCTTGTAGACATTGCTGCCCGGGAATTGCGCCTGCCACACCGCCAGGTTGTCCTGCTTGAGGTTGAACAGGGCCAGGCTGGAGTTGAGCTTGCCGTCCAGGTGCCTGCCCTTGATGCCGACCTCCAGTCCCCGCCCTTCCATGGGCGCCAGCGTGGCATTGTTCTCGTCGCGTACCCAGGAGGCCTGGGGATTGAAGATCTTGGTGTAGCTGGCGTACAGCGCCCATTGGGGCGTCATGTCGTAGACGGCTCCCACGTAGGGGATGAAGGCGCCGTTTTCCCGGGCGCGGGTGGTGGTGGCTTCCCCTGTGTCCGGCGTGCTGGCGGTGTCGCGCCCCCAGTAGATCTGGCGGCTGCCCAGGATCAGGCGCAGCGGCTCGGAGATGCGGAAACGTCCGGTCAGATAGCCTGCGTACTGGTGCTCCTTGGTGGAGAACCGGCCGCTGGCCGCGAAGTCGGGCACGGGATTGCTGCCGTCATAGGTGAACAGGTTGTCTATGCGGCCTGCGGCCGAGTCGGAGTAGTCGTAGAGCCAGCTGCCGGAGGTGGGTCCCTTGTCCTCGAAGCGCGACAGCGTCAGGCCGGCGATCAACTCGTGCTCGCGGCCGAACAGTTTGAGCGGGCCGGTCAGGTACATGTCGAGGTTGTGCTGGCGCGGCTGGCCCTGAAAGCGCACGGGCAGCAGGCTGGTGCCGCTGCCATCGGCCTGCAGCGTGCCGTTGAGGTAGGTGTAGACCGAGTCGTAGCGGTCCTGGCCGTAGGCGTACTCGACCTTGCCGGTCCAGCCGCCGCTCAGCTCGCGCTCGATGGAGGTGAAGAAGCCGCTTTGCTCATGGTTGTTGTACGACCAGTTCGGCGATCCGTTCAGGGCGCGGGGCAGCCGGGTGGCACTGCCGTCCGGAAACCGCGACGGCAGGCCCGAACGCATCGGCGCATCCACATCGTTGCGCAGGTAGCTGAAGCCCACGGTCCACAGGGTCCGGTCGTCGAGATCGACCTCGGCGATGCCGTACAGCAGGCGCGAGTCCTGGTGGTAGCGCTCCAGCCAGGCATCGCCCGATTGGTAGTCCGCGACCAGGCGCGCGCGGGCCGAGCCGTCCTGGTTCAGCGGGCGGGAGATGTCCAGGCCCGCGCCTCGGCGTCCCCAGCTGCCGGCATCGACATTGAGTTGCGTCTGGGGCCTGGCCGTGGGGCGCTTGCGGATCAGGTTGATGGTGGCCGAGGGGTTGCCCATGCCGCTGATGAGGCCCGTGGCGCCGCGCACGATCTCCACGCGGTCGTACATGGCCATGTGCTGGGTGTACTGGTTCAGGCCCGCAGCCGTGGGCACGCCATCGATCTCGTAGTTCTGGATCTCGAAACCCCGCGACCAGTAGCCGTCGCTTTCGGCACCCAGGCCGTCGCGCGTGACGATGATGCCGGGCGCTGCCTCCAGCATGTCGCTGAGCCGCGTGGTGCCCAGATCCTCCAGCCGCTGGCGCGTCATCACGGTCAGCGCCTGGGGCGTCTCCTGGGGAGCCAGGTTCAGGCGCGTGGAGCTGCTGGACGATGCCGTGGTGTAGGAGTCCGTGCCCTCCGTGGTCGAGCCCGGGGCCTTGCCGGACACGGTCACCGTGGCCAGGCCGATGCCTTGCTCCGGCAAAGGCGCTGCCGACGCAGGCAGGGCGCTGGCCTGGGGCGCTGGCCGCACGCCGAGCACGCCCTGGGCATCGCGCGTGAGCACCAGGCCGCTGCCGGCCAGCGCGGCCTGCAGCGCCTGCTCCGCCGTGTAGCTGCCCTGGATCGCCGGCGCCTGCTTGCCCGAGGCCAGGGCGGGGTCCAGCGACAGCGTGCGGCCGCTGTGCTGGCCAATGGCCAGCAGCGTCCGGGCCAGCGGCCCGGCTGGCAGGTCATAGCGTTGGCGCTGGGCGGCTTCGGCGCCGGAGGCTACCGCGGCCTCCTGGGCGGTCTGGGCCTGGGCGGGCAGGGTGGCGATGAGGGCGGCCAGGGCTGCGGCATGGGCCACGGGGCGCCATGCGAAAAGAGAGCGGGACATGCTTGTGGACTCCGGAGAATGGGGGATGACACAGGACATGTCGCGCGAGCGGGCCGGATGTGATCACCCCTGGCGCAGTTTTTTTGGAGCCCCGCGTTGACCGGGCCTCAGGCCGCATCGATCAGCGTCAGCCAGCCGCCGCGATAGCGCGTCACGCGGATGGGCAGGCTGCTGGCCAGCGCCTGCAGCGCACGGTCGGTATCGTCCAGCGGGAAGGTGCCCAGCACGCGAAGCCGGGAGGCGGCAGGGGCGACGCGCAACAGGCCGGTCCGGTAAGGCCGCAGGGCTTCGACCACCGAGTCCAGCGGCCAATCGTCCACGGCCAGCATGCCGCTTTGCCAGGCCGCTGCCGCCTCGGCGCGCGCCAGGGCCTCGGAAATGGCGGCCCCGTCCATCCAGGCGCTGGCGCCGGCCTGCAGCGGGGACTGTGCGCCCAGCCGTGTGTGCAGGTCCACGTCCTGCGCGAGCGCGGCCACCTGCGTGCGCTCTTCCTGCTGGCGCACCATGAAGCGCGCGCCGTGCGCTGCCGGCACCTGGGCCTGGCCATGCCGGGTCTGCACGGTGAAGGGGCTGCCGGCCGGCACCTGCGCGATCAGCGCGCCCTGGCGCAGATGCACGCGGCGGCGGTCGGCGCCCAGGTCGATATCGATGG
Source organism: Delftia sp. S65 (assembly GCF_016516495.1). Lineage (NCBI taxonomy): Bacteria > Pseudomonadati > Pseudomonadota > Betaproteobacteria > Burkholderiales > Comamonadaceae > Delftia > Delftia sp. S65. The sequence goes on from NZ_JACVUR010000005.1 coordinate 28,883, forward strand.
CGCTGCGCGCGTCCAGCAGCAGCCGGCTGCCGTCGGCCAACTCCAGGCTGCGCCGCTCGGCCGTGGCGGTATGGGCATCGGCCAGCAGGCCGGGCAGCGGCGTGAAGCGGTGGGCCACCAAGCCTCCCAGGGCCGCGCCCGCAAAGGCCAGTGCGCCGCCCGCAATGCGCCTGCGGCGGCGGTCGGGCTGCAGCAGTGCGTTCAGCGCTGCATCGGCTGACGCATGGCTGGAGGTGTGGGGCGCCAGCGGTTGGAGCACGCGCTCCAGCGAGCCGCTCACCTGGGACCACGCGGCTTCGTGGGCCGGGTCGGCCTGTCGCCAACGGTCCAGGGCCTTGCGCTGGTGCTCGGTCATGGCTCCCGAGCGCGACTCCACCAGCCAGGCGATGGCCTGCTGGCGCAGGGCGGCGGCCGAGGTGGCACTCATTGCGGCAGCGCCGTTGCGCAGTCCAGTGCGCAGCAGGCGGCTATGGCGCGGCCCATGTGGCGCCGCACGGTGATCTCGGCAATGCCCAGGCGCAGCGCGATGTCGCGGTAAGGCATGTCGTGCAACTGATTGAGCAGCAGCACGCGGCGCGTGGTGGGTGGCAGCGACTGCAGCACGCGGTCCACGGCCTGCAGCGCCTGCACGATGGCATAGCGCTCCTCTTCCGAGGGCATGTGCATGGCGGGCTGGGCCGCCAGCGCCTCCAGGTAGGCCTGCTCCAGGTCGCGCCTGCGCCAGAAGGAGAACAGCGTGCGCTTGGCCATGGTGGTCAGGTAGGCGCGCGGGTTGTCCAGCGGTGGAAGGTGGCGGGTGGTGAGCAGTTGCACGAAGGTGTCGTGCGTCAGGTCCTGCGCCTGTGCGGTGTCGCCCAGCTTGCGGCGCAGCCAGCCTTGCAGCCAGCCATGGTGGTCTGCGTAGAGCACGGCGACGGGAGGTGGCGGCAGGGAATGGGCGGGCATGCGGCAGGACAGGTGATGGGATGGGAATGCGTCTCAATTATCACGCCATGCCCTCACTCCCCGTGATTCACCTCGCCCGCGAGGCCCTCAGCGGCCCGTGCCCAGCTCCAGCGTCAGGCGCAGCATGTCGCGGTGCTGCACGCCGCGCTCCCACAGCTGGGTGGTGTAGTGCCTGAGGAAGAAATCCCGGTCTATGCCCGTCACGCGAAAACCCGCGCGCTGGTAGAAGACCAGCTGGTCGCCGAAGCTGCCCGTGCCGACCTCGATGCGCGGCGCTCGCTGGGAGCGCGCCCATTCGATGGCACGCCGCAGCAGGGCGCTGCCCAGGCCCCGGTGGTGCAGCGATTCCGCAACCGCGATGTTCATCAGCTCCCAGGCGGGTGGGCCTGAGGCCTCATCGCCGCTGGCGCGCAGCGGCACCAGCACGCACATGCCCAATACCTCGCCGCGCCCGCCGGGACGCGGCGGCTGGCCTTCGCGCTGGAAGGACTCGCGCGCGGCAAAACAGGTGGAGCCCGCCAGATAGCCGCGCACCTTCTCCCGCGACGGATCCGCCGACAGCAGCAGCGGCCACGGCGCCTCGGCCGGGTTCAGCGGCTCTATGTGCCAGGGTGCGAGGGAAACGGAAGGCGCGGTCATAAGCCTGAATCATCCCATGCCTGACATTGGGACGCAGTTGGGCTCCTCTGCGGAATCTTGACGTGCGCTTACAACTGTGCCTTTGCACGGGCGGATCTAGTGGTTTATACTTAGACCTAGGGTAAACGCTTAGAGGGTTTTCCCGGCATTCGCGGCACTTGAGATGCATGCCGCCAGTGATTGTTGAGCGTCTCAGTAAGGAAGTTCACCATGCGCCAAGCAATCTATTCCCTGATCGATTTCATCCAGCAAGCCCGCAACGCCGAGCTCGAAATCGCCAACCAGTAATCCGGTTGGAGGCAGGTGCGCCCTGAAGCGCGCCCACCGATGCGATCGCCCCATTGCCGATGATGGCCTTGGGGCTTTTGTGTTTCTGGGCGCCGGGCTTGCGGGCGCCGGGCTGCCCTGTAGCCCTGGCTACAGGCCCAGCACCAGCCTGCCGCTCCTGGCGCGCGAGCAGCAGCTCATCATCTTGGTGCAGGCCGCTCGCTCGCCGCGCGTGAGCACCATGTCGCGGTGGTCCACCTCGCCGTCGAGCACGGGCACTTCGCAGGACCCGCACAGCCCTTCCCGGCAGTCGCTTTGCACTTCGATCTTCGCGCTGCGCAGGGCGTCCAGCAGCGTCTGGTCGTTGCGCACCTGCAGCACAAGGCCCGAGGCGCGCAGTTCCACCTCGAAGCCCTGCTCCCTGGCAGGGTCCAGCGCCCCCACGGTGGAGACGAAATGCTCCACGCGCAGGCTGTCCTCGGGCCAGTGGCGGCTGGCGGCCTCCAGGCCGTCCAGCAGGCGCGCCGGTCCGCAGGCATGGATGCGGGCTCCGGCGCGCGGCGTGGCCAGCAGGGCGGCGTAGTCGGCGCGCCGGCCTTCCTCCGCCACGTACAGATGCAGCCTGGCGCCATGCTCGGCCAGCAGCGGCGCCAGCAGCGCCATGCCCGCGCGGCGCCGGCCGCTGTAGTGGATTTCATAGGACAGGCCCAGCGCCCTGGCGCGCCGTGCCATGGCCGAGATGGGCGTGATGCCGATGCCGCCGGCCACCAGGATCAGGTGGCTGGCGCCTTCGTCCAGCGGGAAATGGTTGCGCGGGCCCCGCACCTGTACGGTGGCGCCGCGGTGCAGATGCTCGTGCACCCAGGCCGAGCCGCCACGGCCGTTGGCCTCGCGCAGCACGGCAATCTCGTAGCTGCCGGTGTCCTGCGGGTCGCCGCACAGCGAGTACTGGCGTGACAGGCCCGTGTCGCCGCATTGCAGGTCGATGTGCGAGCCCGGCGTCCAGCGCGGCAGGGCGTGTCCATCGGCGGCCTTCAGGCGCAGGCGCAGCACGCCTTCGGCGGCGGCCTCGGCCTCGGCCACGACCATGGGCCGGCTGGCGCCGCCCTGCAGGGCTTCGCCGATGCGCACGGGCTGGCGCGCCTGCAGCAGGGCGGGACGGGCGCGCTCGGGGTTGAGGGCCGGGTCCCACTCCACCCACAGGTGCTCGGGGCCCCGGAACGAGGTGTTGGGCACGTAGGTGAACCGCTGCTCGGCCAGCCGCATGTGGGGAAGGCGGCGCGTGAACTCCTCCAGGAAGATCTGCATCTCCATGCGCGCCAGGTTCTTGCCCATGCACTGATGCGAGCCATAGCCGAAGGTCAGGTGGTCGCCGGCGTTGTCGCGGTGGATGTCGAAGAAGTCGGCATCGGCGAAATGCCGCTCGTCGTGGTTGGCCGACGAGGTCACGATGAGCAGCTTCGAGCCCGCCGGCACGGCCACGCCGCCGATCACCACGTCGCGCGTGGCCAGGCGCCGCCAGGCGGCCACCGAGCCGTTGTGGCGCAGGCATTCCTCCACGGCATTGGGGATCAGCGCGGGGTTCTCGCAGATCTGCTTCCAGGCGCCGGGATGCTGCAGCAGCAGCTTGACGGCGTTGGCCGTGGCATTGGCCGTGGTCTCGTGCGCGGCCACGATGCCGGCCATCATCATGGAGTGCAGGTAGGAGTCGGTGACGACCTCGGGAAGCTCCTTTTGCTTGCGTATGCCATATTGCATCCAGCCCGGCGCATCGGGGTTCTCGCGCATCTTGGCCAGCACCTTGCCGGCCAGCTGCCAGAAGTTGCCCACCGCATGGGCCACGGCCACCTGCTGCTCGGGCCGGGGGCGGCCCCAGGTGTTGACGGTGTGGGCGATCGAGTACTCGCGCAGCCTGTCCATGTCCTCCTCGGGCACGCCGAGAAAGTGCAGGGCCACGGTCAGCGGCACCTCCCACAGCATCTGGTCCACAAGGTCGGCGCGGCCGTCGTCGATGAAGCGGTCCACATAGGCGCGCGCCAGCTCGCGCACCATGGGCTCGTGGTGGCGCAGCTCCTCGGGCGTGAACGGGTCCATCAGCGCGCGGCGGCGCGGCATGTGGGCGGGCTCGTCCTCGTTGACCAGGGTGCGGTTCAGCGCGAAGCCGTAGGAGGCCAGCACGGCATTGGCCTCCTCGCCCGTGGGCGTGATCTTCTCCAGCGCGATCGAGGGACTGAAGGCGATGTTGTCGCGGAACACCGCCTTGATGTCGTCGAAGCGCGTGACCACCCAGTAGCCCAGTTGCGGGCTGTAGAACACCGGCTCCTGCTCGCGCGCCCAGCGCACATATTCGGGCGGGTCCTGCTGGTAGCCGTCGCTGAACGGGTCGAAGGCCGCGGCACCCGCGCTGACGGGGCAGCCCGTGGGGCCGGTCTGGCCGCTGGGCTGGCGGTGGTCGAAGGGGCAGCGCGCGGAGGCTGGCGCAGAGGTGGACGGGGCGGCGTTGGAGGCGGCGGAGGCAGTCATGGCAGGTTCGCAGGCAGGCGCGGAGGGTCAATCCAAAGTGATGTTCTGGTCGCGGATCAGCTGGTGCCAGCGCGTGCTTTCGCTGGCCAGCAGCGCGGCGAACTGCTCGGGCGTATTGCCCACGGGCTCCACGCCGAAATCCACGAGCTTCTGGCGCACGGCGGGCTCGTTGATCGCGGCCACGACCTGCCTGTGCAGGGCCGCGATGACCGGGGCCGGGGTCCTGGCGGGCGCCACCAGTCCCACCAGGGCGGCGGCCTGCACCTTGGGCAGGCCCAGCTCGGCGAAGGTGGGCACGTCGGGCAACTGGGGCAGGCGCGTGGCGTTGGCCACGGCCAGCGGGCGGACCTTGCCGCCCTTGATGAAGCCTGCGCCCGCGGCCAGGTCCACCATCATCACGGGCACCTGGCCGCCAGCCACGTCGCCCAGGGCCGGTGCCGCGCCCTTGTAGGGCGCGTGCACCAGCTTCAGGCCGGCCTCCACCCTGAGCAGTTCCATGGCCAGGTGGTGCGGGCTGCCGGCACCGGCCGAGGCGTAGTTCACGCCGTCCTTGCTGGTGCGCGCCTGGGCCAGGAAGTCTTTGGCCGTGGCCGCTGCCATGCCGGGGCCGGCCACCAGGATCATCGGGAAGCGGCCCATCAGCGTGACCGGCGCAAGGTCCCTGGCGGGGTTGTAGCTGAGGCTCTTGTAGAGCACGGGATTGAAGACCAGGGTGCCGTTGTCGGCCGACAGCACGGTGTAGCCATCGGCGGCGGCGCGCGCGGTTTCCGAGGCGCCTATGGCCGTGTTGCCGCCCGGGCGGTTGTCCACCACGATGGGCTGGTGCACCTGGCCGCCCCAGGCCTGGCCTATGGTGCGGGCCAGGAAGTCCGAGCCGCCGCCGGCCGCGTAGGGAACGATCCAGCGCACGTTCCTGCTGGGGAATCCGTCCTGTGCCAGCGCGCCGGGCAGGGCGGTGGCCGATAGCAGGCCTGCGGCCAGTGTGGTGAGGAAAAGGCGCTTGTGCATGGGGCTTGTCTCCGGTGAGGCCTGGGTGGAATCCATGGAATCTTGTTTTGCGTAATTTTTCTACGCATTGCGTAAAAACACCGCCCGGGATTACCCGCAAGCTGCGGCACAATGCCCCGCCAGCCCTTAAAACAGGCCTTTCCAGACCCGCCCTGCCGCCATGACTTCCACTGTTGCCTCCGAGATCGACGAGCCCGCGCCGCCGCGCGAAAGGCGCCAGCGCGTGCAGGCCGCCGAGACCTGCCTGGCCGTGCTCAAGGCCCTGGCCACGCTGGGCGGACGCGCCAGCCTCACAGCCATCGCGGGCGCGGTGGAGGAAAGCCCGGCCAAGGTCCACCGCTACCTGGCCAGCCTGATGGCCGAGGGGCTGGTGGAGCAGGACCGTGGCGGCACGCAGTACGCGCTGGCGGCCGAGGCCATGCGCGTGGGCCTGGCCGCCATGCGGCAGTCCGACCCCATCCGCCTGGCCGAGCCGGCCCTATTGCACCTGCGCGAGGCCTTGCAGGTCACCAGCTTCGTGGCTGTGATGGGCAACCTGGGGCCGACCATCGTGCGCTTCGAGGAGCCGGGCCTGCCGGTCACCGTCAATGTGCGCGTGGGCTCGGTGATGTCGCTGCTGTGGTCGGCCACGGGGCGCGCCTTCTTCGCCTTCATGGACGACGATGCCCGCGTGGATGCGCTGCTGGCCCGGGAGCTGGCCGAGGCGCCGGCCGCGCGGCGCGCGCTGCTCGATGGCGCGGACCCGCTGGGCACGCTGCGCCGCGAGATCCGCGCTGCGGGCTGCGCCTCGGTGCGCGACGTCAACCTGCCGGGCATCAGCGCCGTGGCGGCGCCGCTGCACGACTACACGGGCCATGTGGTGGGCGTGCTGTGCGCGCTGGGCGCCAGCGGCGGCTTCGACCCGGACCCGCAGGGCGCGGTGGCCCGGGCCCTGCGCGTCGAAGCGGCGCGCGTCAGCGCCTCGCTGGGCCATCTCCGGTGAGGCCCGGCTGAGGCCCGATTGAGGCCTGCAGCCCGCTGCCGCTACGGCGTCACCAGCGTGTAGGCCATGCGCACGCGCTGCATGTCGCGGCCCAGGCGGCGGCTTTCGGGCAGGCGGCGCACCCAGGCCAGCTGTTTCACGGTGCGCGCCATCAGGGCACGGGTCTCGGGTTCCATGGACTGCACGAAATCCTGCCAGGCCGTGCGCGCGGCCGGCATGGCGCCGGCCTGCTCCAGTATCCAGGCCGTGGAGTGGGCGTAGCACAGGGCATCGCGCACGCGGCACAGCGCCAGGGGCAGGTGGGCGGCAGGGTCGTCCTCGAAGTCGATGAAGCCGATCACGCCGTCGGCACAGCAGACCATGTTGCGCGCAAAGGCCTGGCTCAGGCAGTCGCCGCTGCCATGCACTTGCTGCAGGGTCTGCAGGCCCTGCAGCCACAGCGCCAGCGTGCTGCCATCGCCCCGGGGCAGGGCGGCTTCCATGGCATTGCCCAGCGAGGGCGCCTCCACGCCGGGGCTGCCCAGGTGGCGCATGGCAAAGCCGTCCTCGCACTCGGCCAGCACGGCAGGCACGCGCAGGCCGCGCTGCGCGAGCTGGCGCAGGCGGCGTACCTCGGTGCGGATGGCTTCGTGGCCGCCGGGGTTGGGCACGGGCCGCAGCACGGGCAGGCGCAGGCACAAGGCGAGCAGGGCCAGCGCGCGATAGCGCCATGCCGGGTTGCTGGCGCCCGCGCGCTTGACCCAGATGGTTTCGTCTTCCCGGTCATAGCGCTGGATGCTCAGGGGCTGGCTCAGCACATGGGCGCGCAAAAAGGCGTCGTAGTCTGGCGGCTCGGGAGGCGGGACGGCGGAGGACGGTTCGGACACGGCAGGCTCTGGAAAGTGAGTGGCTGGCGCGCAACGCCAGCCGGATGCGGCAATTGTGCCGTGCCAGGACTTGCCGCTTGCGCCGGCCGGTGGTGGCGCCAGGGTTTGCACTGCGGCAAGGCCGGTGGATTTGCCGCCCGGCAGCCGGAAAATTGAGACAATCGTTTCATCTTTAGCAGTGCCGAAAACCATTCATGAACACAGAAGACAGTGGCAAGCTGGTGGCCGCCCTGGTGCGCGGCATCTCCGTGCTGCAGTGCTTTTCCAACAAGCACCAGGAACTCAGCGCCCGTGAACTGATGGACATGACGGGCCTGCCCAAGCCCACGCTGTTCCGCCTGATCGACACCCTGTGCGAACTGAACCTGATGCGCTACTCCGAGCGCCTGTCCAAGTACGTGCCGGGAGTGGGGCTGCTGAACCTGTCCTCGCCCGTGCTGGCGCGCATGCACATGCGCCAGTTCGCGCGGCCGCACATGCAGGAGCTGGCCAATCACCTGGAGGGCCAGATCCAGCTGGCCGTGGGCCATGGCCGCCAGCTGTGCCTGGTGGAGCTGGCCAACGGCCTGACCAACAAGGTCTTCCTGCCCGAGATCGGCGTGCACATCTCGCTGTCGCGCACCGCCACGGGCCGCGCCTACCTGCTGAGCCTGCCCGAGGCCGAGCGCGAAGCCTTCATCGCGGAACTGCAGGCCGACGATCCCGCACGCGCCCAGCAACTGCGCGAGCGGCTCGACGATGCGCGGCGCGACCTGGCCGAGCACGGCTTTTGCCGCAGCCACGGCGACCTGCATCGCGAGATCCAGTCCATTGCCGTGCCCATGTCCACGGCCAAGGACGGCGAGTACTGGGTGTTCTCGGTCTCCCTGCCCATCTACAGCCCGCAGAGCCGCGCGCTGGAAAGCGATGCCGGGCCGCGCCTGATCACGCTGGTGCGCCTGGTCGAAGGCATGCTGGGCGCCTCCAGCCTCTCGTGAATCAGCGGGCGCTGCGCCAGACCTCTTGCGCTCGCCCTGCGCTCACCTTCTTCCGCACGCTGGCGGTATCGGAGCCTGCGGCATTCGCAGGACCCGGTGCATAGGCCTGGCCGTCAAAGCGTGGCGCGGGGCTGGCCTGCAGGGCGCCGCCTTCGGGCTGCAGGTAGACGCCGCGCGCCTGCAGGTGCGGGTGGCGGGCTGCTTCCACGGGACTGAGCACGGCGCCGAAGCAGGCATCGCTGCCCTCCAGCAATTGCTGCCAGTGCGCGCGGGGCCGGGAGGCGAACAGCGTCTGCAGCTGCGCGCGCCGCACCGGCCAGGCGGCGCGGTCCCACTGCGGGCCCTGGAACGCTGCGGCACCGGCCAGGCCCAGCCTGTCCAGCAGCAGGGCGTGGAACTGCGGCTCGATGGCGCCCACGGTGATGAAGCCGCCATCGGCACAGGCATAGGTTTCGTAGAACGGCGCACTGTCGTGGATGCTGTCGCCGCGCTCGTCGGCCACCAGCCCGCGCTGGCGCGCATGCAGCATGAGGTTGAGCATGTGCGCCGCACCATCGACGATGGCCGCGTCCACCACCGTGCCGCGACCCGTGGCGCGTGCCTGCACGATGCCGGCCAGCAGCCCCGTCATCAGGTACATGGCGCCGCCGCCGATGTCGCCCAGTGTGGCAAAGGGCGAGACCGGCCGGGCATCGGCCGGCGAGCATCCCCACAGCGCGCCCGAGACGGCCGCATAGTTGTTGTCGTGGCCGGCTGCCTGGGCCAGCGGGCCGTCCTGGCCCCAGCCCGTCATGCGGCCATAGACCAGGCGCGGGTTGAGGGCCTGGCAGGCCTCGGGTCCCAGGCCCAGGCGCTCCATGGTGCCGGGCCGCATGCCTTCGATCAGCGCATCGGCATCGCGCACCAGGGCCAGCACCAGGTCACGTCCTTCGGGCGACTTGAGATCGGCGAACACCGAGCGCTTGCCGCGCGACAGCGCGGAGGTGGCTGAGGTGGCGGCGGGTTCCGCCTCGGGCCGCACGATGGAGATCACATCGGCCCCCAGGTCCGCCAGATGCATGGCGCAGAACGGCCCCGGGCCGATGCCGCCAATCTCCAGCACGCGCACGCTGTCCAGCACCTTCATGGCGTCTCCGTCGAAATCGGTTCAGTCGAGTTGCAGCTGGCGGCTGGTGATCAGCGCGCCCCAGCTCTTGCGGTCGTTGTCCACCAGCTGGGTGAACTGCGCCTGCGGCATGCCGCCTGGGCGGCCGCCGAGCTCGCGGTAGCGGCGCGCCACCTCGGGGTCTCGGAGCACGGCGACAAGGCCGTCGGTGAGCTTGCGCACCACGGCGGGCGGCGTCTGCGCGGGCAGGAAGAAACCCATCCAGCCGACCTTGTCGAAGTCCTGCAGGCCCAGCTCGGTGGTGGTGGGCACGTTGGGCAGCTCGGGCTCGCGCTGCGCGCCCGTCACGGCGATGGGATGCAGCTTGCCCGCCTTGATATGCACCAGCGAGGCCGTGAGGTTGTCGAACATGAACTGCGTCTCTCCCGAGACGATGGCCGCCGTGGCCGGTGCCGAGCCGCGGTAGGGCACATGCACCACGTCCACGCCCGTGCGCTCGCGCAGCAGCTCGCCCATGAGGTGCGTGGTCTGGCCCACGCCGGCCGAGGAGAACGACAGCTTGCCCGGCGCCTGCCGCGCGGCCTTGAGCAGATCCTCCAGCGAGCGCACCGGCGATGCCTGCGGCACGACCAGCACGTTGGAAAACGAGATCATGTCCGTCAGCGCCACGAAGTCCTCGGGCCTGTAGGGCAGCTTCTTGTAGGCCGTGTAGTTGATGGCGTTGGAGCCCGTGTTGCCCACCAGCACCGTATAGCCGTCCGGCTGCGCGCGTGCCACCTGGCTGGCACCGATGGAGCCGCCCGCGCCGGGCCTGTTGTCCACGATGACGGGCTGGCCCAGCCGCTCGCCCAGCTTGAGCGCCAGCAGCCGCGCGGGAATGTCGGTGGAGCCCCCGGCCGCGCCCGGCACGACCAGGGTGATGGGCCGGGTGGGCCAGGCGTCGGCTGCAATGGCGGCCGTGGCGCACAGCCAGGCGGCAGCCGCCAGCGTGAGACGTTTGAACATGGTGTTTCTTCTCCGCGCGTGTGCTGGGCCAGGGCGCTTCTCAGCGAGGACTCATGCGGATGGCGCCGTCCAGGCGAATCGTCTCGCCATTGAGCATGGGATTTTCAAGAATGTGCAGCGCGGTCAGCGCGTACTCGGACGGGTGGCCCAGGCGTGCGGGGTTGGGCACGGAGGCGGCCAGCGACTGGCGGATGTTGTCGGGCAGCTTGGCCAGGATGGGCGTGTCGAACAGGCCCGGCGCAATGGTGCACACGCGGATCATGCGCGTGGCCAGGTCGCGCGCGGCGACGATGGTCATGCCGATAATGCCGGCCTTGGCCGACGCATAGGGAATCTGGCCGATCTGCCCCTCATAGCCCGCCACCGAGGCCGTGAGCACGCAGGCGCCGCGCTCGCCTTGCACGGGCTCGTTGCGCGCCATGCTGGCGGCGGCCAGGCGCAGCGTGTTGAAGGTGCCGATCAGGTTCACGCGCACGATGCCCGTGTACTTGTCCAGCGAGCCGGGGCTGCCGTCCTTCTCCACCAGCCGCAGCGGCCCGCCCACGCCCGCGCAGTGCACCAGGGCGCGGAACTCGCCGAAGTCCTCGGCGGCCGCAATGGCGGCGGCCATCTGGTCGGCGTCGGCCACGTCGGCCTTCACGAAGCGCAGGCGGCTGCCGTGGCGCTGGCGGGCGGCGTCCACCATGGCCGCGCCGCGGTCCTCGTTCAGGTCCGCCACCACCACGTTCAGGCCGCGCTCCAGCAGCGCCAGGGCCGATGCCTCGCCCAGGCCCGATACGCCGCCTGTCACCAGGGCCGTCATGTTCTCTTGCAGTTGCATGGATGTGTCTCCCGTGCCTGGCTCACAGGCGTTCGATGATGGTGGCGTTGGCCATGCCGCCGGCCTCGCACATGGATTGCAGGCCATAGCGCGCGCCGCTGTCCTCCAGCGCGTGCAGCATGGTGGTCATCAGGCGGATGCCCGAGGCGCCCAGCGGATGGCCCAGGGCGATGGCGCCGCCGCGCGGGTTCAGCCGCTCGGGGTCGGCGCCCAGTTCCCTCAGCTCTTTCAGCCAGGCCAGCGGCACGGAGGCAAAGGCCTCGTTGATCTCGCAGTGGTCCATCTGCTCCAGCCGCATGCCGGCCTTGGCCAGCACGCGCCGCGTGGCGGGAATGGGGGCCGTGAGCATGTACAACGGATCGTCGCCCACCACGTCCAGCGCCACGAAGCGCGCACGCGGGCGCAGGCCCAGTTTCTGGGCGCGCTTCTCGCTCATCAGCAGCATGGCGCTGGCGCCGTCGGTCATCTGCGAGGCATTGCCCGCCGTGGTGTGCCAGCGGATCTGCGGAAAGCGCGCCGACAGCTCGTCGTTCTGGAACACGGCCTTGAGCGCGCCCAGCTTCTGCGCCGTGGTGCCCGGGCGGATGGTCTCGTCGGCCGTGACGAGGCCGGCAGGCGTGGTGATGCCCACGATCTCGCGCTCGAAGTGCCCGGCCGACTGGGCCGCATGGGCGCGCTGGTGCGATCGCGCGGCATAGGCATCCAGTTCCTCGCGTCCCAGGCCCCAGCGCGCGGCCACGAGGTCGGCCGACACGCCCTGGCCCACCAGCCCCGGCGCAAAGCGCGCATCGAAGCGTGCGCCCGTGGTGTTCTGCCCCATGCGCGAGCTGCCCATGGGCACGCGGCTCATGGACTCCACGCCGCAGGCGATCACCATGTCCTGCGTGCCCGACATGATGGCCTGCACGGCAAAGTGCACGGCCTGCTGGCTGGAGCCGCACTTGCGGTCGATGGTGGTGGACGGCACATGGGCCGGCAGGCCTGCGGCCAGCCAGGCCAGGCGGCCCGGCGTGCCGGCCTGCTCGCCGGCCTGGCTCACGCAGCCGGTGATCACATCGTCCACCGCGCCGGGGTCGATGCGGTTGCGCTGCACGAGCTGCTCCAGCACCTGGCTGAGCAGATCGACGGGGTGGAGCTGGGCCAGGGCGCCATCGAGCTTGGCCCGGGCCATGGGACTGCGGATGGCATCGACGATGACAGGAGTGTTCATGCGGATTTAATGAGACTGGAGGTTCATGAAATGAATGATAAGTCTCGAAATTTGCATTGAACAAAGCGTTTTCCCGGATGAAAAACCGAACGTAAACAAAAATACTTGCTGAAAACCCGATGAATTCGAGACGGCGGATTCAAAAAAGCAAAGGAGACAGGCGTGCATGACTTTCACAGCTGGGCCGATGCCCGGCCCGACCGCGTTGCGCTGACCATGGGCGACAGCGGCCAGCAGCACACGGCGGGCGCGCTGGCGCAGCGCTCGCGCGAGGTGGCGCAGTGGATGGCCGGGCAGGGCCTGGCGGCCGGCGACACGGTGGCCGTGCTGATGGAAAACCGCGTGGAGATCCTGGAGCTGGTGCTGGCCGCGCGCCTGGCGGGCCTGTACGCGGTGGTCATCAGCACCCACCTGACGGCGCCCGAGGTGGCCTACATCCTGGGCGACAGCGGGGCGCGCCATGTCTTTGCCTCGGCCGCCACGGCGGCGCAGCTGCCGGCCGCGCTGGCGGCCACCGTGCATTCGGTGGACGGAGAAGACTGCGCATCCACGGGCCTGCCGTCGCTGGCCGATGCCCTGGCCGCTTGGCGCGCGCAGGCGCCCGCGCCCATCGACCTGTCGGGCCGTCCGCTGGGGCGCGACCTGCTGTACTCCTCCGGCACCACGGGCCGGCCCAAGGGGATCAAGAAGGCGCTGCCGGCGGCGCTCTACCGGACGCAGGCCGACCCCGAATTCCTGGCCTGGCAGCGCAACATGGGCTTTGATGCCGACGCGGTCTACCTCTCGCCCGCGCCGCTGTACCACGCAGCGCCGCTGCGCTACTGCCTGCGCACGCTGGACGGCGGCGGCGCGGTGGTGATCACGGCGCGCTTCGACGCTCAGCAGGCGCTGGCCATGATCGAGCGCTACCGCATCACCCACAGCCAGTGGGTGCCGACCATGCTGGGCCGCCTGCTTCAGTTGCCCGAGGAGGTGCGGCACGGCTATGACTTGTCCAGCCATCGCTGCGCCATCCATGCGGCCGCGCCTTGCCCGGTGGCCGTCAAGCAGGCGCTGCTGGACTGGTGGGGCGACATCCTGCTGGAGTACTACGCGGGCTCCGAAGGCTGCGGCATCACCCTGATCAACTCCGCCGAATGGCGCCGGCGCCCAGGCTCGGTGGGCCGCGCCAGCTACGGGCGGCTGCGCATCGTGGGCGACGACGGGCAGGAGCTGCCTGCGGGCCAGATCGGCCGCGTGTTCTTCTCGGACGTGGCGCCCTTCGCCTACCTCAACGATCCCGCCAAGACCCGCGAGGCCATCGACGAGCGTGGCTGGGCCACCTACGGCGACCTGGGCCATGTGGACGAGGAGGGCTACCTCTTCCTCAGCGACCGGCGGGCCGACCTCATCCTGTCGGGCGGCGTCAACCTCTATCCGCAGGAGATAGAGAACGCGCTGGCCACGCACCCGGCCGTGCAGGAGGTGGCCGTGGTCGGCGTGCCCGAGCCCGACTTCGGCGAGCAGCCCATGGCCGTGGTCGTGCTGCGCCAGGGCCATGCGGCCAGCGCCGAGATGGCGCGCGCCATCGTCGCCGAGGCCGGCGCCACGCTGTCGCGCCTCAAGCGCCCGCAGCGCCTGCAGTTCGTGGACGAGCTGCCGCGCCTGCCCACGGGCAAGCTGCTGCGCCGCGTGCTCAAGGACAGGCTGCGCGAGCAGCCGCACGCGGGCTTCAACCTGCGCAGCGCCTGAACGGCCCCTCACCGTCTTTCCTCACCGACAACCATCGGATACCGACCCATGCAAGACCTGACCGAGCGCTCCGTCTACCGCGAAGACCATGAACAGTTCCGCGAGCAGGCCCGCCGCTTCTTCGAGCGCGAGATCGTCCCCCACCATGCCGAATGGGAGCGCCAGGGCATCGTGCCCAAGGAGGTCTGGCGCAAGGCCGGACGCGAAGGCCTGCTCAACCCCATGCTGCCCGAGCCCTACGGCGGCGGCGGCGACTTCGGCCATGCGGCCGTGCTGCTGGAGGAGATCGCGCGCACGGGCGCCAGCGGGCTGGGCTTTCCGCTGCATTCGGACATCGTCGCGCCCTACATCCATGCCTATGGCAGCAAGGCGCAGAAGGACCGCTGGCTGCCGCGCATGGCCGCAGGCGAGCTGATCGGCGCCATCGCCATGACCGAGCCCGGCGCGGGCAGCGACCTCAAGTCCGTGCGCACCACGGCGCGGCGCGAGGGCGACCACTACGTGCTCAACGGCCAGAAGACCTTCATCACCAACGGCATCAATTCGGAGCTGGTCATCGTCGTCGCCAAGACCGCGCCCGAGATGGGTGCCAAGGGCGTGTCCCTGATCGTGGTCGAGGACGGCATGCCCGGCTTCTCCAAGGGCCGCAAGCTCGAGAAGATCGGCCTCATGGCACAGGACACCTCGGAGCTGTTCTTCGACAACGTGCGCGTGCCGGCCGACCACCTGCTGGGCGAGGAGAACGCGGGCTTCAGGTATCTGATGCACGAACTGGCCCAGGAACGCCTGGTGGTGGCCGTGCGCGCCGCTGCCTCCATCGAGGCCTTTTTGCACAAGACCATTGCCTACACGCGCGAGCGCAAGGCCTTCGGCCAGCCGGTGTTCGACTTCCAGAACACGCGCTTCAAGCTGGCCGAGGCCAAGGCGAAGGCCACCATGCTGCGCGTCTTCGTGGACGACTGCATCGCCCTGCACCTGCGCCGCGCGCTCGCCCCCGACCGCGCCGCCATGGTCAAGCTCAATGCCACGGCGCTGCAAAACCGCCTGCTCGACGAATTCCTGCAACTGCACGGGGGCTACGGCTACATGACCGAATACCAGATCGGCCGCGCCTGGACCGATGCGCGCATAGGGCGAATCTACGGGGGGAGTGACGAGATCATGAAGGAGATCATCGCCAGGACTCTTTGAACCCCCTGAGCCGCTGCGCGGCTTCCCCCTCTCTACTCGCTTCGCGAGGGAGGAGGACGGCGCCATCGCCGCGAGGCGGCTCTTGCTCGGCGCCCCTGGCTTTGGGCCGCGCCCGTCTCAGGGGCCACGGGCGATCGGGGCGGCTGGGCTTTCGGGGGCAAGTTCCGACCGGGCGCCACGGACATGGCGGCGCGGCTACACTGCGGGCCATTCATTCGAGGGGCTGGCCGTGGCCGGTTCCTTCCCCCTGTTTTCCCTAGAGATTTCCGCCATGTCCAACGACGCCCACGAAGCCACCGCCCTGCCCGACGAGCCTGCCCTGACGCCCGAGGCGCTGGAGGAACTCGACGATCTGCTCGACGAGCTGCGCACGCGCGGCGAGGAGATTCCGCAGTGGGAGTTCTGCGACGGTTTCCTGACGGCGCTGATCTGCACGCGCCGCGAGGTCCCGGCCGCCGAGTGGCTGCCCATGCTGCTGGGCGACGGCGGCACGCTGGAGGTGGCCGAGGGCCAGCCGCTGCCGCTGATGGAAGTGTTCAAGGACGCGGCGCAGCAGGCGCGCTTTCTGGAGCTGGTGGGCCTGCGCATGGACGAGATCCGCACCCAGCTGGACGCCGACGTGAAGACGCTGGAAGACGACCGCACCTTCCAGCCCGAGGCCATGGACATGCGCGGCGCCATCCTGTCGCTGCCCGAGGAAGAGCGTCCCGATGACGGCGAGATTCCCTCGTTCGGCCAGATCTGGGCGCTGGGCTTCATGTTCGTGGTCGAGAACTGGGCCGAGGAATGGGCCGCCCCGCGCGACAAGGAAGCCGCCGGCTGGCTCAACGAGGCGCTCAACGCCGTCGTGGCCCTGACCGAGGACGACACCGGCAAGCCCGAAGTCTGCATGTACGACGAGGACGGCCCCGCCAGCACCAGCCAGGAGCGCGTGGAGCAGTTCGGCGAGGCCATCTGGGCGCTGTACGACCTGCGCCAGATCTGGAAGAGCATGGGCCCGCGCCAGGAAACCATCGTCAAGGGCGAGCAGCCGGGCCGCAACGACCCCTGCCCCTGCGGCAGCGGCAAGAAGTTCAAGAAGTGCCACGGCGCCTGAGCGTCCGCGCCACAGGCTTTGGATGCACGGGCCATGAGACATATCGGTGAACGCATACGCGCCCGCCGCGCCGAACTGGGCATGACCCAGGGCCGGCTGGCCGAGGCGGCGGGCATCACGGCCTCGGCCGTGTCGCAGATCGAATCGGGGGCCATCCGCACCCTCAAGAACGACACCCTGGCCCGCGTGGCCCTGGCGCTGCAGACCACGGCGCTGGAGCTGACGGCCGGCCTGGAAGACGACAACGCGCCGCTGCCCGTGGACGAGCAGCGCCTGCTGGAAAGCTACCGCGCCCTGCCTGCACCGCTGCAGGAGATCGCGCACCGGCTCATAAAAGCCTTGCGCTGATCAGCGCATTGAGGCGCTGCAGGGCATGGACCATGGTGGCCTGGCGCACGGCGGCGCGGTCGCCGTCAAAGCGCAGGCATTCACTGTGCGTGGTGCCGTACACGCTCCAGCCGAACCAGACCGTGCCCACGGGCTTGGCGGCGCTGCCGCCGCCCGGCCCGGCCACGCCTGTCACGGCCACGCTGCACTGCGCGCGTGAGTGGGCGATGGCGCCTTCGGCCATGGCGCGCGCCACGGGCTCGCTCACGGCGCCGTGCTCGGCGATCAGCGCCTCGGGCACGCCCAGCAGGTCGTGCTTGGCCGCGTTGGAGTAGCTGACAAGGCCGCGCTCGAACCATTCGCTGGAGCCGGCGCGGTCCGTGCAGGCCGCAGCGATCATGCCGCCCGTGCAGCTCTCGGCCGTGGCCAGCATCCAGCCGCGCTGCAGCAGCAGGCCTGCCAGGGTTTCGACGAGTTCGTTGGATGCGCTCATGCCAGCTCCTTCAGCCAATGAAATGGCGCCACAGGGCGATGACCAGCAGCGTGCAGAAGGCGGCCACCAGGTCATCGAACATGATTCCCCAGCCGCCGCGCCAGCCGAAGCCCTTGAAGCACCGGTCGGCCCATTTGACGGGCTGGGGCTTGGCGGCGTCGAAGAAGCGAAACAGCGCAAAGGCGATGAGCTGGCCCCAGAAGCCCGTGGGCATGACCAGCCACAGCACCAGCCAGAAGGCCACGATCTCGTCCCAGACCAGGTTGCCCGGGTCGGCCACGCGCATGTGGCGCGCCGTGACCGTGCAGGCCCACCAGCCCAGGGGAATGCTGCCCGCGATCAGCAGGCCGATCTGCTGGGGCGTGAACCAGTGCTGCAGCAGCAGGAAGGACAGCCAGGCCCACAGCGTGCCCACGGTGCCGGGCGCGATGCGCCCCAGCCCCGAGCCCAGCCCCATGGCGATGAAGTGGGCCGGGTGGGACATCATGAATTCCAGCGTGGGGCGAGCCATGCCGCCCTGCGGCGGGCCTTCCGGTGGGCGCGCCGCAGAGGCAAAGGTGGGGGTAGCAGGATCGCCGGAAACCTCCGGCCGCAGCGGCGCGTCACTCATGGGGCGAGATCATAAGCGCGGCCCTGGTGCTTCACTGACGCTCTTCGACCGCCAGATCCTGCGGATGGCGGATCTGGTGGCGGGCCTCGAAGCTGGCGCTGGCGCCAGCGGCCAGCGGCTGCTGCCAGGCGATCATGCCGTTACGGTCGTTCCAGCGCGTGGTGGCCGGCTGCGGGTTGTATTGGGACTGCACGCGGATCTGCTCATTGCGCGAGACGGGTGCCGCGTCCACCACCTGCAGTTCGATGGCGCGGTCATGGCGGTTGTCCACCTGGAAGCGCCGCGTGACCTGGCGTTCGGTGCTGCTGCTGAGCAGGCCGCCGCTGCCCGTGGCCGAGTCCACGGGCAGGTTGCGCACCACCACCTTGTCATCGCGGCCGAAGGACAGGCCCTGGGCCAGCGCGGCGGCGTTGCCGAAGTCCAGCCGGCCCTGGCCGGCGAAGGCGCCATCGCGGAACAGGGCCACGGGGCCTGCGGGCCAGACACCGGCCGGTACGGCCAGCTGGGCCACCAAGTAGGCGGCCTCTTCCACGGCGGGCGCCGTGCGCGTGAGCAGGGTGGCCGGCAGGTTCTGCGAGCCCAGGGCCAGGGTCACGCGCTCGCTGCTGGAGGGCACGCTGATGCGGTAGGGCACGGAGAACTGCGTGGCGTAGGCGGTGTTGAGGCTGGCGACATCGAGCACCGGCAGTTCGGCGGCCTCGCCGGCCGCCCCGGGCTTGCGGGCGCGCTCCAGCATCATCGCAGGGGCCGCCGGGGCCGGCGCTGCCGCAGGGGCCATGGCGGCCACGGGGCGGGGCCGTTCCACATCCAGCGTCCAGGGATTGGGCAGGCGCGCCTGCGTGCTGCGCGAAGGCTGGCCCGTGGACAGCAGCAGCTGCACCTGGCTCCAGTCCTCGCCGCTGTTCTGGGCCACCAGGGCCAGGCGTTCGATGGCCACCGTGCCCTTGGCCGGGTCCAGCTGGGCGCGGTAGGTGGGCTGCCAGCTCGGGCCGCGCACCTGGTAGGTGAGCTGCACATTGGCATCGGCCGGGCTGGCCAGTTGCACGGTGACCTTCATCACCTGGGCGTTGCCTGCGCCCGTGCGGTCGCGTTCGAGCTGCAGCGGCCTGAGCTGCTCCTGCAGCGCCTGCTTTTGCCGCAGGATCTGGTGGGCGCGCAGCGTGTTGCCACGGCTGGTGCTGCGCAGCGCCTCGGTGGCGGCGCCCAGCTGGCTGGCGGCGGGCAGGGCGGGGGCTTTGGCGTCATCGCCGGGCTTGGCCAGGCCCTGCAGGTAGTCGCCCACGAGCTTGGCGGCGGACTCGTCGGCCTCCAGCGCGGCCAGCTGGTCTTCCAGCGTGCGGATCTGCTGCTCCAGCGGGCTGGCGCAGGCCTTGGAGGCCAGTTCGCGCGGCTGCGACTGCAGCTTGTAGTCGCCCAGGCGCACGCCGGCATCGGCGCTGACCTGCAGGCTCTGCGGGTCGATGGAGCCGGGCAGGCACTCGAACACCAGCTGGCGCGTGGCGGCCGTGATGCGCGCCGTGCGCTCCACCGAGGCCACGCCCGCATACAGGGTGACGCGCGCGATGGGGGCGCGGGCGACGGTGGCTTCCTGGGCTTGTGCCTGGGCCTGGACCGGGGTGCCTGCCAGCAGGAAGCAGGCGGCGGCCAGGGCAGAGAGGGCGGGCAGGGCGGAGCGTTGAACCATGGGCAGTCCTTCTCGGATGAAAGTGGTTTGGCGCGGCGTCAGGCCGCAGCGAAGTGGTCGAATGAGGTCCACCGGGGCGCCATGGCCGCTCCGTCCGGGCCGATCAGCCGCAGGCCGGGCGGGGCCTCGATGCAGCCTATGCGCGTCACGCGCGTGGCGCTGGCGCGGCCTGCGGCCTGCACGGCATCGCGCCGGTCGGCCGGGGCCGTGAAGCACAGCTCGTAGTCGTCGCCGCCGGACAGGGTGCACTGGTGCAGCAGGTCGATGGCCAGGGGCGTGTGCCGGCCGGCATCGAGCAGGGGCGTGACCAGGCGCGTGTCCAGGCTGGCGCCCACGCGGGATTGCTCGAGGATGTGGCCCAGGTCGCCCAGCAGGCCGTCGCTCACATCCAGCGCGCTGCTGGCAATGCCGCGCAGCGCCTGGCCCAGGGCCACGCGCGGCGTGGGCGCTTCCAGGCGCTGGCGCGCGGCGGCCAGCGTGCCGGGTGGCAGGGTGGTGTGGCCCAGCAGGGCTTCCAGCGCCAGGCGGGCATCGCCCAGGCTGCCGCTGACCCAGATGTCGTCGCCCGCGCGCGCACCGCTGCGCAGCAGGGCCTGGCCGGGCGGCACTTCGCCGAAGACGGTGATGCAGATGTTCAAGGGCCCCTGGGTGGTGTCGCCGCCGACCAGCTCGCAGCCGTGGGCGTCGGCCAGGGCCAGCAGGCCGGCCGCAAACGCCTCGGTCCAGGCCGCATCGGCACGCGGCAGGGACAGGGCCAGGGTGAAGGCCAGCGGGCGCGCGCCGCAGGCCGCCAGGTCGGACAGGTTCACGGCCAGGGATTTGTGGCCCAGCAGGCGCGGGTCCACGTCGGCGAAGAAATGCCGGCCCTCGACCAGCATGTCGCTGGAGACGGCCAGCTGCATGCCCGGCGCCGGGGCGAGCAGGGCGCAGTCATCGCCCACGCCCAGGGCGGCGCGGCGCACGGGGCGCTGGAAGAAGCGGCGGATCAGGTCGAATTCACCCACGGTGGCGGCTTTCGGATGCGTTTGGCGATCGGGCTATTGTGCTGCGAGGTTCGTGCTGCCCCGTATCAGGTGGTCTCGCCCACACCGGGCCGATGCTCCAGCGCCAGCGCGTGGAAGGCCTGGGCGGCCGGCGACAGGCTGCGCTGGCGCCTGCGCACCAGGTACAGGTCGCGCCGGCGGTCGGCATCGGCCAGCGGGCGCGTCACCAGGCCAGGCTGCACGAAGTGGAACAGCGCCAGGGCCGGCACCACGCTGATGCCCAGGCCCGCGCGCACCATGCCCATCACGGTGGCCAGGTGCTCCACTTCCAGCAAGGTGTTGAGGGGCGGGGCCTGCTCCTGCGATTCCAGGTACTGGCGCACGCTGCTGTGGCGGGCGAGCTGGATGAAGGGCTGGTCCCGCAGGTCGGCCATGGTCGGCGCGGGCAGGGCCGCCAGCGCATGGTCGGCGCGGCAGACCAGGTGCAGACGGTCGGCGCAGAACCATTCGGCCTGCAGCTCCTCGGTGTCGGCGCGGATGGCGGCCAGCGCCAGGTCGGCCTGGCCCGAGGCCACCTGGGCGATGCAGGACTCGGACAGCAGGTCCGACACCTGCAGCTGTATGCCCGGATGGCGCGCATGGAACAGCGCCAGCACGGGCGGCAGCCAGGCCGCCGCCAGCGAAGGCAGCAGGGCGATGGACACGCGCCCGCGCTGCAGCGCCGCCGCCTCGCGCAGGCCGTGCACGGCATCGCCCAGGTCGGCGCGTATGCGCTGCGCGGCATCGAGGAACTGCGCCCCCTCCTGCGTCAGCGCCACGTGGCGCGTGCTGCGGTCGAACAGGCGCACGCCCACGCCGTCTTCCAGCCCCTTGATCAGGGCGCTGAAGGCCGGCTGCGACAGATGGCAGCGCTGCGCGGCCAGGGTGAAGCTGCTGAGCTGGGCCAGGGCGATGAAGGCATCGAGCTGGCGGGAGGAGATATTCATCTGTTTTTTGGATGAGTTGATCCGAATAATCGATTTCACAGATTAGCAGCCCTTGCCTACATTGGCCTGCATGGACCATCTGGAAACCTTCTTTGCCCCGGACAAGCCCCCGCTGTGGGTGGGCTGCGCAGCCGGCTTCTCGGGCGACCGCACCGATGCCGCCGCGCCCGTGGTGCGCGCCCTGGCGGCCAGCGGCCAGAGCGCCTGCCTGATCTTCGAGACCCTGGCCGAGCGCACGCTGGCGCTGGCCCAGCTCGCGCGCCGCGAGCAGCCCGACGCGGGCTACGAACCCCTGCTGGAGGACCTGCTGGAGCCCGTGCTGGCCGACTGCCTGGCGCATGGCATACGCATCGTCAGCAACTTCGGTGCGGCGAATCCCGAAGGCGCGGCGCGCTGCATCCAGCGGTTGGCGCAGCGCCTGGGCCTGCGCGTGCCGCGCATCGCCGTGGTGCATGGCGACGACGTCAGCGGCCCGGCGTACCGCGGGGCGCTGCGGGCCGCGCTGGGCGCGGAGTTTCCCGAGGATTCGCTGGTCAGTGCCAACGCCTACATCGGCGCGCGCGCGATTGCCGAGGCCCTGCAGGCCGGCGCCGAGATCGTGGTGGCCGGCCGTGTGTCCGACCCCTCGCTGACCCTGGGGCCGGCCATGGCGCATTTCGGCTGGGCCTGGGACGACTGGGACCGCCTGGCGCGCGCCACCATGGCCGGCCACCTGCTGGAATGCGGCGCCCAGGTCACGGGCGGCTACTTCGCCGACCCGGGCTTCAAGGACGTGCAGGGCCTGGCGCGGCTGGGCTATCCCATTGCCATCATCGAGCCCTCGGGCGACTGC
The DNA here is from genome assembly GCF_016516495.1 of Delftia sp. S65. NCBI lineage: Bacteria > Pseudomonadati > Pseudomonadota > Betaproteobacteria > Burkholderiales > Comamonadaceae > Delftia > Delftia sp. S65. The sequence goes on from NZ_JACVUR010000005.1 coordinate 51,163, forward strand.
ACCATCACCAAGCCCGAAGGCACGGGCGGCCTGGTCAGCGAACGCACGGTCAAGGAACAGCTGCTGTACGAGGTGCACGACCCGGCCGCCTACCTGACGCCCGACGTGGTGGCCGACCTGTCCGAGGCCGAGGTGCACCAGGTGGGGCCTGACGCCGTGCGCCTGAGCGGCGTGCGCGGCCATGCGCACAACGGCCACTACAAGGTCAATGTCTGCCATGCCTCGGGCTGGCTGGCCGAGGGCGAGATCTCCTATGCCGGCCCGCGCGCCCTGGAGCGCGCCCGGCTGGCCGGCGAGGTGCTGCGCGAGCGCCTGGGCGGCGAGGCCGCAGGCGACCTGCGCCTGGACTGGATCGGCGTGGCCAGCGTGCTGGGCGACGACGCCGGCCGCTGGCGCGACGCGCAGCCGGCCAGCGCAGCCGCCCCCCAGGACGTGCGCCTGCGCGCCGCCTGGCTGCGCCCCACGCAGGCCCAGGCGCAGCGCCTGCCGCGCGAGGTCAATGCGCTGTACACCTGCGGGCCGGCCGGCGGCGGCGGCGTGCGCACGGCGCTGCGCGCGCGGCTGGGCACGGTGTCCTGCCTGCTGGCGCAGCAGAGCGTCGCCACCGGGTGGAAGTGGGCCGAGGAAGAGATCGACAAAGGGGTCGAGAAAGAGGCCGGGAAAGAAGCCGGGGAGCACGCCGCATGAACACACTGCCAACCACGATGCCCGTCACCGTGCCGTTGTACCGCCTGGCGCACGGGCGCACGGGGGACAAGGGCAACCGCTCCAACATCAGCCTCATCGCCTGGAATGCCGCCTGCTGGCCCGTGCTGGTGGAGCAGATCACCGAAGAGCGCGTGGCCGCGCACTTCGCCGCCCGGCGCCCTGCGCGCGTGCAGCGCTTCGTGCTGCAGCGCCTGCAGGCCATGAACTGGGTGCTGGACGCGGTGCTGGACGGCGGCGTCAACGACGCGCTCAACCTCGACAGCCACGGCAAGGCGCTGTCGTACTGGCTGCTGCAGATGCAGGTCCACATACCGGCCTCGCTGCTGCCCCACCTGGCGCCGGAGTAGCCGGCAGCACCCGCCCGTCACACATTCATCACAACAAAGGAGACAGACATGAACCTTTCGCACAACTTCCCCCGCCGCCATGCGCTCGTGCTGGCTGCCTGCGCGCTGGCAGCCGCCGCCGCACCGGCGCTGGCACAGGACTATCCGTCCAAGCCCATCACCTTCGTCGTGCCGTTTGCGGCCGGCAGCGCCACCGACCAGCTGGCACGGGCGCTGGGCCAGGCCGTGACCACGGCGACCAAGCAGGCCGTGGTGGTCGAGAACAAGGGCGGCGCCAGCGGCATGATCGCGGCCCAGCAGGTGGCGCGCTCGGCGGCCGATGGCTACACGGTGCTGATCACCACCAACACCACGCATGCGGCCAACCAGCATCTGTACAAGAAGCTGCCCTATGACGCGGTCAAGGACTTCGCGCCCGTGGCCGGGCTGGGCAAGGGCGGCCAGGTGCTGGTGGTGCGCGCCGATGCGCCGTACAAGAACGTGGGCGACCTGCTGGCGGCGGCGAAGAAGCAGCCGGGCAAGCTGTCGTTCGGCAGCGGCAGCTCCTCCAGCCGCGTGGCCGGTGAAATGCTCAAGCAGCTGGCCGGCGTGGACCTGATGCACGTGCCCTACAAGAGCAATCCGCTGGCCATCACCGACCTGCTGGGCGGCCAGATCGATCTGATGATCACCGACACCTCCACCGGCGTGCCCCAGGTCAAGTCGGGCAAGCTGCGCGCCCTGGGCTACTCCACCACCAAACGCAGCCCGCAGCTGCCCGAGGTGCCCACGCTGGAGGAAGCCGGCGTCAAGGGCTATGACATGGGCTACTGGTTCGCGGCCTACGCGCCCGCTGGCACGCCCGAGGCCGTGGTGGCCCGGCTCAACCGCCTTCTGTCCGACGCCGTGCACAGCGCGGGCGCCAAGTCCTTCTTCGAGATGTCCGGCTCCGAGGGCTGGACCGCAACGCCCCAGGAGCTGGCCGCCTTCCAGGCGGGCGAGACCCAGAAGTGGGGCCAGGTGATCAAGGCCGCCGGCATCCAGCCCGAGTAGGCCGCTCCCCGCTCTCCCGTTCCCCGCTCTCCCGTTCCCTTTTTATCCGAACCGTCCTAGGCCGCCGCAATGCACGGCGGCCAGGGCGGAGCCTTGCCTGTGCCATGACCCCAAGGAGACAACATGCACATCAGATCCACCCATCCACTGGCCCTTGCCCTGGCCGCATCCGGCCTGCTGACCGCCTGCGGCGGCAGTGACTCGCCCGCCGGTTCGCAGGCGCCGCGCATGCAGCTGAGCATCAGCGCCACCGAGGACTTTGCCGGCAGCTACGGCAGTGTCGGCGCCTACGAAAAAGTGACCGGCGTGCTGCGCGGCGAGCTGGACCCGGCCGACCCGAAGAACGCCGTGATCCAGGACCTGGCGCTGGCGCCCGTCAATGCGCGCGGCATGGTCGAGTACAGCACCGACTTCGTCATGCTCAAGCCCAAGGACATGTCCAAGGCCAGCGGCGTGCTGCGCTATGACGCGCCCAACCGCGGCAACATCCTGACCATGCCCAACCCCACGGCCACGCCCGGCGATGCGGTCTACCTGGAGCGCGGCTACGTGCTGCTGTATTCGGCCTGGCAGGGCGATGTGCCCAAGTCCACGCCCGCGCGCCTGACGGTCACTGTGCCCGTGGCCCGCAACAAGGACGGCAGCAGCATCACGGGCAGCTACCGCACCGAGCTGGTCCCGGCCGCCGCCGTGCCCTCCATGGCCCTGCCCGGCGGCGTGTTCAACGGAAGCATGATCCCCTACGAGCCCGCCAGCCTGGACAACACGCAGGCCGGCTACTCGCTCACGCGCCGCATCAACGAAACCGATGCGCGCCAGACCGTGCCTGCGGGCGACTGGAAGTTCGCCAGCTGCGATGCCGCCGCCAATCCCTTCCCCGGCACGCCTGCGGCCACCAGCGTCTGCCTGAAGGGCGGGTTCGATCCGCAGTACCTCTACGAGCTGGTCTATGTGGCCAAGGACCCCAAGGTCATGGGCGTGGGCCTGGCGGCGCTGCGCGATACGGTGAGCTTCTTCCGCGCCAAGGCGGCCGACGCCGACGGCAAGGCCAATCCGCTGGCCGGGCGCATCACGCACACCATCGGCCAGGGCACCTCGCAGTCGGGCAATGCCATGAAGACCTTCCTGCACCTGGGCTTCAACCAGGCGCTCGATGGCGGCAAGGTCTTCGACGGCATGTATGCCCACGTGGCCGCGCGCCAGACCAACATCAACACGCGCTTCGCCGTGCCCGGCGGCGGGGGCGGCCTGCGCACCGACCACACGGCCTTCGGCCAGACCGCGCCGCGCGGCCTGGACAAGGACTACAGCGATGAGGTCAGCGGCCGCCAGGGCGGCGTGATGAAGCGCTGCGAAGCCAGCAATACCTGCCCCAAGTTCTTCCTGGGCCTGTCGGGCACGGAGTTCTGGCAGCTGCAGGGCTCGCCCGTGCTGACCGATGCCCATGGCCTGCGCGACATCGCCCAGCCCGCCAATGCGCGCATCTACTACTACGCCAGCACCCAGCATGGCGGCGCAGGCGGCACGGCCAGCATCGGCTATGCGCCCACGCGCAATGTCTATCCGGCCGGCACCGTGGTGCACTTCAACGACACGTTCCGCGCGCTGTTCATCGCGCTGGAGGACTGGGTGGTGCGCGGCACCGAGCCGCCGGCCAGCCAGGTGCCCAAGCTGGCCGACGGCACCCTGGTGCGGCCCGACAAGCTGGTCTTTCCCGCCATGAAGGGCCTGAACTGGAGCGTGGGCGGCGTGCAGACCGCCATCCCCGAGTTCCGCTACCTGGCGCGCCACAACGGCTTTGCGCTGCTCGACTTCGGCCCGCAGTACGTGCCGCAGGACGAAAGCGGCATCGCCACGCTGCAACCGCCGCGCGCCACGGGCAAGGACTACGCCATCCTCGTGCCCCAGGTCGATGCGGCCACCGGCCTCACGCGTGCCGGCATCCGCAGCGTGGAGGCGCGGGCACCGCTGGGCACCAGCATGGAGTTCAACTACGTGGCCACGCCGGGCATCGTGGACCTGTCCAACCTCACGGGCAGCTTCATCCCCTTCCACAAGACGCGCGCGGCGCGGCTGGCGGCCGGTGACGGGCGGCCTTCACTGGAGGAGCTGTATGTCGACCAGGCCGGCTACGTGAGCGCCGTCACGGCTGCGGCCCAGGACCTGGTGCGCCAGCGCCTGCTGCTGCAGCGCGACGCCGACGCGCAGATCACCGCCGCGCGTGCGGCGGCGGTGCTGCCTTGAGCCTGCGCTGAACGCAGGCCTCAGACGGCCTGGCCGCGAAAGCGCATGGCCGCCTGGCGCGAGACCTCGGCCAGCAGCTGCTCGCTGCGCTGGCGTTCGCGCAGCCAGCGGGCATCGTTGCTGCCGGCGGCCACGTCGCTGCGCAGCAGATGCAGGGCGGGCGCGGCGCCATGGCGGGCCGCGTAGTCGGCCACGGCATCCATGGTCTTGAGGATGTGGTCGGCCAGCGGCATGTGCTCGCCCGTGGCCGGGTCCACGTACACGGCCTCCAGGCCGAAGCGGCAGGCCTGGAAGCGGTTGTAGGTGTAGACCAGGTAGTCGTCTTCCACGGGCGTGAAGGGCTGGGTGTCCATGAACCAGGCGGCCAGCGCCTGCACGTAGCCGGACAGGGCGGCTGCCCGCTCGATGGTCAGCGGCGTGTCGAACACGCGGATCTCGATGGTGCCGAACTCGGGCTTGGGCCGGATGTCCCAGTAGAAGTCCTTCATGCTCTTGACCACGCCCGTGCGCGTCATCTTGTCGAAGTACTGCTCGAACTCGCTCCAGTGCAGCACGCAGGGCGCGCGGCCCGACAGCGGAAAGGCGAACACCGAGTTCAGCCGCGCCGAGTCGAAGGCCGTGTCGTGGCCCTGAACATAGGGGCTGGAGGCCGACAGCGCAATGAAGTGCGGGATGTAGCGCGACATGCGGTGCAGCATCAGCAGGGCCGCGTCGGCGTCGGGGCAGCCGATGTGCACGTGCTGGCCGAAGATGGTGAACTGCTTGGACAGGTAGCCGTACAGCTGCGACAGCTCCTGGAAGCGCGGCTTGTCGTAGATGCGCCGCTCATGCCACTGCTGGAAGGGGTGGGTGCCGCCGCCCACCACGGCGATGTTGAGCTTGTCGGCGCTTTTGACCAGCGCATCGCGGATCTGGCTGAGCTGGCCCAGCACCTCCGAGGCCGAATGGCAGACGCTGGTGGAGATCTCGATCATGCTGTTCGTCATCTCGGGCACCACGCTGCCGGGCAGCGGGTTCTTGAGCATGAGGCGCAGCATGTCCTCGGCGTAGGGGGCCAGGTCGTAGTCGTGGGTGTTGACCAGCTGCAGTTCCAGCTCCACGCCCAGGGTCAGCGGTTCGGACGAGTTGAAGGCTTCAAGACTCACGTTCATCTCCTGCGGTATTCGTGCGGCTCAGCGGCTTCCAGGGACGGGAGCTTTCGCCGGAGCGGTAGATGGCCACGGTGGCCAGGGCGGCGCCCAGCACCTCCATCACCAAAATGGTGGGCAGGGCCACGCCCGCGATCTGCGCGCCCAGCTCGGGCGCGGCGGCCACGAACTGCGATGCAATCAGCAGCGCCACCGACGACATGGGCGCCATGGCGCAGCCCACCCAGAAGGCCTGGCGCCAGTTGGCGCCCGTGCCCACATTGCCCACGGCCACACCCATGGTCTTGGCGACCAGGCGTGCCAGGATCACGGCGCCCACCACGCCGGCCACCGGCGCGCTCCAGTCGGCCTGCGCGGCCACGGTGGAGACCAGCACGAACATCAGCATGGTCAGCAGCGAGGCCGCCGTGCCCAGCTGGCGGGGCCAGGCCCAGGGGCGCGGGTTGAACTGCTTGAGCAGGATGCCGCCCAGCAGCGCCGCCAGCGGCGCCGAGCCGCCCAGGTACGAGGCCACGGGCACGCTGGCCGAGATCAGGGTGAGAAAGAGGATGGAGGTGTTCTCGCTGGCCGGGCTCATGAAGCGCAGCGCCAGGCGCATCAGCACGGCCAGCACCAGGGCCACGGCCACCGAGACGCCCAGCACCACCAGCACCGGCATGATCGAGGCCACGAAGCCCGCCTTGGGCTGCGTCAGCATGCCCGCCTTGGCGCTGCCCAGGGCCAGCGCATACAGCGTGGACAGGGTGGCCAGCACCAGGCCGCGATCGGTCACGGCACCTGCGGCACGCATGTCGGCCACCACGCGCGTCAGCACCAGGGGCGAGGCCGCCATGGCCACCAGGGCCAGCGGCCCGGCCACTTCGGGGGCCACGCCCAGCCAGCCCAGCACCAGGGAGACCAGCACATAGGTCAACGCGGATTCGGCCACGCTTTGCACCAGCACCATGGGGTTGTGGCGGAACCAGCGCAGCGTGATGCGCCCGCCGCATTCGAACAGCACGATGGCCACGCCCAGCTCCAGCAGGAACAATCCCGTGCCCTGCAGCGGCCAGGCGGTATTGGCGCCAAAGCCGATCAGCCCGGCAATGCCGCCGACCAGCGAATAGCCGACCACCTTGGGCAGGGCCGCATGGCGCTGGCAGGCGTAACCCACCATGGTGGCCACGGCCAGCAGCAGGGACCATTGCACCGTGGCCAACCCGGCCGATGGCCGCAGCCACGGTTCCCAGAAGCTCAGCATGTCATTCATAAGCGAGGTCCTTTGCGCGAGCCAGTGGCCCGCAAGCGAAGCTCCGCAAGGCCTTCCCTGCGGCGCGGGCAAGCCCGCGTCCCGTGCGCATGGCACGGGGACACTTCGTTGGCGATCCACTGGCGTGACTGCCGGGCTGCAAGGCCGGGCGGGCACGCCAGCACGTGGGTTCCGCGTGGTTCCCGAGGTCCCGCAGGCTCAGGGGCGGAAGAAACTCAGCGGCGCTGTGCGCAGACGGCGGCGGATGGCCGAATAGATGCGCGAGCGGTCGACTCCGCTGACATTGTGTGCCCTCATCGCAACGCGGAATGCCAGATAAAAGCTGACAGTGACATTCAACGCGCCATTGACCGGCAGTAGGGCAACCGCCCACCAGAACATGTCGGAGTGCAGCACCTGCCAGCCCAGGGCCGCCATGGCGGCACCGATCTGGCCTGCCGACAGCGTGACGTGGCGCACCTCCAGCCCCAGGCCGAAGAAGGCCGCGAACGCGGGCACCAAGCCCAGCATCATGCCCAGCGAGACGTTGGCTGCAAAGCCCGAAATGTTCTTGCGCCAGAAATGCGCCCAGCGGTCGGCGCGCTTGGCACCCAGCCAGCGCGTGATGCCGGGGTTGTAGCGGATCACCGAGTCCAGCCGGCGCAGCACGAACCAGTTCTCGGCCCAGCCCGCGATCAGGCTGCTGGCGAACAGCAGCACGCCCGTGAAGGCCGCGAACAGCGGCGACATGCCAAGCAGGCTCAGCGAGTCGAGCACGGCAATCGCATGCGGCCCGTCAATCGGCGTGTGGCCGAACAGCTGGGCATAGCCCAGCGACAGCAGCAGCACCATGGGCAGCACCACCAGCACGTTGCCCAGCACCGCCGCCACCTGCGAGCGCACCAGGTGGGCGACCTCGTCCACGAACTCCTCGATGGCCTCGCTGGCGCGCAGGTCCTTGAGCTTGGCGGCCATGGCCGGTGCCGTCATGGCCGGCTGCTTGGTCGCCACCGTGAAGTGCAGCAGCTGGATCAGCACAAAGCTGATGGAGTAGTTGATGCCCGCCGCCAGCCCGCCCCAGAATGCCGACAGCCCCAGCGCGTAGAGCGCGAATTTCAGCAGCGTGGTGAAGGCCATCACGAAGCCGCCGCCGGCGGCCTTGGTTGCCATGGACAGGTATTCGCGGCCGGTGCGCGTGATGTAGTGCTCGCCCGTCTCGGCGCTGCGCTCGGCCACCTTGGCCGCCAGCAGCGAGGTGTTGGTGGACAGCAGCGCGCGCAGGCTGCGCCGCTCGATGCCCACGGACACCAGGTTGGCCAACAGGTCGGCCGTCTCGGTGGCGCGGTTGTCGGCCACAAGGCAGTCCAGCAGGCGGCGCACGCGCAAAATGCGCGCGCGCAGCTGGCGCAGGCGGAACACCAGGCCCACCGAAATCCCTTCGGACTCGAAATGGGTGTAGACCGATGTCACGGCCGCGCGGCAGGCATCCAGGCGCTCGCGCAGCCGGGCCTCGGCCGCATCGCGCCGGTCATTGGTGCGCAGCGCGTGCATCACCTCCACGCGCAGGCTCTCGGCGTCGTGGATCAGGGCGTGGAAGGGCTGGTCGTCGCGCGCCTGCTCGTCCATGCGCAGGCGCAGTTCGGGCGAGAAGCCCGTGGACAGGATCTGCCCCGTGCAATAGGTGATGGAGCCCAGCAGGCTGTTCTGCCAGAAGCTGCTGCCCTGGCCCTCGCTGCCGTCGGTCAGCAGCAGTGCGATGCGTTCGAGCAGCGGCGCCTCCAGCGCGTGCAGCCAGCGCGCGTCGAATTCGTCGGGCATGGCCAGCATGAACAGCTCGGAGGCATCCACCGTCTCCGGCGTGCTGGGCAGCAGCTTGTAGCGTGCGCGCTCGGACAGCTCGCTGAACATGTTGGTGCGCGGCGCAAAGCCGAAATCGGCCAGCAGCGCCGTGATGTCCACGGTGTCGATGAAGCGCAGCCACCAGGCATGCAGGCGCTGGCGCACGGCCGGGTCGGCCTCCACGGCCTCCACCAGCAACTGCACACGCTGCACGGCGCCGTCCACCGACGGCTTGGGCGCGCGCACCCACTCCAGCAGGTGGATCAGCCAGATATGGCGGTGCGCGAGGTCGGCCTCGGGGTCGAGTGCGGCCAGAAGGCCGGGCAGGTCTTGGGTGATTCGCTTCATGTAGGGGTCTTGCGGCAGGGCGGAAGACTAGCGCCTCCCCCGAGGAACGCGCTCAGTGCAGCACGCGGTTGTCAGGGTCTGGAAAGCTGTCGCCGCCAGCGCCCGACTGCAGATGAAAGCGCGGGATGGGGCACTCGAAGACCTCGCCCTCGTGGCTGATGCACAGATAGCTGCCCTGCATGCTGCCGTTGGGCGTGCGCAGCTGGCAGCCGCTGGTGTACTCGAAGGTCTCGCCGGGCTGCAGCAGCGGCTGGCGGCCGATCACCCCCAGGCCCTTGACCTCTTCGACATGGCCCAGTTCGTTGGTGATGATCCAGTGGCGCGCGATCAACTGGCCCGGCACCTGGCCGGTATTGGTCACGGTGATCGTGTAGGAGAAGGCGTATACGCCCGCCGCTGGAGCGGATTGCTCTGGCAAAAAGGCGGGGCGGACCTGGACCTGGAACTCGTTCATGGGCATGGCGGCAATGGTAACTGCCCGCAATGTACCGGCTTGCGAACGTCCCCACGCGCCGCCGCCCATGGCTTTGTGCCGTCGCTGGTGCCGGCATGGGCTAGCTGCGACAATCGCAGGCCATGAGCCCCACCTACCGCATCGCCCCCTCCATCCTGTCTGCCGACTTCGCCCGTCTGGGTGACGAGGTCAAGAATGTGATCGCCTCCGGCGCCGACTGGATCCACTTCGACGTGATGGACAACCACTACGTGCCCAACCTCACGTTCGGTCCCATGATCTGCGAGGCCCTGAAGCCCCATGCGAAGACGCCCGACGGCCAGCCCGTGCCCATCGACGTGCACCTGATGGTCTCGCCCGTGGACGAACTGGCCACGGCCTTCGCCAAGGCCGGCGCCGACTACATCAGCTTCCACCCCGATGCCACGGCCCACGTGCACCGCAGCATCCAGAACATCCGCGCCCAGGGCGCCAAGCCCGGCCTGGTGTTCAACCCCGCCGCCCCGCTGGACGTGCTGGACTGGGTCATCGACGACATCGACCTCATCTTGCTGATGAGTGTGAACCCCGGCTTCGGCGGCCAGAGCTTCATCGACAGCACGCTGCGCAAGATCGAGGCCGCGCGCAAGCGCATCGAGGCCAGCGGCCGCGACATCCGCCTGGAAGTGGACGGCGGCATCAAGGAAACCAACATCCGCCGCGTGGCCGATGCCGGTGCCGACACCTTCGTGGCGGGCAGCGCCATCTTCGGCAAGCCTGACTACAAGGCCGTGATCGACGCCATGCGCGGCGCCCTGGCGGCCTGAGCTTCGGCCTGCCTCCAGCAAAAAAGGGCCCGCGAATTGCGGGCCCTTTTTGTTGCCAACGGCGCTTTCAGCCGCCCAGCTCATGCTCTCCGGGCATGACGAAGATGCTCTTGCCCTGCGTGTCGAAACCGGGCGGCGCAAAGCGCGCCACCGGGACATGGTTGTGCTGGATGGAGCTGACCTTCCACGCGAATGTGCGGCCCTGGCTGGTGAAATTCACGGTTTCGCCGCAGGCGATATTGATGGGCGCTTTCTGCGATAGATCGACAGTACGGTAGACGCCCGCAGGCGCGGGCGATCCGTAATAGGATTTGCCGTTTGCAAAGCGTTCCGCATGGGCCGGCAATGCAGCCATGACGATTGCTGCGGTGCCCAATATGAATATGGATTTCATTGAATATGCCTCCGAAATAGGGCGGATACATGGGCGGATTCATGAAATCCGCCATGAACTGTATTCAGTCCATGGCGGAGACTGTAGAGTCATCGGCTTCTATATATCCGGGCAGCCGGATGACATTTCAGCCATATTGCCGCAAATGCGTGGAAATCTTCAGAAACTGTGGCGCATGCCGAGTTCAGCGCCTGTGGAGCTGCCGCCCGCAGCCAATCCGGTGGTGCCGCCATTGAGGCTGAAATTGGCCCCGCCCTTGTTGGTCACGCGTGCAAGGGTTCCGTACAGCGCTGTGCGCCGCGACAGGTTGTGCACATAGCCGATCGCATACCTGTTGGCATCGCTGCCATTGAAGGCAACCGGTCCACGGCGCGAATCGGTGCGCACATAGGAGGCGCGGATGTAGTTCGCACCCACGGGCACGGTAAGGCCGACCTGCCAGCGGTCCTCGGAGCCCGCGATGCGGGTTCCATAGGTGCCATAGGGCAGGTCCTCGCGCTGGAAATACCCCATCAGCTTGGCAAAGCCGAAATCGTAGGAGGCGCCTGCGCCGTATTGCTTGAGCTTGGTGCCCGCAGCGTTCACATCGGTCGAGCCATAGGTGAGCGCCAGGTTCAGAGGACCGTTGTCGTAGGTCAGGCGGCTGCCGAAATGGCGGCCGGCGCTGCTCACGGGGTCTTCGTCCAGGGCATACATCACTTCTGCCTGGAAACCGCTCCATTTGGGAGTGAAGTACTGGATGGCGTTGTCGCTGCGGTAGTAGTTCGAGAAGGTGCCGGGCAGGCGGCTGATGATGTTGGAGTTTGCCAGGCCGATCACGTTGAACGGGTCGAACTTGGTGGGATTTTGCGCGGCCGGCGTGAAATCGCGGCCCAGGCGCAGCTCGCCGAAGCCGCCCGCCAAGCTCACCGTGGAGCGGCGCTGGAAGAACTTGCCATTGGCGTTTGTCGTGCCGGTGTCGGCATAGAGGTCTGACTCCAGCCAGAACTCGGCCCTCAATCCGCCGCCCAGATCCTCGGTGCCGCGAAAGCCAAACCGGCCCGATGACAGCCCGCTGTTGTTCATGGTCATGTTGCTGGGCAGATCGCTGTTCTTCACGTAGCGCCCATTGACGTCAACGATGCCGAACAGGGTGATGGATGACTGCGCGCTGGCCGCCAGCGAAATGACGGGCAGTGCGGCCGCCAATATACGATTGAATTTCATGCCTGGTCCTTGTATTGAATGTGGATTCCATGCGCATCCATTTCAAAACGGATGCTGTTGTAAATACTAGAATTCACAGGGCGGCGCCAGGAGCCTTGAAAAGGAATCGACGGGGGGTGGCAAGCCAATCACAGGTTTTTAGGGCTCAACATGTTCCGTCCGGCCAACACCAATGGATTGCAATACCATTCATGGCAGTTATCTTTCTTCAATATGTCTTGAATGTCACTTTTCTGTTGGGTAGATGGATTCTGGAGATTGCTAGCATCCCGGGGGTTGAATCCGGTAAAGAAGAAAAAATCAACTCGTATCGGGTTGTTGATACGGCTGTGAGCGGGTATCGCAAGATAGGAGGGGACAGAAAAATGCGGCGCGAGGATGTCAAGCTGAGGATGCTGGCCAGGCGAGGGGACACGGGTGCCAGGCTTCAGCTCGGGGAGGCGTATCTGACCGGGGGCCCCGGCGTTTCCAGGAGCATCCCGGTGGGGTTGGAGTATCTGCAGGCCGCACTGCCGCAGGCCAGGCGCCAGGCCTCGGTCTGCATAGCCTTGCATCTGCCGCTCAGGGAGTTGCTGGAGCACGGGCTGCTGGAGACCCTGAGGATCGCGGCGGAGTACGAGGATGTCGGGCGCCAGAAGCTTGCCGCCTGGCATCTCATCCGGGGGGAGCTCGATCTGGCGCTGGAGTGCCTTGGCAAGTGCAGCGCCGCACTGCCAAGCCATCTGGCAAGCAGCGTGTCTGCGCACACATCCGGTGAGCTGCTGCAGGCGTTGCAGATCCTGCGCGCCATACAGCCGCTGGACATTGCCGAAGTCATGGCCTGCGAGGCCCGGCAGGCCATGGCCAAGGGCCAGTCGCACCGCGCCGTGCGGATGCTGGAGCTCCTGCGCGACCTGCCTCATGCCGCTCATGGCCCGGTCATGCAGCAGCTGATTGCCGACCTGGTCCACCAGGCGGAGGTGGCGGGCCATGACCTGGGACGGCTGACCGTGGGCTGTATCGAAGCCAGCCTGGACCGGTGCGCCGCCAATGGAGACGTGCGCGCCTGCCACGTGCTTGGACGGGCGCTTTCGGGGCTGCCCTGTGCACACCTGGCTCCCGAAAACCTCGTGAATGCGCAGAACCTGCGCAAGGCCGCAGCCCTGCTGCTGCGCGCTGCCGATGGCGGCATCGTCACCGCCTGGCTGCACCTGTTCCGCATCTGCTCCGACTACCGCAGCTCGGTGGCCAATCCCACCCTGGCACGCTTTTGCCTGGAGAAGGCGGCACGTCACGGGCTGCCCGAGGCCGAGCGCCGTCTGGGTGCACTGGTGCTGCGTGATGCCACGCACATCGAACCCATGGAACAGGGCGTGGCCCTGCTCCATGCTGCAGCGGCCAAGGGGGACGTGCTGGCCGGGCTGCTGCTGCGTTCCTTGCTGCTGCCCGTGGGCGGTGACAACGAGGAGGAGGCCCTCGCGGCCATCGAGGCCGTACAGCCAGATGCCCCGCTGCTGGCCATGCGCCTGCGCCTGGCGCGCGTGTTCGGGCTCACCAAGCTGGAGGCGCTGTCGGTCAATCCCTCGACCGCCATGCGTCCCTGGGGGCTGGTGGTGGGCCACAACCCCCTGGTGGCCAAGGCCCGGCTGTGCGAGCCCCGTGCCGTGCCCGCGACCACGCCCGATGCCCAGCGCTGCCTGGAGCAGGCCGCGTCCATGTTCTCGGCGCAGCACGGGGAATCCCTGGCGCCGGAAGGCTCGCTGAGGGCCCGATCCCTGCAGATGCGGCGGCTGTTTCACCGCCTGCAGATCAGTGAAACGGTCTTCTTCGCTTCTGCCTCCTCACAGCAGCGCGATGCCATTCGCATTGGCACGAAATGGGCCAGGCGGCAGCAGCAGATCCTCCGGCAGGTGCTGGCCTGAGCCTCGCCTGTGCCCGCGTGCGAAGGAAAAGACATGAAGATCCTGATCGTGGATGCCCACCCGCCGTCGGCGCAGTACCTGTGCCAGGGCCTGTGCCAGGACGGATTCAACGTCGATGTCGTGCATGACGGTCTGCAGGGCCGCAACCTGGCACTGAGCCGCGCCTACAGCCTGCTCGTGCTGGATCTGGAACTGCCTGGCCAGAGCGGGCGTGCGGTCCTGCAGACCCTGCTCCAGGCGGGCGACACGCCCACCATCGTGGTCACCGCAAACGACAGTCTGGAGGACCAGGTGTTCTGCCTGCAGAACGGCGCCGATGACTACCTGGTCAAACCCGTCAGGTTGCCGGTGTTCCTGGCCCGTGCACGGCTGCGGATGCGAGGCTCTGCCGGCCAGGAGGGCCTGCGCCTGACATTGGCGGATCTGGTGCTGGACCTGTCGAAAAAGCGGGCCGAGCGTGCCGGCCGGCGACTGGACCTGACTCGCCAGGAATTCGCCGTGCTGTGGCTGCTGCTGCAGCGCCAGGGCGATGTGGTCACGCGCGCCGAACTGGTGCAGCAGGTCTGGAGCCTGCCCGTCGATGCGCTGAACAACGTGGTGGATGTGGCGGTGTGCAGGCTGCGCAGCAAGCTCGATGATCCCTATGCGGTCAAGCTGCTGCACACGGTGCGCGGCATGGGCTACTTGCTGGCGTTGCGCGACGGGGATCCCGCCAAGTAGCCCTCATCTGCACTGCCCTGCTTTGCTCTGGAGCGCCCGCTGCCACAACGCCGGGCGTTCAGCCCAGCCACCGCCGGATGCGCCCCGCCAGCGCCTGGGCGCTGATGCCGTAGCGCTCATGCAGCGTGGGCAGGGCGCCCGCATCGAGGAAGGCGTCCGGCAGGCCCGCCAGCCGAAAGCGCGCGGGCCGCACATCGCGCTCCAGCAGGGCGCCGGCCACGGCCTCGCCCAGGCCGCCCACCACCGAATGGTTCTCCGCCACCACCACCAGCCGCGGCCCGCTGGCCACGGCCTGCACGATGGCCTGCACATCCAGCGGCTTGATGGTGGCGCAATGCAGCACGGCGGTGCCCACGTTGTCGGCGGCCAGCAGCTGGGCGGCCTCCAGCGCGCGCATGGTCATGAAGCCGCTGGAGATGATGAGCACCTCGCGGCCCTCGCGCAGCATCTTCGCCTTGCCCAGCTCGAAACGGTAGTCGTACTCGTCCAGCACCAGCGGCACGTTGCCGCGCAGCAGCCGCATGTAGACGGGGCCGCGGTGCGCCGCGATCTGGGGCACGGCCTGGGTGATGTCCAGCGCATCGCAGGGGTCGACGATGGTCAGCCCCGGCACGGCCCGCATCATGGCCAGATCGTCCGTGGCCTGATGGCTGGGGCCGTAGCCCGTGGTCAGGCCGGGCAGGGCGCAGCAGATCTTGACGTCCAGGTTTTCCTCGGCAATCACCTGGTGGATGAAGTCATAGGCCCGGCGCGTGCCGAAGACGGCATAGGTGGTGGCAAAGGGCGTGAGCCCCTCCTTGGCCATGCCGCCGGCGGCGGCCATGAGCAACTGCTCGGCCATGCCCATCTGGAAGAAGCGCTCGGGGTGGGCCTGGGCGAACAGGTGCAGGTCGGTGTACTTGGCCAGGTCGGCCGTCATGCCCACCACATCGGGCCGGCTGGCGGCCAGCTCCACCAGGGCCTTGCCGAAGGGCGCGGCCTGCACGCGCTGGCCCTCGGCGGCGATGGAGGCAATCATGGCCGAGGTGGTCGGCCGGGGCTTGGGGGTGGCAAGAGGCATGTTCATGGCAGGGCGGGCTCCAGGGGTTGCGATGCGTCCAGGATGGCTAGGGCCTGCTGCCACTCGGGCGGATCGACGCGGATGAAATGGTTCTTCTCGCGCTGCTCCAGGAAGGGCACGCCCTTGCCCATCAGCGTGTCGCAGAGGATGACGCGGGGCCGGTCCTCGGCCAGCGACCGCGCCGCGTCGAAGGCCTGGACCACCTGGGCCAGGTCGTTGCCGTCCACGCGCTGCACATGCCAGCCGAAGGCGGCCCATTTGTCGGCCAGCGGCTCGAAGCCCAGCATGCGCGTGGAGGGGCCATCGGCCTGCTGGTTGTTCACGTCCACCAGGCAGATCAGCCGGCCCAGCCCGTGGTGGGCGCCGGACAGCGCGGCCTCCCAGGTCGAGCCCTCGTCCAGCTCGCCGTCGGACATGGAGTTGTAGACAAAGGCATCGCTGCCCTTGTGGCGCAGCGCCAGCGCCATGCCCACGGCGATCGGCAGGCCCTGGCCCAGCGAGCCGCCCGAAATCTCCATGCCCGGCGTGTAGCTGGCCATGCCCGACATGGGCAGGCGGCTGTCATCGCTGCCATAGGTCTGGAGCTCCTCGTCGGACAGGATGCCCGCCTCGGCCAGGGCCGCGTAGAAGGCGATGGCGTAGTGGCCGTGCGAGAGCAGGAAGCGGTCGCGGCCCTCCCACCCGGGCTCATCGGGCCGCAGCCGCAGCGCGTCGCCATAGGCCACGGCCAGCACATCGGCCCAGCCCAGGGCCTGGCCTATGTAGCCCTGGCCCTGAACCTCGCCCATTTGCAGGGCGCGGCGGCGTATGCGCCAGGCACAGGCCGCGAGCCGGTCCAGGCGCTGTTGCAGTTCTTGGTTCATGCATCGTCTCCTCGGGATGGAAGGGCGCGCGGCTCAGCGCAGGATGCTGGCCGGCACATAGGACACCAGCGCCAGCACCGCCAGCGCCACCAGGTAGAAGGGAATCAGCTCGCGCACGGTCTGGCCCACCTTGACCCGGGCCAGCGAACTCGTGATGAACAGCGTCGTGCCCACGGGCGGCGTGTACAGCCCCAGGGCCAGGTTCACGACCATCATGATTCCCAGCTGGGTCATGTCCATGCCGATGCTCTGGGCCAGCGGCACGAACACCGGCGTGAGCAGCAGCACGGCGGCCGGCAGGTCGATGAACATGCCGATGAAGAGCATCAGCAGGTTCATCAGCACGATCACCAGCCAGGCCGAATGCACATGCGACTGCACCCACTGCACGATGCCGTCGGGCATGCGGTCGAAGGTCAGCAGCCAGCCGATGGCCGACGAGGCCATGATCACCAGCAGCACCACGCCCGTGGCCAGGCCCGCATGCACCACCGCATCGTTGAGCCGGCGCCAGCCCAGGTCGCGGTAGATGGCGGCCGACACCAGGCCCGCATACAGCGTGGACAGCACGGCCACCTCGGTGGGCGTGGCGATGCCGAAGCGCAGGAACACGATGATCAGCACCGGCAGCAGCAGGGCCGGGCTGGCGTACAGCAGGTGGCGCCGGAAGGCGGGCCAGGCAAAGGGCGTGGTGTCACGCGGAAAGCCGCGCCTGCGGCCCACCCACCAGCACACGCCCATGAAGCCTGCGCACATCAGCAGCCCCGGCACGATGCCCGCCACGAACAGCGCCGCAATCGATGCATTGGCGCTGAGCGCGAACAGGATCATGGGGATCGACGGCGGGATCAGGATGTCGATGGTGGCCGCCGCCGCCAGCGTGGCCGCCGAGAACGCGGGCGGGTAGCCCAGCCGTTTGTGCCACGGGATCATCAGCGAGCCGATGGCCGAGGCATCGGCCACGGCCGAGCCCGACACCCCGTCGAACAGCGTGGACGACATCACCCCCACCTGGGCCGGCCCGCCGTGAAAGCGCCCTATCAGCGCCGACAGCACGCCCACCAGGGCCTCGCCCAGGCGCCCGCCCATCATCAGCGAGCCGGTGAGCATGAAGAACGGAATGGCGATCAACGGAAAGCTCTGCACCTGGGCCACCATCTGCTGCACCAGCAGGTCCAGCGGCACGCGGTCCGAGGTGGCCGCCGCCGCCATGGCGCCCATGAGCAGCGCGTGGGCAATGGGCATGGCGATCACGGCGCCCGCCATGAAGACGAAAAGCATGATGAAGGACATGGACCTGCCCCCTTCACCAGTGCGCGGCGGCCACGGGCCGCACGGGTTCGGCATCGGCCGCATCTGCAGCCCCTGCGGATGCCCGGCCCCCGCCCGCCACGCAGGCGCGCCAGGCCGACTGCAGGGCCAGCAAGGCCAGCAGCGCCATGCCCACCATCACGCAGCCATAGGTCAGCGAGCCGGGAATGCCCAGGATCTGGCTGCGCTCGTCATGCACGATCTCCAGCATGTTCAGCGTGGACCAGGCCAGCGTGGCGTACAGGGCGGCCACGGCCAGCCAGCCCAGCACGGCCGTGGCGCGCTGCACGCGGGCCGGCAGGGCCTCGACCAGAAAGCTGGTGGTGATGTGGGCACCATGGGCGGCGGCCAGCACCACGCCCGACATCACCAGCCAGGGAAACAGCAGCTCGGGCACCTCGTTGGCCCATTGCAGGCTGGCGCCGCTGGCATAGCGCAGGGCGGTGTTGCACACCAGGATCACGAAGATCACCAGGGTGCTGGTCCACAGCACGGCGCGGCACAGGCCCGTGACCAGGCGTTCGATGAGATTCATGGACGGCTCCCTGCGCTTCACTGCGCGCCTGCGGCCTTGACGACCTTGGCGATATAGGGGCCCGCAGGGCTGGCCAGCCACTTGTCCTGCACCTTGGCCGTGGCCTGGGCGAAGGCCCGCGCGTCGATGGTGCTGACCTCCACGCCCTTGGCGCGGATGTCGTCCAGCAGCTTGTCGTCGGCCTCGCGCGCCAGCCGGCGCTGGTAGGCCGTGGCCTCCTGCGCGGCCTCGGCCAGCAGCGTGCGGTCGGCGGCCGGCAGCCGGTCCCAGCTGCGCTTGCCCATGACCAGCGGCGTCATCTGGAACATGTGGCCCGTCAGCGTCAGGTGCTTTTGCACCTCGTACAGCTTGCTGGCGTGGAAGTTGGCCAGCGGGTTCTCCTGGCCATCGACCACGCCCTGCTGCAGGGCCACGTACAGCTCGGCGAACTTGATCTGCTGGGCCTCGGCGCCCAGGGCCTGGATGATGTCCACCAGCACCGCGTCGGGCGGCGTGCGCATCTTCAGGCCCTTGAGATCGTCCACGCTGCGCAGGGGCCGCTTGCTGTTGGTCATGTGGCGTATGCCGTTGTCCCAGTAGCCCAGCACCACCATGCCCTTGGCGGCCGATTTGTCGGCCAGCTCCCGGCCCAGCGGCCCGTCCAGCACCTGGAAGGCACGGGCCGGCGTGGCGAAGAGAAACGGCATGCCATAGGCCGCGTACTCGGGCACGGCCGCTGCCACCGCGCCCTGGGAATTGGCCGACAGGTCCAGCGCGCCCGTGCGCAGGGCCGTCACCATGGCCGCGTCGTCGCCCAGCTGGGCCGAGGGCGCGACCTGCACCTCGATACGGCCCGCGCTGCGCGCCTTCACCAGTTCAGCGAACTTCAGCGAGGCCAGGTGGCGCGGATTGTCGGGCGCCGCGCCGTGGCCCAGCGTGAGCTTCACGGCCTGGGCGCCGGCCAGTGCCGGCAGCAGCAGGGCGCAGGCTGCCAAGGCCCTTGCGGCCAGGGCAGCGCGTTGGAAATGCTTGTTCTGCATGGTCTTGTCTCCTTTGCTTTTTGGGGGGCCATGCGCGCCATGGCCAGGCCGGTGGGTGCGGGTGAGGATGCAGTCAGTGGATGAGCATCCCGCCGTTCACATCGAGCGTGATGCCCGTGCAATAGCCGGCCAGGTCGCTGGCCAGGAACACGCAGGCGCCGGCCACATCGTCGGCGCGGCCCAGGCGTGCCAGCGGAATCGTGGCGGAGATCTCGCGCTTGCGTTCGGGGCCGAGCTTGCCCTGCGTGATGTCCGTCTCGATCAGGCCCGGCGTGACGCAGTTGATGCGTATGCCATCGCCGCCGAACTCGCGCGCCATGGCGCGGGCCAGGCCCAGCACGCCGGCCTTGGCGGCCGAGTAGTGCGGACCGCCGAAGATGCCGCCGCCGCGCTGGGCCGAGACGGAAGAGATGCAGACAATGGCGCCCGCTTGCTGCCTGCGCATGGCCGGCAGCACGGCCTGGGACATGTACAGCGTGCCGCGCAGGCTCACGTCGAGCACGCGGTCGTAGTCGGCCCCGCCGATCTCCAGCGTGCCCACGGCCTGCGTGATGCCCGCGTTGTTGACCAGCGCGTCGATGCGCCCGAAGGCGCGCAGCACGGCGGCGGCCGCCGCCTCGCACGAGGGCTTGTCCGTCACGTCGGCCACCAGCCCCAGGTGCCCGTCGCCCAGCCGCGCGGCCGCGCCGGCCGGATCGGCCCGCTCCAGGTCGAGGATGGCCACGCGGGCCCCCTGGGCGGCCATCTGGCGCGCCGTGGCAAAACCGAGTCCGTTGATCCCTGCGCCGCCGGTGATGATGGCGACCCTGTCCTTGAGCAGCATGTGCCTGTCTCCGCTGTAGTGGTGGTGGATGCAGCCATCTTGGGCTGTCACGAGCATGAAGACAAACGATGTTTCATCAGCCTAAGATGACGGTTCTTCAGCTCACGTACGGGGTCTCCCGGGGTCTGCCCGTGAGCTGCCCGCGTCCTCGAGGAACTTGCCATGGCATCCATTCCCAGCAGTGCCCACCTGCAGGCCTTCGAGGCCGTGGCGCGCCGGCGCAGCTTCGCGCTGGCGGCCTCCGAGCTGCACCTGACGGCCTCGGCCGTCAGCCACCAGGTGGCCAAGCTGGAGGCGCAGCTGGGCGTGCGCCTGTTCGAGCGCAGCGCGCATGGCGTGCGCCTGAGCCGCCCGGGGCAGGCCTACCTGGAGCGGGTGGGCGGGGCGCTGGCGGCCATCGTCTCGGCCACCGAGGACCTGCGCCACAGCATGAGCAACAGCCTCTACGTGCACTGCGCGCCCAGCATCGCCAGCCTCTGGCTCATGCCCCGGCTGCGGGACTTCGCACGGGCCTGCCCGCACATTGCGCTGAACCTGTCGGCTGCGCATTCGCACAGCGACTTCGCGCTAGGCCAGGCCGATATCGACATCCGCTACGGCATTGCGCAGTGGCCGGAGCTGGAGGTGGAGCCCCTGTTCGAGGAGCACATCCTGCCGCTGGCCAGCCCCGCGTTCGTGGCCGAGCATGGGCTGCAGCGCGTGCAGCAGTTGCTGCATGTGCCGCTGATCCAGAGCAACGTCAGCATCGTCCAGTGGTCGGACTGGTTCCAGTCGTTCTCGCAGCTGCGCGCGCCAGAGCGCTTTGCCGTGCGTTTCGACCGCGCCCAGATGTCGCTGGACGCGGCCACGCAGGGCCTGGGCGTGGCGCTGGAAAGCGCCATGAATGCGGGCGGCCACATTGCCGACGGCCGGCTGGTGGCCCCCTTCGGCTTGGACCGGGCCCTGCGCGTCAAGGCCCACTTTGCCGTCTACCCCGCGCGCAACGCCAGGCGGCCCGCCGTGGCGGCCTTCCTGGCCTGGCTGCATGCCGAGGCTGCCCGCACCGAGCAGCAGCCCTGCCGCCAGAGCCCGGATTGAGTTGGCCGCCAGCCCCGAAAAATGGCAGAACGGATATTCCTGCACCCATTGCGAAAAACCTGCGATGCAATTTCTCTATGAATGAGCCAGTGTGCGGCAAATGGTTTTATTGCCCCTGTTTTCGGTGAATGACGACGTGATTGCCAGCAGGGATTGGCAATAATTCGGGACAGCCATACACACAGGGAGTGCCACGCTGAAATGGCCAAATCAGCAAGACGCCGATTTATCGGACTGATCACGGTGAGCTACGGATTGTTCGCATTCGGCTGGATCCTTCTGTCCGACAAGCTGTTGTTCGCATTGGCAGGGAGTGCGGATATCGGCTGGCTTTCCGTCGTCAAAGGGCTGTTCTTTGTGCTGGCCACGGACTTCCTGCTGTTCTTCGCGCTGTGCTCGGTGCCGGCCGCGCACAGCGGCGGCGCCTCCGCCATCACCCAGGAAATGGGGCCGCGCCGTTTTCCGGTCTGGGCCTCCTATCTGTTTGCCCTGGCCATGAGCCTGGCCGTGCTGGCCGCCAGCAGCACGCTGGCCAGCCATTTCGGTGAACGCTCGCTGCTGCTGCTGTTCATGCTGCCCGTGCTGGTCAGTGCGCTGATCGGCGGCCTGGGGCCGGGCCTGCTGGCCACGGCCTTTGCCGCCTACAGCCTGGACCAGACCGACGGCGTCGCCGTGCGCGACTGGGCGCAGTGGGGCGTGGTGGCCGTCAACGGCCTGGCCGTGAGCGTGCTGGCCGAGACGCTGCAGCGCTCGCTGCGCAAGGCCAACATGCAGCGGCAATTGCTGGACTCGGTGATCTCGGGCACCTCGGACGCCGTCTTCGTGAAGGACCTGCGCGGGCGCTACCTGCTGGTCAACCGGGCCGCCGCCAGCCTGGTGGGCCGCCAGGCCGAGGACATCGTGGGCAAGGACGACTTCGCGCTCTTTCCCTTCGGCATCGCCAGCGCCATCCGCAGGAAGGACCAGGCTGTGCTGCGCCAGGAGGTGGCCACGCATGAGGAGCAGTTGACGGTGGAGCCGGGCAGGACGCTGGACCTCCTGGTCACCAAGGGCCCGGTGCGCAACACCGCAGGCCACATCGCGGGCCTGTTCGGCATCTCCCGGGACATCACCGAGCGCAAGCGCTTCGAGCGCGAACTGGCCCAGGCCGCCGTGGTGTTCGACAGCAGCCACCAGGGCATCATGGTGGTCGATCCGGGGCGGCGCATCACGCGCGTCAACCCGGCCTTCACCCGCATCACCGGCTATGCGCCCGAGGACGTGATCGGCAAGACGCCGCGCGTGCTGTCCTCGGGCCTGCACGGCCCGGAGTTCTACCGGCAGATCTGGGCCTGCATCGCGCGCGACGGCTTCTGGCACGGCGAGATCTGGAACCGCCGCAAGACGGGCGAGATCTTCGCCGAGATGCTGTCCATATCCGCCGCGCAGGGCGCCGGTGGCGAGATCGAGCACTACATCGGCGTCTTCACCGACATCAGCCACATCAAGGCCCACGAGGCCGAGCTCGAGCGCGTCACCCACTACGACCTGCTCACCGGCCTGCCCAACCGCCGCCTGCTGATCGACCGGCTCAACCAGGCCATGCTGCGCACGGCGCGCGAGGGCCGCTCCCTGGCCGTGTGCTTCCTGGACCTGGACGGCTTCAAGGAAATCAACGACCTGCACGGCGCGGCCGCAGGCGATGCGCTGCTGGTGGGCGTGGCCGCCCACCTCAAGAGCGTGCTGCGCTCCGAGGACACGCTGGCCCGGCTCGGCGGCGACGAGTTCGTGCTGCTGCTGTCGCACATCGGCTCGGCCGAGCACTGCTCCACCATCCTCGACCGGGTGCTGGAGGCTGCCAGCCGCCCCGTGCCCGTGCAGGACCGGGTGCTGTCCGTGACCGCCAGCGTGGGCGTCAGCCTCTATCCCGACGACCAGGCCGACCCCGACCTGCTGCTGCGCCATGCCGACCAGGCCATGTGCGTGGCCAAGCAGGCCGGGCGCAACCGCTACCAGCTGTTCGATCCGGAAAACGACCGCAAGGCCCATGCGCGCCGCCTGCAGCTGGGCTGGCTGCGCCAGGCGCTGGAGAAGGGTGAATTCCTGCTGCACTACCAGCCCAAGGTGGAGCTGGGCGGCGGCAAGCTGGTGGGTGCCGAGGCCCTGCTGCGCTGGCACGACCCGCGCCAGGGCCTGCGCGCGCCGGGCGAGTTCCTGCCCTTCATCGCGGGCAGCGACCTGGAGCGGCCGCTGGGCGACTGGGTCATCGGCGAGGCCGTGGCCCAGGCGGCGCGCTGGTTCGGCCAGGGCCTGGACCTGTGCGTGAGCATCAACGTCAGCGCCAACCAGCTGCTGGACGGCGGTTTCCACGCCAAGATGGCCCAGGTGCTGGCCCGCCACCCGGACCTGCCGCCGCACCTGATCGAGCTGGAAATCCTGGAAAGCGCCGCCATTGCCGACATGGAGCAGGCCATCCAGGTGATGGGCCAGTGCCGGCAGCTGGGCATACGCTTTGCGCTGGACGACTTCGGCACCGGCTACTCCTCGCTCACCTACCTGCGCAAGCTGCCCGTGCAGTCGCTCAAGATCGACCAGAGCTTCGTGCGCGACATGCTGGCCGACCCGGACGACCTGGGCATCGTCGAAGGCGTCATCCAGCTGGCCAGCACCTTCCAGCTCGAATCGGTGGCCGAAGGCGTGGAAACGCCCAAGCATGCGCGCCGCCTGCGCGACATGGGCTGCCACGTGGCCCAGGGCTACGGCATCGCCCGGCCCATGCCCGCCGACCAGCTGCCCGCCTGGGCCGCGCGCTGGCAGGCCGGGGACAACTGGCTGGCGCATGGGCGGCATATGCCGTCCGAGGCCTGAGCTTCGCGTCCCGGTGCCAGTGCCGGTGCCGGCTATGTCAACTCGGCTGGACGGGTTTCCATGGCATTGCGGGTGGGCAAGGTGATGCAGAACATGGCGCCTCCCGCGGGGCCGTTGCTGGCGACGACGGTGCCATCCATGGTGTCGATGATCTTGCGGCAGATGGCCAGGCCCAGGCCCGTGCCGCCCGAGCCGTCCTTGGTCTTGCTGGACTGCACGAAGGGCTGGAAGATCTTGTCCAGTTCCTGCGGCGGAATGCCCGGTCCCTGGTCGGAGATGGCAATGCAGATATCGCCCTGTCCGTCGATGCGGCCCTGCACATCGATGCGCCCGCCGATGGGCGAGAACTTGATGGCATTGGCCAGCACATTGCGCACCACCTGCTGAAAGCGCACGGGGTCGGCCTTGGCGATCAGCGGCGTGTCGTCGAGCTCCAGCCGCAGGTCGATGAGCTTGTGCTGCTGCTGCGGCTCCAGCTCGCGGACCACGGGCCGTATCAGGCTTCTGAGGTCGGTGCGTTCCAGGTGGATGGTTCCCACGGCGCTTTCCAGCTTGGCCACGTCCAGCAGGTCGTTGACCAGGGCCAGCATGCGCTGGCCGGCTGCATGGATGTCGTTGAACATGTCTGCCATCGCGGCATTGCCGAGAGAGCGCAGGCCGCCCAGCTCGGCAAAGCCCATGATGGACTGCAGCGGGGTGCGCAGCTCGTGGCTCATGTTGGCCACGAATTCCGATTTCACGCGGAAGGCCTCTTCGGCCGCGTCGCGGGCTTCGTGGATGGCATGCTCGGCCGCGCGGAATTCGCTCACGTCCACAAAAATGCTGAGCACGCCGGTGATCCGGCCTTGGGCATCCTTGACTGCCGCCTTGGAGATCTGCACGTCGCGGTAGCTGCCGTCCACATGGGGCAGCCGGGCCTCCAGCACCATGGGCTGGCCTGAACGCATCACATCCTCATTGCCGTGCATCTGCAGCAGGTCATGGTCGCCAGAGTGCAGGCCCTCGACCTCATGGCCAAGCACGGCGTAGCGGCACCTACCAAAGAAGTCTTCCCAGGCCTTGTTCACCAGGGCCACGCGCTGGCCCGCGTTCGTGACCAGCATGGGCAGGGGCGTGGTCTCGAACAGCAGGTGCTGGAAGGCCAGCTGGGTCTGCAGTTCCTGCTGGGCCTTCCAGCGGGCGGTCACGTCCACGGCGCTGCCGGCAAAGCCCACCAGCCGGCCGTCGCGCAGCAGGGGAACCACGGCGATGTCGCAGAGTATTTCCCTTTCGTCGGGAAGGCGAAAGCGCGCCTGGCAGTTGCGCAGGGCCAGCTTGGCCTGGGGGTCGAGCAGTGCCTGGATCTGGGACCTGCAGGCTTCATGCACGATGCCCTCCAGCGGCTGCCCTACCGCCTCGGCGCTGGGTTGCCCGGTCCACTGCTCCCAGCGGGCGTTCACGAAGGTCAGCCGGCCGTGGCTGTCGGTGCGGAAGATCAGCTCCTGCACGCTGCGCATGAGCACGGCCATCTCATGCTCGCTGCGGGCTATGCGCGCCTGGGCCTTTTCCATGGCCTGCTGTGCCGACTTCTGCACCCTGCGGGTCTTGAGCACCGACGCGCTCAGGCCGAGCACCAGGGCAAGAAGCGCAAGTCCGGCAACGAAGAAGGCGAAGGCATCGTCACGCCAGCGCGCGATCACCGCCGCGTAGGGCTCCTCCACCACCAGCAGCAGGGGCCAGTTGCGGACCGTGCGAAAGGACACGATCTCATGGGGGCCTAGCAGGCCGGCGCCAATGTAGGAGCCGAATTCGCTGCCTGGCAGCCATTTCTGGAAGATGGGGGTCTTGCGCGCAGAGGCCGCTTGTACGCCCCCGCCTGCGTTCGTGCTGGCCAGCGGTTGGCCGTCGTAGCTCAGCAGCACCGCCTCGTAGCTGAGGGTTTCCAGCGTGGCCTGGTAGAAGTTGGCCACGGCATCGGGATTGATCAGGCCGACCAGCACGGCGGGTGCGCCGCTGTCGTTTTCGAAGGCCAGGATCTGGGGCAGGTAGTGGACGCCCCGCGGTATTGCATGTGGGGCCAATGTCAGGGAAGAGAGGCTGCGGCCGCTGACAAGGCGTCCCAGTTGCACCTTGCCCAGGACCGGAGCCGATGCATTGGCCGGCAGCAACTGCTGCACCTCGATCTGCAGGCCGGCTTCGCCCGCCTGCGTGCTCGCCAGGATGTGGCCCTGGCCATCGAGCAGCGCCATGCTGCGCAGAACCGGCAGTTGGGCGACCACTTGCGCCATGGCCGCCTCGCGCGCGGCGCGCGGGCTGTCGGCGGACAGGATGACCGGATTGTGGGCCAGGCTCGCCAGGGCGACATCGCCGGTCTCGAAGGTCTTGCCGGTCTGATCTTCAAGCACCCGAGCCAGCAACGCTGCCTGGGCCTTGCTCTTGTCGGCCGCGGCGTGCAGCTGACTCCAGACAAAGAGCACCAAACCTGACAGCACGCACAGAGCAAATGTCAGAATCAATACCTTGAGGTGGGCGCTACGCCTGGCCTCCAGAAAATGATGTGCGGCCGTTTGTTTGGACATGATGAAAATGCTCCATCGGTCGTATTCAAGGCGCGACGATTGCGCTCAACCCATTGTTGCGCGCGGCACGGGTCAGGCGCCCGTCGCGCTTGATGTCGGAGACGAACTGGTCCAGGCGAGCGAGCCACTGGGTGTCGGCCGGACTGGTCGCGTAGCCGTAGGGAATTACATGAAACGGCTTGGGCGGGGCGATCAGCCGGGCCCAGTCGGAGCTGTCGAGCAGCCTGCGGCTGTAGGGGTAGTCGGTCATGAACACGTCCACGCGCCCCGCCATGAGTTCTTTTTCCCGGCTCTGGGGTGGCTCGGTGGGCACGAGGCGCGCATGCCTGAGCGTCTCGCGCATCACGGGCTCCATGAAGGTGCCGCGCTGTACGGCGACCTGCACGCCAGGCTGGTCGATGTCCGCCCAGGATTGCACGGTCTGATTGCTCTTGGTGGTCACACCGTAGATGTCGCTGCTCAGATACGGCTGCGTGAAGCGCAGCTGCTTTTGGCGCTGGGCAAGAATGCCCACGGCGAACATGGCGACATCGCAGCGCGACTCCAGCAGGTCAGGTATCAGCCTGGGAAAGGAGGAGTCCACATACTGCACCCGCACGCCCAGGTCCTTGGCCAGCTCCACCGAGAGCTCCGCATCGATGCCCGTCAGCCTGCCTGTGCGCGCGTCACGGAACGTGATGCCGTAGTAGTCTGGCCATATGCACACACGCAGGGCGCCCGTGGATGCAATCCGCTCCAGCACCTCGCCAGCTGCGGCAGAGCCGGACCATGGCACCAGACACAGCAGCAATCCGGCAGCGGCTGCCAGACGGGCCAGCACGCGCCGCTGAGGCGGTGCGCCGAAACAGGTCGATGATGGGCGCATGGCGGGCTTTCAGGGTGTGTCGATCAGTTCGGTGAAGGACGGAGCCTGCCGGGTCAGCGCCAGGCGCAGCGCATCGAGCTCTTCGATGTTGTCCATGAAAGCGTCGACGATTCCGGGATCCAGGGCCTTTCCCCGTTCCGCCGCGATCATCTCCAGGGCCTGCTCCCGCCCGAACGCCGGCCGGTACACCCGGTCCATGGTGAGCGCGTCGAAGATATCGACGATGGACGTGATACGAGCCGACAGCGGGATTTCTTCGCCTGCCAATCCCTGCGGATAGCCCTTGCCGTCGAAGCGTTCATGGTGGCTTGCGGCGATCTCGGCGGCCATCTGGAACACGGGGATGCGTGACTGGCCCAGCAGGCGTGCGCCGATCTCGGCATGCCGGTTCATGACGAGGCGCTCCTCGGGACCCAGCGGGCCCTCCTTCTTGAGGATGGTGTCCGGAATGCCGACCTTGCCTATGTCATGCATCGGGGCCGCCTTGCGCAGCAGGCTGGCGAATTCGATGCGGCAGCCCAGGCGCAGGGCCAGGGCCTCCGACAGGTAGCCGATGCGGACGATGTGCGAGCCGGTATCGTCATCCTTGAGCTCTGCGGCCATGGCCAGGCGCAGCAGGGTCTCGTGGTGGGCACGTGTCACTTCCTTGAGAAGGTCGTTGCGCTCGCGGTACATGCGGCCGAAGTCCTGGATGAGCAGCTCCATCTGCTCCACGGCCGCAGGATCGAAACGTCGCGATGGCTCCCTCGGGGTGCCGGTCTGGTACTGGGCCATCAGGCGATCCTCTGCAGGCTTTCGATCGTCTCCAGCAGCTTCAATGTGCTGAAGGGCTTGACCAGGTATTCGTCGGCTCCGGCGAGGATGCCCGCCTTGCGGTCTTCGGCGCTGCCCCGGGCCGTCAGCAGGATGACCAGCGTATGCAGCAGCTCGTAGGAGCTCTTGATGCGGCTGCAAACCTCCAGGCCATTGATGGTGCCCGGCATCATGATGTCGAGCAGGACGATGTCGGGCCTGAGCCTCTGGGCCATCGTCCAGGCTTCATCGCCGTCACAAGCCTCTACGACTTCGAAGTCACGGAGTTCCAGCGTCATGCGCAGCAGCTTGCGGATGTCTGCATGGTCTTCGACGATGAGTATTTTTTGCATGGGGAGATCTTTCATGCCGAAACGGAAATTTGATCCGACATGTGAATCATAAATATCAATTTCATCAAATTTTATTGAATTTTTCTATCAGATCCGTGCCGGGCAAGGTGCTCCGATGGGCGCGACCCATGCACGATCGCGACAAGTCGCAGGCAGGCAAAACGCTTGGGGCGGCAGAAGGCGCAACTGAGCCGCCAGCCGGGCAGGTGGCAGCCCTGGGGCAGGTTCGTCGCAGACCTGCCGCTGCGCCTGTGCGAAGGGCCCGTTCCTAGGCCTCGTCCTTCCACAGTGCATCGAGGTCGGTGAAGCCCCATTTCGCAGGGTCTTCCCGGCTGACGATCTTCTCCGTGCACCCAGGCCGGGCCAGGTCAACCGTCTCCGGTGCCATCCGCATGCCGCTGGCCGTGGAATAGAACACCTTGACCTGCGGACAGGTCAGGGACTGGCGGCCAGGGTCGACCACCACCCCCAGCCTGCCCGTGGTCAGCCGCACCAGGGAGCCCACCGGATAGATGCCTATGCTTTTGACGAAGGCCTGGAAAACGGTCTTGTCGAAGTGGCCGGCACTCCATTCGGCCATCTTGTGCACCGCCTCCGCAGGATCCCAGCCGCGCTTGTAGGGGCGGTCCGAGGTGATGGCGTCGTAGACATCGCAGACCGCGCCCATCTTCGCGAACAGGCTGATGTCCTCGCCGCGCAGCCTGTGGGGGTAGCCCGTGCCATCCACCTTCTCGTGGTGGTGAAGGCAGACGTCCAGCACGACCGGGTCATCGACGCCACCGGCCTTGAGCAACTCCAGGCCTCGCGCCGGATGCTCACGGACCTCGGCAAACTCCCTGTCGGTCAGGCGCCCCGGCTTGTTCAGGATGGGGGCGGGGATCGCCATCTTTCCGATATCGTGCAGCAGGCCCGCATAGCCCGCCTCGCGCACCTGCTGCGGTGGCAGGTCGAGTTGGCGTGCCAGCACGATCATCAAGGCGCAGACCGCCACCGAGTGCATGTAGGTGTAGTCGTCGCTGGTCTTGAGCCTGACGATGCTGATCATGGCGCTGGGATTGCGGATGATCGAATCGGACACCTCGGCGACCACGGAGCGGGCCTCGTCCTGGTTGATCTCCCTGCCCATGCGCACCTCGCGGAACATGGCGGTGATCGCCTGCCTGGACTGGTGGCAGATGCGGGCGGCCCGCTTCACCTCCTCCTCGAAGGCAACGGGCCGCAGCTCGCATTCCAACTCGGCCAGCTGCGAGATCTCGGACAGTTGGGCGTCGATCACGGTGTCCACCTGCTCGCGGGTGAAAGACGGCCCGCCTTGCGCAACATCCAGGCCCTTGGCGGTATCGATCCACACTTCCTGGATGGGGGACTGCAGGATCCTCGCCAGGTCGGCAGGGTCTTCCAGCTTGAAGCGGCTGCGCCAGAACGGGTGTTCCATCCAGCTGCCGCAGAGGCTTTCCAGAAACATGCCCAGCCGCAACTGGCGCACGCTGATGCGCTTGATCATGAACTCGGACCCCGCAACGGTTCACATGGATGCACCATCTTGCCGCCTTTTGCCTGCTTCTGTACGAATCCAGGTCAGAAGGCCGCCCATTCCTCATCCTTGATCTGCGGCTGCGCACGGGCAGGCGACAGGCGTGGCGGCCTGGAGGGCTGCGCTTGCCTGGGGGCCATGGCCTGGGCAGTCGCGGCGCGCGGCCCGCCAGGCTGGCTTGCGCCGTGCTCGGGATGCATCTTGAAGGTGGAGACGATCTGCGCCAGGGCGGCGGCCTGCTGCTCCAGGCTGCCTGCAGCGGCCGAGCTTTGCTCGACCAGCGCCGCGTTTTGCTGCGTCATCTGGTCGAGCTGGCTCACCGCCTCGCCGACCTGACGGATGCCCACCGCCTGCTCGGCCGATGCGCTGGAGATCTCGCTGATCATGGTGTCCACGCTGCGCACCTGCTCCACGATGCGACCCATCTGCTCGCCGGCCCGGGTCGCCACCTCGGTGCCCTGCTCGACCTTTTGCAGGTTGGCGCCGATCAGCTCCTTGATCTCCTTGGCCGCCGTGCCCGAGCGCTGGGCCAGCGCGCGCACCTCGCTGGCGACCACCGCGAAGCCCCGGCCCTGCTCGCCGGCCCGCGCGGCCTCCACGGCTGCGTTGAGCGCCAGGATATTGGTCTGGAAGGCAATGGCGTCGATGACGTTCGTGATCTCGGCAATCTTGCGCGAGGCCTCCGAGATGTCCTGCATGGTATGCACCACCAGGGCCACGGACTTGCCCCCCTCGACAGCGGAGGCCGAGGCGGCCGAGGCCACCTTGTTGGCCTGCTGGGCCGTGTCTGCATTCGTGCGCACCGTGGCCGTGAGTTCCTCCATCGAGGCAGCCGTTTCCTCAAGGTTGCTGGCCTGCTGCTCGGTGCGCTGGCTCAGGTCCAGGCTGCCAGAGGCGATCTCGCTCGATCCCGTGGCAATGGAGTCGCTGCTCTGGCGTACACGGCCCATGATTTCGCGCAGCTTGTCGTTCATGCTGCTCATGGCGGAGAGCAACTGGGCTGGCTCGTCCCTGCCCTGCACCACGATGTTGGCCGTGAGGTCGCCGTGCGCCACGGTGTCCACCACCGAGACCGCCATGCGCAGGGGCTCGGTGATCGAACGCGTGATCGCCCAGGCCAGCACGGCGCCCAAGACCACGGCCAGGGCGGCCAGGCCGCCGAGCAGGTACAGCGCCAGGTGGTAGTCCTTCTCGGCCTGCTCGGTGGCCTTGCGCCCGCCCTCCTGATTCAGCGCGATGTCCTGGCCGACGACGTCCATGAGTTGGGCGAATGCCTGAGCGGTCGCTCCCGTGGCCAGGGCGCGTGCCTGGGCTGCCTGCTCGGGCCCTGCGCTGGACAGCTCCACCATCTTGCGGTCAGCGGCGCGGGCCGCGTTCCACAGCACCAGCATCCTGTCATACAGCTGCCGCTCCTCAGGCGAGGACACCAGCTTTTCATAGACGGCCAGCTCCGACTCCAGGGTTTTTTGGGCCTGCAGCAGCAGGTCCTCCTGGGCGCGCTTCCTTTGCGCGTCCTCCTCGATCACGTGGCGCAGCCCCGCGCGGCGTGCCGCGTTGGCCGTGGCCCGGATCGAGGCCAGCACATTGGTGGAAGGCAGCCAGTTGGTGCCCAGGTCGTTGGCATTGAACTGGACCCGGGCGATCTGCAGGGAGCCGATGGCCGCCACCGTGCTGAGCAGCAGCAGGAGCAGGGTGAAGGCAACGATGAGCCGTGTGCGGATGGACAGAAGGCGGAGGAACATGGTGGGGGCTCCCGGGATGCGGTTGGTAATTTTGATCAATATGATTTATTTGATAATTTACCAAGCTTGCGCCCATCTTGAGTGATTGAATTTATCAATTCAGTTTCACTGGGCCATTGCTCCGGGATGCGCTGCGCCCGAGCCATCACCCAGTCCTCTACCTCTCTGGATGAGCCGTCGCCACAGTGCAACAGCGCTTGGTGACGCGTTCCGCCTGGCCCGCGCGGCGAGGCATCGGCCCCACCAGAAATGTAACAACCAGTTGTGCTGCTCTTTGCTCTCTGTTAAATTTTTATCAAATTCATCAAATAAATTTGATTGGAGTGATAAAGATGCCGCATGCACTGAAGACCGACACCACCAAGCAATGGCTCTCCTTCCGCGTGGACGATGAGGAGTTCGGCATCGACCTGCTGCAAGTGCAGGAGATCCGGTCCTACGAGTCGCCCATGCGCATTGCCAACGGCCCCGCCTACTTCAACGGCGTGCTGGAACTGCGCGGAGAGGTCATTCCCGTCATCGATCTGCGGCTCAGGCTGGGCCTTGCGCCCAAGCCGTACGACGCTTGCACCGTGACCATCATGCTGCGCCTGCCCGGCGGAGTGACGGGCATGGTGGTGGAGGGGGTCACCGACGTGGTGACGCTCATGCCGCAGGACCTGCGCGCCGTGCCCGCCATGGGCGGGGGCCTCGTCAATGACTGCCTTCTCGCCCTGGGCGTGCTCAATGAGCGCTCGCTGCTGCTGATCGATGCCGACAAGCTCCTGGCGACGGCCACGGCAGCCCTGCCCGACTGCGCTGCGAGCTGAGCCATGTGCTCCGGCACGCCCCTTTTCCCCGCCCGTACACCGCAATTTGCCCATCCCACTGGAGACGTGTCATGAATCCTCGCTTCTGGACTGTCAAGACCAAACTTTCCGCGGCCTTCACTTGCCTGGCGCTTGTCACCATGGTGGTGTCCCTGCTGGCCCTTCAGGCGTTGAGCGAGGCAAATCAGAATCTTGTGCGCTTCGTCGAAGGCGTCAACGCCCGTGCACACCTGGCAGAGAGGGTTCGCACAGCCGTGGACCGCCGGGCGATCGCGGCGCGCAACCTGGTGCTGGTGACCTCGCCTGCAGACCTGGCGGCGGAGAAGGATGCCGTGACCTCCGCGCACACCGACGTCAACGCCTCGCTGGCCGAACTCCAGGCCAAAATGGCTTCGAAGGATGTTGCGGCCGATGCACGTGATCTGGTTGCCAAAATTGCGGGCGTGGAGCAACGCTATGGACCGGTCGCTACCGACATCGTGTCCCTGGCTCTGCAAAACCAGAAGGAGGCAGCGATCCGCAAGATGAACGAAGAGTGCCGGCCCTTGTTGGCGCAGCTGATCGAGGCCACCCGCCAGTACAGTGAACTGACCCGCCTGCGTTCACAGCAGATGATCGAGGAGGCCGCGCAGGCCTACGCGCACCGCAGAAACATACTGATCGCCGCCAGCGTCATGGCCTTTGTCCTGGCTGTGCTGATGGGGCAACTGATAGCACGCGGCCTGACGCGCGCCCTGGGTGCGGAGCCGGCACAACTGGGTGACGTTGCGCAACAGATTGCCCAGGGCAATCTCAGCCCTGAATTGCTTCGCCACCAAGCCCCTGAAGGCAGCGTCCAGGCATCGCTCAATGCCATGCTCAAGAGTCTGGTCTCTGTCGTCCATGAAGTTCGCAACAATGCCGACGGGGTCGCCGGCGGCAGCACGGAAATCGCCAATGGCAATGCCGACTTGAGCCAGCGCACCGAACAGCAGGCCAGTGCCTTGCAGGAGACTGCAGCGTCGATGGAGCAGCTGTCGACCACCGTCAAGCAAAACGCGGACAACGCCAGGCAGGTCAATCAACTCGCCTTGGGAGCAAGCCAGGTGGCCACCAAGGGCGGTGGCTCCGTGCAGGAGGTCGTCAATGCGATGCAGGACATCAGCGAAAGCTCGCGCCAGATCGGCGAAATCGTGGGCGTGATCGACGGCATCGCGTTCCAGACCAACATCCTGGCGCTCAACGCCGCGGTCGAGGCGGCCCGCGCGGGCGAGCAGGGAAAAGGCTTTGCCGTGGTGGCCGGTGAGGTGCGCAACCTGGCGCAGCGCAGCGCGCAGGCAGCTCGGGAAATCAAGCAGCTCATCGCCACCAGCGCCACACGCGTCAAACAGGGTACCGAGCTGGCTGACCAAGCCGGAGCCACCATGGCGGAAGTGCTGCATTCCATCCAGCGCGTGACAGATCTCATGGGTGAGATCAGCAGCGCCAGTGATGAGCAAAGCGCGGGGGTAGCGCAGGTCGGCAAGGCCGTCAGCCAGATGGACCAGGTAACGCAGCAAAATGCGGCGCTGGTGGAGGAAAGTGCGGCGGCAGCGGCCAGCCTCAGAACGCAGGCACAGCAGCTGGTGCAGGCCGTGTCGATCTTCCAGCTGGGAGGCCATGCGGCGCAGCTTTCCCCCACCCCGCCGCTCCCGCAACCGACGGTGCGGGCGCGCAAGCCGGCACCCGCGACAGCGGCACTCCCCGCACGCCAGGCTGCCCGCGCCGTACAGCCTATGCAGCCCGTGCACAAGCAAGCGCAGGAGCAGGACGACTGGGTGTCGTTCTGATCAACCTCCCCCTTGCGTGCGGCCCTGGCATTCGTCGGACCGCATCGCGGTACACCGGGATACGGGGCCACGGCCATGCGGGGTCTGCCAGGGGACGCAAGGCCCTAGTCCCAGGGCCCGCGCAAGTTCTGATATTTTCAACGCTGTTCCTGCGCAGGCAGCCCCCGGCTTTCGACACCCCCATTTCATGATTTCAAACTTCATTCCGTTGAACCCACAGCAGCTGGACGCCGCCATCGTTGATCTCGACGGCACCATGGTCAACACCCTGGGCGACTTCGCCGAAGCCCTCAACCGCATGCTGGCGGATCTGCAGCTGCCGGCCATCGCCCCGCAGGCCATCGAGAACATGGTGGGCAAGGGCTCGGAGCACCTGATCCGCTCGGTGCTGGCCCATGTGGGCGCGGCCGATGTGGATGCCATCTACGGCCAGGCCTGGCAGCGCTACGAGCACCACTACCTGCAGCTCAACGGCCAGTTCGCCGAGGTCTATCCGGGCGTGCTCGAAGGCCTGCAGGCCCTGCGCGCGCGCGGCCTGCGGCTGGCCTGCCTGACCAACAAGCCGCTGTCCTTCGCACAGCCGCTGCTGGCACAAAAAGGCCTGGCGCCGCTGTTCGAGCAGGTCTTCGGCGGCGATTCCTTCGAGCGCAAGAAGCCCGACCCTCTGCCCCTGCTCAAGACCTGCGAGGCCCTGGGCACCTCCCCCGCGCGCACGCTGATGCTGGGTGACTCCAGCAACGACGCCCAGGCCGCGCGCGCCGCGGGCTGCCCCGTGGTGCTGGTCAGCTACGGCTACAACCACGGCCAGCCCGTGCGCCAGGTCGATGCCGACGGCTTTGTCGATGCGCTGACCGAACTGGCCTGATTCGCACAGTTCCAGGTTTTTTGGAAAAAGAATGGGATTTGGCGATGGTTAACGCACTTTGACGGTGCGATTTATGTTTTTGCTAGAGTCGTCTGCTTTGCCATCCTGGCCGTAATCCGGCCACAGACAAGGAGGAAGCACGCGACATGCACGGACTGCACCTGACCGCCGATCTCTACCAATGCCAGGGCGACGCGCGCCACATGCTCGACGCCGATGCCATCGCCGCCCTGTGCCGCGCACAGACCGCGCAGGCCGGCCTGACCCTGGTGGAGGACCGCTGGGTCAAGTTCCCGGACTACCAGGGCCAGCCCGGCGGCGTCACCGGCACCGTGCTGCTGGCCGAATCGCACCTGGCCATACACACCTGGCCCGAGACCGGCTGCGTCACCGTCGATGTCTACGTCTGCAACTTCTCCGCCGACAACTCGGGCAAGGCACGCGCGCTGATGGAGGGCGTGATCGCCGCCTACGCGCCGGGCCGCGTGGTGCGCCAGCAGCTCATGCGCGGCGACATCGGCCCCGGCGCCAAGGACGAGGCGGCGGCCGATGAGGGCGATTGGGCGCTGGAGGCGCTCACGCCCCATGCGCGCTTTGGCTGGCGCGCCACGCGGCGCGAAACCGTGCAGACGCCCCATCAGGAACTGGAGCTGCTGCATACGCCGCAGTTCGGCAAGGTGCTGCGCCTGGACGGTCGCTTCATGACCTCCGAAGGCGAGGAATTCTTCTACCACGAGGCCCTGGTCCACCCCGCTGCCCTGGCCCACCCGGCGCCGCGCAAGGCGCTGATCCTGGGCGGTGGTGATGGCGGCGCGGCCGAGGAGCTGCTCAAGCACCCGTCCATGGAGCAGGTGGTGGTGGCCGAGCTGGACGAGGCCGTGGTCCAGGCCGCGCGCACGCACCTGCAGCAGGTGCACCGGGGCGTGTTCGATGACCCGCGCCTGCAGCTGCGCATAGGCGACGGCATGGCCATGGTGGAGCACACCGAAGAGCGTTTCGACCTCGCGCTCATGGACCTCACCGACCCCGACACGCCTGCCAGCGCGCTGTACTCCGACCAGGCCCTGGCGCGCATGAAGCGCGTGCTGGCGCCGGGCGGCGCCCTGGTGCTGCACCTGGGCAGCCCCGTCTTCCATGGCGAGCAGGTGGCGCGGCTGGTGGCCAGCCTGCGCGAGCGCTTTGCCATCGTGCGCTGCTACGGCCTCTACATCCCCCTGTACGGCGCCTACTGGGGCCTGGCCGTGGCCTCCGACACGCTGGATGCGGCGGCGCTGCCCCCCGCCCAGCTGCGCCAGCGCCTGGCCGAGCGCCGCCTGCCCGACCTGCGCTACTACAACGCCGAAGTGCACCCCGCACTGTTCGCGCTGCCCAACTATTACCGCGACCTGGTGCAGCCCGCGCCCCTGGCGGCGCTGCCCCCGCGCGCGGTCCGCGTCGCCTGAGCCCGGCCCGCCCTGGCCGGGCTGCGGTGGCAACTGCGCGCCCGGCAGGGCAAATTTGACACAGTGCTGCAATCTGGTGGCAAGTCTGCTGTAATGAAAAACGGTGGGAAGGCCCGTGCGCCCGCCATTTTTCCGGCTTCCTGGTAAGTATTCCGGGATATTGCGTGCTTGCAAAAACCATATCAACAGATAAAGCGCCAGACGCCCTGTATCAAAATGACTGCTTCCCTTTCAAAAACAAGAATATCCACGTCCAAATACCACGATGATTCCTTGCTGCGGCTTTGGAATTGGGCTTTGTTGGCGGGACTGGTATTGAGTTTTCCCCTGAGCTTTGTATTGCCGCAAAGCCTGAGCTGGGAAAATGGATTCCTGGAGAATATCCAGGCCGTGACCCTGCTGCTGGGCATGGTGGCGGCCCTGGTTGCGGCGCGGCGGCAAAAGGGCTCCTTTGCAGCGCCACTGTGGTGGATCGCCTCCCTGTTCTGGCTGGCCTTTCTGGGGCGTGAACTGGCCTGGGGCGCGGCTTTCCTGCCCAGCCTGGAGGCTGGCAAGTGGGGGCCGGTGATCAGCTCCCAGGTGCTGTGGTACCGGCCCGCCGTCAAATGGGTGGTGGGTGCCATGCTGCTGCTTTGCTGCTATTGGTTTGTGCGCCACGGTGTCTGGAACAAGGTCATCAAGCGCCTGGTGCGCGAGAAGGCGCTGCCGATATTCAGCCTGGCGACATTTGTCGCGGCCATGGTGATATCCACCAATGCGGAAGGTCATGGCTTCATTGTCCTGCAGCAATGGTTTGATTATCAGGTGATCGTGCTGGAGGAGCTGGTGGAGACCTTTGGCTATATGGCGCTGTGGCTGGCGCAGTGGGCGCTGGTCAGGTATGTTGCTGGCTGGCAGGAAGATATTTGAGCCAATATTGATCAAACCGGCCGCCTGCATATTCCCGGTGTAATGGGCCAGATTCAGGGGCCGGTAAGTCGCCAGTAAGACGCAATCGGGGAGCATGGCCGTTTTCCCCGAAGGTTTGCCGCTCTCGCGGCGGACCGACGGAGCCTGAAACGACAGAACGTGCCATCGCAATGCAAGCCTCCATCTACCAGGACGTGATAGGTATCCAGGCGGCGGGCCAGGCGTATTCCCTGGGTTCGCGCTTCCAAGAATGCAGCCAGCACCGTGCCGTGCGGCTGGAGACGATCTTCGAGCTGGTCATCCTCAAGTTCCGCGAGGACCTGCTGCAGGCGCTGGCCGAGGAGCCGCCAGGCCCCGCACGCCACCTGCGCGCCTACGTGCGCTGCGTCTGCGAGCATGCCCTGTCCCGCCAGCGCGGCCAGAAGACGGCCGCACAGTTGCTGACCCGCGCAAGATTCCAGAACATATGGTTTGATTTCGTGGACGCGGCATGCGCCGACGATCTGGTGTCCGAGGACATTGCCCTGCAATGCCGCGCCATGGTCGAGGACCTGTGGGTCATCCATGTGCTGGTCGAGCCCATGGCGCCGCAGCGCATCACCGGGATCAGGGAGCATTTGCTGTCCCTGTGCGGCAACGACGGAAACCATGAATCGCATCGCATTAATTGAGGACCATGCCAGGCTGGCCACGCTGGTCAGCCGCTCGCTGGCCAACTCCGGCATAGAGACCGACGTCTTCCACCAGATCTCCACGGCCTGGCTGGCCCTGCAGGACATCGACTACGGCGTCATCGTCATCGACCGCGGCCTGCCCGATGGCGACGGCCTGCAACTGGTGCAGCGCCTGCGCGCCGCAGGCCGCTCCACGCCCTGCCTGATGCTCACGGCCCGTGACGCGCTCAGCGACCGCGTGGGCGGCCTGGAAGCCGGGGCCGACGACTACCTGACCAAGCCCTTTCCCATGGAAGAACTGATTGCCCGCGTGCGCGCCCTGCTGCGCCGCCCGGCCCTGGTGCAGGAGCTGGCGCCGCAGCTGGGCGACATCAGCATCAGCCCGCAGCAGGCCTGCATGCACTGCGCGGGCTCGGCCATCGCGCTGCCGCCGGCGGAGCTGCAGATCATGCTCAGCCTGGTGCGCAAGGCCGGCGCCACGGTGCGCCGCTCCACGCTGGAGGCGGCGGCCTGGGGCATGAGCGGCGTGGTCACGCCCAACGCCCTCGATGTGGCCCTGCACCGGCTGCGCCGCAAGCTGGCCGCGGCCGGCTCGTGCATGGAAATCGTCAACATCCGGGGTCAGGGCTATGCGCTTCGCGAACCTTTGCTGGCCCGGTAGCCTGCGCTCGCGGCTGCTGGCCGTCTATGGGTTGAGCATGGTGTTCAGCGCGCTGCTGGTCGGCGCGCTGGTGATCCTCGTCGCCAAGCCCTTCGACAGCTACGCGCTGCAGCGCGGCATGGGGCATGCGGCCGAGAAGCTGGCCGAGTGGGTGAGCTTCGACGCCAAGGGCGTGCCCCAGGGGTTCAGCGAGCGTGAACTCAAGGCCTGGATGCTGACCAGCCTGGGCGAGGAAATGCAGCTGCGCATCACCGACGCCCGCGGCCGCGTGGTCTTCGCCCCCAACGGCGAAATGCAGCCGCTGACGCAGACCGGCCAGGGCTTCGACCCCGAGCTCAAGGCCTTTGCCTATGAGCGCGGCGGCGTGGTCATGCGCGCGGGCACGGCCACGCTGGTCCACGATGGCACGACGTGGCACGTGCAGATAGCCGTCAGCGACCGCATGGTGGACTGGCTGCGCGAATCGGTGGGCCTGCCCGCGCTGTGGCGCGGCATGGTGGCCATCGGCGTGGTCTTCCTGGTCGTGTTCCTGTTCTCCACGCACCGCACGCTGCAGCGCATGCTCAGGCCGCTGGGCGTGGCCGCGCAGGATGCCCAGCGCATCACGCCGCAGACCCTGGGCACGCGCCTGCAGCCCAAGGACCTGCCGCGCGAGTTCGCGCCCCTGGTCGAGGCCTTCAACCACGTGCTGGACCGGCTGCAGGCCGGCTTCAGGAACCAGCAGGAATTCCTGTCCATGGCCGCGCATGAGCTCAAGACGCCGCTGGCCCTGATGCGCGTGCAGATCGAGCTGGAGCCCGAGGACCGGCGCAGTCCCGAGCTGCTCAAGGACGTGGACCACATGGCGCGCCAGGTCCAGCAGCTGCTGCACCTGGCCGAGGTCTGCGAACACCAGCGCTACCGCATGGAAGACATTGCGCCGGCCGACATCATTGGCGAGGTCTGCGACTTCATGGCCCGCGCCTCCGAAAAATGCGGCGTCCACATCCACTGCGAGGTCAAGGACGGCTCGCCTGCCTGGCGTGCCGACCGGGGCGCGCTGTTCGTGCTGCTCAAGAACCTGATCGAGAACGCCGTGCAGCACAGCCCGCAGGGCGCCACCGTCACCGTGAAGGCCTGCGGCCTGGGCTTTTCGGTGCTGGACCAGGGCCGTGGCGTGCCGCCCGAGGACCTGCCGCGCATCTTCGAGCGCTTTTGGCGCAGCAGCGAGCGGCGCGACCTGGGTGCGGGCCTGGGCCTGCCCATCTGCCTGGAGATTGCGCGCGCCCATGGCTGGACGCTCACGGCCCTGCCCGGTGCCACGGGGCTGGAGATCCAGGCGCGCTTTGCCGGGCCGGTGCAGGAGCCCGCGCAGCCGTTCAACCGCCCAGCAATGCCTTCTTGAGCTGCTCGTCGGCCGGGTGCGGGCCCAGCCAGATGCCCAGCAGCGCCTGGAAGAACTCGGGCTCCTGGAAGGGCGCGCCCTGGGCCTGTCCCTTGACGAAGACCTGGGCACCCTGGCCCGGCACCCAGTCCACCGAGAAGTTCTCGCCCGGCAGCAGCTTCTTGTGCTGCGTGAAGATGTCGCTCATGCGCAGCACGCCGGGCACCAGGCGCGAGAAGCGCGCGCGCTCCATGTTGTCCTCGATGCCGCGCGCGAACAGCTTGCCCAGCTCGGCCGAATCGATCTCGCGCAGCATGGTCACGCTCACGCGCTTGGGGCCGGGCAGGGCCGCGATCTCCTGCAGGCTGGCGGCCGGCTTTTCCAGGTACAGGCCCGCCGTGTAGACCTTGAAGATGGCCTTGTAGCGAATGCCCGCGCCATTGAGCTGCAGCGTCTGGCCGCCCACCCCGGCCTGGGCGGGATAGGCCACGCCCGCGACGGTGCGCGCAGGCTCCTGGGCAGTGGCGGCCAGCGGCATCGCCAGCGCCATGGCCAGGGCGGCTGTCTTCATCCAGCGGGGCAAGGCGGTCATGGTGTCTCCTGCGGGGGGCGGGCTGTGGCCCGGTTGCGGTTTGTTACGTCCGGGCGACATGTTGTGGGGATCGGGTGGGGGTGGCAACAGGGTTTTCGCGGGCCGATGGAGGGTGGCTATCATCCTGCTCGGTCCGCTTTCTTGTCGTGGGTGTATGCCCACGTTCCTGCGGTTATGGACGGGATGGGGCTACCCGCAAGGGCGTCCGCACGGCTTTGCACGTGTTCTTAACGTCCCGTCCACCTTGTCTGTGCGTTGCACCGCTGGTTCTCTTTGCAAGCCCCTGTCGGGGCGTTTCTTTTCGAGGCCGGGTTTCGGCCCGGCAGCCGACTCACTTTCTTGTCTCGCTACAAGAAAGTGAGCAAAGAAAAGCGCCCGAATGTCCGCGTCCCCTTCGCTGCGCTGCGGGGCAACCTGCGCCGTGGCGGTTGCGGGGTTCGCCGTGAAACTCACTTCGCGCTGCGCGCTACGTTCAAACAATCACGGCGAGTCAGATGACGAAGCAGTCCTGTCCTGCGGCAGGACTGCAACCCCGCAACCACCACGGCGCAGGCGCTGACATACGGGGAGTTGGCCCGGGCCTTCGCTGCGCTCGGCCGGGTGGGCGAGAAGCCTTGGGCGTTTCAGCCCAGGACGTTCTTCAGCAGCGTCTTTTCCTGGTCCATGAGGGCGGCGATGCATTCGTCGCCCAGGGCCTGCAGCAGCCGGGTGCTGTCGGCGTTGGCGATGTCCAGGCCCAGGCGCTTTTGCTGGGCTGCGGGCTGCGTGAAGTTCAGGCGCAGGTAGCTGCTGGTGCCCAGTTCCTGGCGGGCCGCCTTGACGGCCTGGACCTCCTGGGCGGCCATGACCAGGTCCAGCAGGGGCTTGACCAGGGTCAGCCCGCGCCGGGGCATGGCCACGGGGTCCTGGCCCTGCTGGGGGTTGGCGGTGCCTATGCTGATCATCACGATGTCGGCGGCCGGCCCCCAGAGCTGGCGGGCGGCCTGCAGGGCCAGCAGGTCGGGCGCGTTGGCGGCGAGTCCGCCGTCCACGAAGACATGGCCTGCTGCGGCGTGCGCGGGAAAGTAGGTGGGGGCGGCCGATGAGGCCAGCATGGCGTCCATCAGCGTCAGGCCCAGCCGGTCCCTATCGGGCAGGGCGCCGCTGGCCAGCACGTGCAGCTGCGATGAATTCCAGTTCACGGCGGGCAGCAGCAGCGGCACCTGCAGTTGCCCCAGGGCGGACTGCTCCGCTTGCGGCATGGCCTCCTTGATCGCTGCGCGCAGCGGGGCGCTGTCATAGAGCGCCTTGCCCATGGCCTGGCGCAGGCCGGGCAGCCATTTGGAGGGAAAGATGGCGGGGCCGTGGTCCAGCAGCAGTTGCTTGATGCGCGCGGGCTGGCAGCCGCTGGCCAGGGCGGTGGCGATGATGGCGCCGATGGAGGTGCCGGCGAACAGGTCCACTTTCTCCAGCAGGTCGCCGTTGCCGAATTCGCGGTGGATGCGCTCCAGCACATGGGCGCTGAACAGGCCGCGATAGCCGCCGCCCGACAGGCTCAGGATGACCCGGCGCCGGCGCAGGCCCTGGCGCACCGCGCTGGACAGGGGCGGTACGTCGAAGTCCATCACAGCGCGTGCACGGTGACGCCCCGGGCGGCGGCCTGCGTCAGGTAGAGGTTGGCGGGTTCGGTGTAGCAGACCTTGAGCAGGTCGGCCGTGGCGATGAGCAGCCGCAGGTCCTGCGCCAGGGGCGCCGTGCCCCGCGGGCCCTGGCTGTCCAGCGGCGCGAAGTTGCGCCATTCGATGAAGCGCTCCAGCACCTTGTTGTCCACGCTGGTCAGCATGGAGGCGCCTTCGGCGCGCAGGTTGGCATACAGCGCATCGAGCAGGGAGAACCATTCGTTGCGGTCACGCAGGTCATGGAATGCCTCGGCCACGGCCGCCTTGGCGATGGCCATGGACAGGTCGCTGACGATGCAGTCCAGAGGCCGGATGGTGGAGAACCACTCCAGGGTCGCGGGCTCCTGGTTCGCCATCCACAGCAGGCAGCGGGGGCCCAGCAGGTAGCGGCTCATCGCGCGCGCCGGGCGGGTACGTCGATATCGCCGCGCGCCCCGGACATTTGCGCAGCGGACAGATCCACGGCTTGGCGCGGCAGTGGCAGGGACCGGCAGATGTCGGCCACCGTGCGGGGGGCGCGTTCGTTGGCGGACAGGGCCACCATGTGCTCCTCGCTGACGATCACGTAGCGCTTGCGGCCCTGGGAGATGAGGGCCACCCCGTCGTGATCGGCCTGTTTGAGCACCGCGCCGTACTGCGCCTTGAAGACCGAGATCGGCATGGGCGTGGTGTTGCGCGGCATGGCCGATCCGACCTGATGGCTCAGGTCCCGCAGGGCGCGGTTCAGCGGGTCGCGTTCGCCCTCGGGCAAGGCAGCGTCGGTGCGGGCGGAGAAATGGGACGGCATGGTCGACCTTTCTGGTCAGGTTGTGCTGCCATTGTTGGTCAGGCTGACCAGGGTGTCAATTGTGGCCATGGCAGGCCCCTGCGGCGCCCCCGCAAGGCGCCGGTCCGCACTTGTACCCAGCCGCGTCTGCGCTACACTTGCCCGCTATGTTCATTCATCGCATGTTCATTGCAGGTTGTGGAGACCGGGGAGCCTGGCCCTGGCGCAAGCCTGTCCAACTGAACAGCTGAAGCACCCGGGGCGCGACCCGGCGTGCACCCGAGGCCCTACGGGCCAATCGAATGAATCGGCGCAATCCATACGCAGCCCGCACCCACACCAGGTCTGCCAGCGCCACGCAATCCGGAGCCTTCCCCCGTGATCACCGAACTCGAATTCAAGAGCCTTGCTGCGCAGGGCTACAACCGCATCCCTCTGATGGTCGAGGCGTTTGCGGATCTCGAAACCCCCCTGTCCCTCTACCTCAAGCTGGCCCATGCGGGCGGTGACGGCAAGCACAGCTTTTTGCTGGAGTCCGTGGTGGGCGGCGAGCGCTTCGGGCGCTACAGCTTCATCGGCCTGCCTGCACGCACGCTGCTGCGCGCCAGCGGCTTCGGCGAGGCCGCATGCACCGAGGTGGTGACCGATGGCCAGGTGGTGGAGACGGCCAAGGGCAATCCGCTGGACTTCATCGCTGCCTACCAAAAGCGCTTCAAGGTGGCGCTGCGCCCGGGGCTGCCGCGTTTTTGCGGCGGGCTGGCCGGCTACTTCGGCTACGACGCCGTGCGCTACAT
The DNA here is from genome assembly GCF_016516495.1 of Delftia sp. S65. Classification (NCBI taxonomy): domain Bacteria; kingdom Pseudomonadati; phylum Pseudomonadota; class Betaproteobacteria; order Burkholderiales; family Comamonadaceae; genus Delftia; species Delftia sp. S65. The sequence goes on from NZ_JACVUR010000005.1 coordinate 95,258, forward strand.
CGAGAAGAAGCTGGAAGATTCCTGCCCGCCCGATACGCTCAACTGCCCCGACATCCTGCTGCTGCAGTGCGAGGAAGTGGCGGTGATCGACAACCTGTCGGGCAAGCTGTACCTGATCGTCTATGCCAACCCCGGCGAGAGCGAGGCCTATACGCGCGCCAAGAAGCGGCTGCGCCAGCTGAAGGATTTGCTGCGCTACTCGGTCAGCGCGCCGCAGATCAAGGCCGGCGAGAGCCACCCGGCCCAGCGCAGCTTTGCCAAGGAGGACTACCTGGCGGCCGTGGAGAAGGCCAAGGAGCTGATCGCCGCGGGCGACTTCATGCAGGTGCAGGTGGGCCAGCGCATCCACAAGCGCTTCACGGCCAGCCCCTTGAGCCTGTACCGCGCGCTGCGATCGCTCAATCCCAGCCCCTACATGTACTACTACCACCTGGGCGATTTCCATGTGGTGGGTGCCAGCCCCGAGATCCTGGTGCGCCAGGAGAACACGGACGAGGGCCAGAAGGTCACCATCCGTCCGCTGGCCGGCACGCGCCCGCGCGGCGCCACGCCCGAGGCCGACAAGGCCACCGAAAAGGAACTGGTGGCCGACCCCAAGGAACGCGCCGAGCACGTGATGCTGATCGACCTGGCGCGCAACGACATCGGCCGCATCGCCAAGACGGGCAGCGTGAAGGTGACCGAGGCCTTTGCCGTGGAACGCTACAGCCACGTGATGCACATCGTCAGCAACGTGGAGGGCATCCTGCGCGACGGCATGGACAACATGGACGTGTTCAAGGCCACCTTCCCGGCCGGCACGCTGACGGGCGCGCCCAAGGTGCATGCCATGGAGGTCATCGACCAGCTGGAGCCCACCAAGCGCGGCATCTACGGCGGCGCCTGCGGCTACCTGAGCTTTGCGGGCGACATGGACCTGGCCATTGCCATCCGCACGGGCGTGATCAAGGACGGCACGCTCTACGTGCAGGCCGCCGCCGGCGTGGTGGCCGATTCCGTGCCCGAGATGGAATGGAAAGAGACCGAGCACAAGGCGCGCGCACTGATGCGCGCGGCCGAGCTGGTGGAGGAAGGACTGGAATGAGCACGGACCGCGCCAAGCAGGCCATCGACCTGGTGCAGCACTGCACCGACATGCTGGATGTGCGCCGCAATGTGGATGCGCTGGACGATGTGCTGGTGCCGCTGCTGGTCACGCGCATGGGCTACATGCAGCAGGCCGCGCGCATCAAGGCCGATGCGGCCCAGGTGCGCGACGAGGGCCGCATCGAGGCCATCGTGCGCCGCGTGCGCGAGCGCACGGCCGCCGAGGGCGGCCAGCCCGACATGATGGAGGCGGTGTACCGCCACCTCATGGAGGAATGCATTGCCTACGAGCACCGCGAGTTCGCGCGGCTGCGCGAAGGCGGTGCGCAGGACGATCGTTCCTAGCCCGGCAGCCAGCGCAGCGCATGGCGCGCTGCCACCCATTCCTCGTTGGTGGGCTCCACGCCCACGGTGACGGCGCTGCCGGTGGCCGAGATCACGGCCGCATCGCGCGCATTGGCCTCGGCGTCCAGCCGCAGGCCCAGAAAGCCCAGGCCCTCGCACACGCGCCGCCGTATCTCGGCGCTGTGCTCGCCCACGCCTGCGGTGAACACCAGCAGGTCCAGGCCGCCCAGCACGGCGACCAGGGCGCCGATCTCGCGCACGATGCGCCGCACGTACAGGGCCAGCGCATCGCGCGCACGCTCGGCCTGGGCATCGGCGCCTGACTCCAGCGGCAGCAGCACGCGCGGCTCGGACGAGGTGCCCGAGACGCCCAGCAGGCCGGACTCGTGGTACAGGATGCGGCCCACTTCCTGCAGGCTGAGCTTTTCGATTTCCATCAGGTAGATCACGGCACCAGGGTCCAGCGCGCCGGTGCGCGTGCCCATCATCAGGCCGTCCAGCGCAGAGAACCCCATGGTCGTGGCCACGCTTTGCAGGCCCTGCATGGCGCACAGGCTGGCGCCGCTGCCCAGGTGGGCCACCAGGGTGCGCCCGCGCGCCAGGTCGCCATGGCGCTCGGGCAGGGCGGTGGCCATGTATTCGTAGGACAGGCCGTGGAAGCCGTAGCGGCGCAGCCCGCGCTCCCAGGCCGCATGCGGCAGGGGCAGCAGTTGCTCGACCTTGGGCAGCGTGTGGTGGAAGGCGGTGTCGAAGCAGGCCACCTGCACCAGTTCGGGCCGCTCGCGCAGCAGGATGTCCATGGCCTCCAGCGCAAAGGGCTGGTGCAGCGGCGCCAGCGGGATGAAGGCCTTGAGGTCGGCCAGCACGCCGGCATCGACGCGCACGGGCTCGAAGTAGCGGCTGCCGCCGTGCACCACGCGGTGGGCGACGGCGGCCACGCGGGCGCCGTCCAGCTGCGCCAGGCGCGCGGTGATGCGCTCGCGGATCAGCTGCAGCGCGGCGCGGTAGGGGTGGGCGGCATCCAGGGCAATGGCAAAGGGCGGCACGCCGCTCTCGCCGAAGTCGGGCGCGGGCCCGCCTATGCCCTGGACCTTGCCGTTCCACAGCGGCTTGCGCGGCAGCGGGCGCTGGGCACCGTCGAAGACGGCGAACTTGATGCTGGACGAGCCGCAGTTGAGCACCACGACCAGTTCGTGGGCGGCAGGGGAGGCGGTGTGGGCAGGGATCATGGCGGGGAGTTCCGGTAGCGGTGGGCCAGCAGCAGGGCGATGGCGCAGGAGGCGATGCGCGAGGCGCGGCTGTCGGCGCGGCTGGTCAGGATCACGGGCACCTTGGCGCCCATGACGATGCCGGCGCTGGCCGCCTCGCCCATGTACATGAGCTGCTTGGCCAGCATGTTGCCGCTTTCCAGGTCGGGCACGACCAGGATGTCGGCCTGGCCCGCCACGGGCGAATCGATGCCCTTGGTGCGCGCGGCGGCCATGGACACGGCGTTGTCGAAGGCCAGCGGCCCGTCGAGCACGCCGCCTTCGATCTGGCCCCGGTCGGCCATCTTGCACAGCGCTGCGGCGTCCAGCGTGGCCGGCATGTGCGGGCTCACGGTCTCCACGGCGGCCAGGATGGCGACCTTGGGCTCGGGCACGCCGATGGCATGGGCCAGGGCGATGGCGTTGCGCACGATGTCGGCCTTTTGCTGCAGGTCGGGCGCGAGGTTGATGGCCGCGTCGGTGACGATGAAGGGGCGCGGGTAGTGCGGCGTCTGCAGCACGAAGCAATGGCTGACGCGGCGCTTGGTGCGCAGGCCGGCGGCGGCGGCCACCACCTCGGCCATGAGTTCGTCCGTGTGCAGGCTGCCTTTCATGATGGCCTCGACCTCGCCGCAGGCGGCCAGCTCGGCGCCGCGCGTGGCGGCGGCGTGGCTGTGCGGCACGTCCTCGATGCGCAGGCCGCCCAGGTCCAGCCCGTGCTCGGCCGCCACGGCCTCCAGCCGCGCACGCGGGGCCACCAGCACGGGGTCGATCAGACCTTCGCGGCGCGCGTCCAGCGCGGCCGAGAGGCTGGGCTCGTCGCAGGGATGGACCACGGCCACGCGGATGGGCGGCAGGCCGGCCACATGGGCCAGCAGGCGCTGCAGGCCGTCGCGTCCACCGGCCTCCAGGCGGATCTCGGGCAGGCTGGTGCGCTGGCGCTCGATGTGGCGCGCAGGCGCATGCACGGTGGCCTGGCCCTCGATCACGGCGGCGCCATGCTGGTTGGTGCAGGCCACGGCCAGCGTGACCTGGCGCTGCTCGGCCTGCTTGGCCAGCACCTCCACGCGCACGGTCAGCCGGTCGCCTGCGGCCAGCGGCGCCAGAAAGCGCAGCGTCTGGCCAACCAGGGTGGTGCCCGGGCCGGGCAGGCGCGTGCCCAGCACCGAGGCCAGCAGCATGCTGCCCCACATGCCATGGGCGATCAGGGCCGTGTCGTCATCGTCGGCGCCGGCAACCGTGCCGGCACCGGCACCGGCGCCGTCGGCCACGGCCGCGCCCGACAGGGCGGCGAACAGGCGCAGGTCCTGGGTGCTCAGCGTGCGTTCCAGGCTGGCGCTGTCGCCCACGTCCAGTTCGTCAAAGCTGTGGTTGCGCAGCAGGGCCAGGTCTTCGGGCGGCAGGGCCGCATCGGAATCGGGGGAGAGGTTCATCGCTTTTTCCGGGGGCTGGGGTGTGCGCGGCTGGCCTGGGCGCGTGCGGGGCGCTTGGCGGCAGGCGCGGAGTCGGGAACAGGTGCGGGCTCGGGTGCCGGTTCAGGAGCTGCAGCAGGAGCGGCCACAGGAGCCGCAACAGGAGCGGTCAGAGGCGCCGTCAAAGGTGCCGTCAAAGGTGCGGGTTCAGGCTCGGCCACCGAGGCTGGCGCGATGGCCGGGTGCCGCTCGGTCTGCTCTTTCGCCTGTCTGGACTCGGCGGCCTCCAGCGCCTGCACGAAATGCCCCATGGCCTGCAGCAGGCGCTGGTGCTCGGCATCGCTGAGGTTGCCGCCCTGGTTGGCCAGTTCGTCCACCGTGGTCATGCCCCAGCGGATGTCGGCGGCGGGCGAGGCGGCCAGCAACCGGGGGATGGCGGCCATGGCGGCGTCGGGCTCGCGCTGCATCAGCAGGGCCTGGCGGCGCACGATGCGGCGGAACTGCGCCATGTCGGGCGGCAAGCCGCCCAGGTGGTCCTGCAGCAGCCGCCAGGCGTGGCGGAAGTGGCGCTCATCGGCCTCGCCGCGTGCGCGCAGCACGTGGAACAGGGCGCGGATGACGGCCTCGTACAGCCCGCCCTGGGCCACGCTTTCGTGCAGCCGCGCCAGCTCCTGGCGCATGTACTGGCAGTGCTCGGGCGATTCGCCGGGGTGCGGGCGCGGCGGGCCGTCGTCCTGGCGGCTCTGGCCGGCCAGGGCCTGGACCAGGGGCGAGCCATAGATGGCGTGGAACAGCCGCGCCTGCATGGCATCGCGCTGGTCGCGGTAGGTGTCGAGCAGATGCACCACGGCCTGCGACATGGCCTGCTGCGCCTTCAGGAAGGGGTTGTCGGGCTCGACGGGGTGGCGGTCCTCGCGCGCATGCTCGGCGGCCTGGGCCACGACGGGCGCCAGCGGGTGCGAGTCCGACCAGCATTCATAGCCCACGCGCAGCGGGTGCATGGCCTGCAGCCAGCGCGCAGACAGCGGCGTGGACAGCGCCTGCACCCAGGGCTGCACGGTGTTGCGGTACAGGGCCAGGTTGATTTCGGAGACGCGCGCGGCAGCGGCGAAATGGCGCTCGCTTTCGGGGTCGGGCCGGACGATGGAGCGCACCTCGGCCAGGTCGCTGCGGCGGATCTTCATCAGGTAGGCGTCGTCGGTCAGGTCCTGTGCCGGCACACCGGCCGGGCGGTCGGCGATCTCGGCGCGGTAGATGCCGGCGGGCAGCAGGTCGATGATGTCGATGTGCGCCGCGAACTCGCGGTGCTCCTTGCGGCCCACGGCGCCCGAGACAAAGATGCCCAGGTGGCCGATGCTGTCATGCGTGGCGAAGACGATGGTCTGGTCGTGGGCGGCGATGTCCTCGTCGTCGCGGTACAGGTCGGTGATCCAGCCCAGGGCCTGGCCCGGCGGCGTGATGTTGTCGCCATGCGAGCAGAACACCACGATGGGCGAGCGGATGTTGCGCAGGTCGATGCGCACGCCGTCCGAGGTCGTCAGCTCGGCCGTGGCCAGCCGGTTGCCGATGAACAGGTTGTCCACGATGTACTGCATCTCGCGGCCTTCCAGGAAGACATAGCCGCCCCAGTACTTCTCGAAGCCCAGGTAGCGCGGCCCCTCGGTGTCCACGTCGGCATAGACCTGGTACTGCTTTTCCCACAGCGTGTTGGCCGGGTTGAGGTTCTCGAAGTTCTGCACCAGCCATGCGCCGTCGAAGCGGCCCGCGCCCAGGTCGCTGGTCAGCGCCGTCATCCAGCTGCCGCCCATGAGGCCGCCGCCGTAGCGCATGGGGTTGTCGCCGGCCCAGTACGACAGCGGCGCACCGGCCACGATGATGGGGCCGAACAGCTCGGGCCAGACGGCGGCCGTCATGAGGATCTGCCAGCCGGCCTGGCAGTTGCCGATGACGGCGGGCTTGCCCCGGCTCTCGGGGTGCAGCTCGGCGACCTTGCGCACGAATTGGGCCTCGGCGCGCATCACGTCCTCGACGGTCTGGCCGGGCACGGGGTCGGGCAGGAAGCCCACGAAGTAGCAGGGATGGCCGGCCTTGAGCGCGGCGCCGATCTCGCTGTCGGGCTTGAAGCCGCCGATGCCGGGGCCGTGGCCCGCGCGCGGATCGACGACGATGAAGGGGCGCTTGGCCGGGTCGATGACCGTGCCCTCCATGGGCGCGATGCGTGCCAGGCCGTAGTTGACGGGGCGCGGCAGGTCCAGGCCCGACATCACGATCTCGGCCCGGAAGCTCAGCACATTGGGCACTTCCTCGGCCAGATGCTCGCGGTACTGGTTGCCACGCTGGCGCCGGATGTCGGCATACAGCAGCGAGCGCTGCCAGGCATCGGTGGCGTATTGCGCGGCTGCCTGCGACAGCTTCATCGGATCGCCCCACATCCCTCCCACGTCCACGGTGCCGTGGCTCTGCAGGTTCTCGTTCATCTGGCCCACTCCTTTACCGGCATGTCATGCCCTGCTCTTAGATTGCGTGTGATTGCTTGTGGCTGGGTGCGGATGGCCGCCCCGCGCCCATGCGGCCCCGAACCTGCGGGACCGCGTGGCGGCTTCCTTGGGAGCCGTCAGCCCTGGGCTGTGGTGTCGCGGGCCGTTTCGGCAGCGGCTGCCGCAATGGGCTGCTGCGCCGCATGGGCGGGCTGGGCCACGGACTGCACGGCCGAGGTCCAGCGGGCGAGCAGGTCGCTCCACGGCACGGCGGTGTCGGCTGCGCCCTGGGTGCTGTTGCCCAGCGTGGCTGCCACCTGTTGCTGCCAGTCGTGCACGGCCTGCTGCACGCCCTGGGCCAGGGTCATCTGGCTGGCCATGGCGGTCTGGGCCAGGGCCTGGGCATGGCCCATGCGCAGGTGGGCGTGGCGCCAGAAGGCCTGGGCGGGCAGGGTGGCCAGCTCCTGCCAGCTGCTGGTCTGCTGCACGCCCTCGATCTCGCTGCCGGTCTCGGCGATGCGCTCGGGGCCGTTGCGTGCGGCATGCTCCAGCCACTGTTGGCCGCTTTCCTGCAGCAGCCGGCTCAGGTGCAGCTGCAGTTCAAGCTGTGCCTTGAGCAGATGGAGGGGAATGGTCTGTGCGCTCATATGAAACTCCTTGCTGGTTGAGATGGAAAGATGCCTTGGCGGCGGGAACGAAATCAGGCCATCTGGCTGATGGTCTTGCGAAAACGGGTGAGCGTGAGGGCGAACAGCACGGAGCCGATCGCGGCCAGCGCGAGGAAAGGCTTCCAGACCACGTCCAGCCCCGCTCCGCGGTAGAGGATGGCCTGCGACAGCTCGACAAAGTGGGTGGTCGGCGCGGCCAGCATGATGTTCTGCACCAGCTCAGGCATGCTTTCGCGCGGCGTCATGGCGCCCGACAGCAGCTGCAGCGGCAGCAGCACGAGCACCAGCAGCATGCCGAACTGTGGCATGTTGCGCGCCAGCGTGGCAAGGAAGATCCCCAGCGACGTTGTGGCGAACAGGCACAGCGCGGCCCCCGCCAGGAACAGCGGCAGCGAGCCTTCGATGGGAACGCCCAGGGCGCCGCGCACCACGAGGTTGAGCGAGGCAAAGGCGGTGACCAGCACGACCAGTCCCATGGACCATATCTTGGCCAGCATGATCTCGGTCGGTGTCACCGGCATGACCAGCAGGTGCTCCACCGTGCCGTGCTCGCGCTCGCGGATCAGGGCCGCGCCCGTGAGGATGATGGACAGCATGGTCACGTTGTTGATGATCTGCATCAGCCCGCCGAACCAGACCTTGTCCAGCGCGGGATTGAAGCGCGCGCGCACCACCAGGTCCACCGGCAGGGCAGTGGCGCCCCGAAAGCGCCGCACGAACTCGCTGACCTCGGCCGTGACGATCTGCTGCACATAGCTGTTGCCCGTGAAGGCCTGGCTCATGCGCGTGGCATCCACGTTCAGCTGCAGCTCGGGGGCGCGGCCCGCCAGCACGTCGCGCTGGAAGTTGGGCGGGATGTTGAGCACGAAGGTGTAGGTGCCAGAGTCCATGCCCGGGTCCATCTGCGTGCGATCGATCATGGCCGGCGGCGCGAACTGCGGCGGATAGAAGGCGCCCGCAATGCGCTGCGACAGCGGCGAGCCGTCCTCGTCCACGATGGCGATGGGCGCGTTGTGCAGGCTCTCGGGCATGGCCGTGGCCGCCGTGTAGATGGAGACCGTGAACACATAGGCGATGAGCACCAGCAGCACGGGGTCGCGCCACAGGCTCCACAGCTCCTTGACGCCCAGCCGGTAGATGTTGGAGAAAAGGCGGGTGCGCATGTCAGCTCTCCTGCTTTCTGGTCAGTGCAATGGCCAGGCCCAGGATCACCGGCACGGACAGCAGCAGCGGCCCGAACGAGCCGGCCAGTTCCCGAAATCCCAGCGCCTTGCTGAACACGCCGCGGCTGATGGCGATCATGTGGCTGGCCGGATAGACCTCGCCGATGATGCGGCCCGCCCCCTCCAGCGAGGACACGGGATCGACCAGGCCCGCGAACTGCGTGGTGGGGATCAGCGTGCCGATCAGCACCAGGAACATCGAGGCGATCTGGCTGCGCGTCAGCGTGGAGGCCAGCAGGCCGAAGCCCGTGGAGGCGCCGCTGAAGATCAGCGCCGCCAGGGCCAGCGTGGCAAAGCTGCCCGTCACGGGAACGCCGAACAGGGTGACGGCCATCAGGCACATCAGCAGGAAGTTCAGCATGGCCAGCACCACATAGGGCAGTTGCTTGCCCAGCAGGAATTCGGTGCGCGTGACCGGCGTGACGTAGAGGTTGGTGATGGAGCCGCTTTCCTTCTCGCGCACCACGGCCAGCGCCGTCAGCATGGCGGGCAAAAGCAGCAGCAGCAGGGGCATGACGGCCGGCACCATGGCCGGCAGGCTGCGCACGTCGGGGTTGTAGCGAAAGCGCGTCTGGATGTCGATGAGGCCGGCCGGCGCCACGCCCAGGCGCTCGCGCGCCTGCTCGGTCAGCCAGTGCTGGTGGATGCCCTGCAGGTAGCCGCGCACGGTCTCGGCGCGCGTGGGCATGGCGCCGTCGAACCAGGCGCCCACCTGCACGGAGCCGCCGCGCAGCACGTCGCGCGCAAAGCCCGGCGGGATCTCGATGGCCAGGGTCAGCTCGCCGCTGCGCATGCGGCGGTCCAGTGCGTCGTAGTCGGTCAGCGGCGGCTGCTCGATGAAGTAGCGCGAGCCCGACAGGCTCATCGCATAGCTGCGGCTGATGGTGGTCTGGTCGCGGTCCAGCACGGCAAAGCGCAGGTCCTCCACGTCCAGGCTGATGCCGTAGCCCATCACGAACATCAGGATCAGCGAGCCCACCAGGGCCAGCGTGGCGCGCACCGGGTCGCGCTGCAGCTCCAGCGCTTCGCGCCAGACATAGCTGAGCATGCGCTGGGCGCTGAAATGGCGGCGGCGCGCAGTGTGCGTTTCCACGGCAGCGGGGGTGGCTGGTGCGGCCTGCTGTTCCTCGGCCGGGGCCTCGCCGCCACCGGCCTCGACCAGGTAGCCGATGAAGGCTTCCTCCAGCGTGGCCGCGCCGCGCTTGGCCACCAGGCGCGCGGGCGTGTCGCTGTCCAGCACCTTGCCCGCATGCATCATGGACATGCGGTCGCAGCGCTCGGCCTCGTTCATGAAGTGGGTGGAGATGAAGATGGTCACGCGGTCGCGCCGCGACAGCTCCACCAGCAGGCGCCAGAAGCCGTCGCGCGCCACGGGGTCCACGCCCGAGGTGGGCTCGTCCAGGATGAGCAGCTCGGGCTTGTGCACCATGGCCACGGCCAGCGACAGGCGCTGGCGCATGCCCAGCGGCAGGGCGGCCGGCAGGCTGTGCTGCGCGGCCTGCAGGTCAAAGCGCTGCAGCATCTCGGCCACGCGCGCGGGAATGTCCGCCTCGGGCACGCCGAACAGGCGCGCATGCAGCACCAGGTTCTGGTGCACGGTCAGCTCGCCATACAGCGAGAACGCCTGGGTCATGTAGCCCACGCGGCGGCGCGTGTCGATGTCGCGCGGGTCCACGGGCTGGCCGAACAGCCAGGCCTGGCCCTCGCTGGCCGGCAGCAGGCCGGTCAGCATCTTCATGGTGGTGCTCTTGCCGCAGCCGTTGGAGCCCAGGAAGCCGAAGATCTCGCCGCGGCGGATGCGGAACGACACATGGTCCACGGCGACGAAGTCGCCAAAGCGCATGGTCAGGTCCCTGGCCTCGATGGCGATGTCGTCCTCGCCGCCCTCGGGCAGGGGGGCGATGGTCACGGGCGCATGGCCGCGCTTTTTCTCTTCGGGCAGCAGGGCGATGAAGGCCTCTTCCAGCGAGCGGCTGTCCGTGCGCTGCAGCAGCTCGGCCGGCGTGCCCGTGGCCAGCACGCGGCCCTCGTCCATGGCCACCAGCCAGTCGAAGCGCTGGGCCTCGTCCATGTAGGCCGTGGCCACCAGCACGCTCATGCCGGGGCGCTGGCGGCGGATGCGCGCGATCAGGTCCCAGAACTGGGCGCGCGCCAGCGGGTCCACGCCCGTGGTGGGCTCGTCAAGAATGAGCAGGTCGGGGTCGTGGATCAGCGCGCAGCACAGGCCCAGCTTCTGCTTCATGCCGCCCGACAGCTTGCCGGCCGGCCGCTCCAGGAATTTGCGCAGGCCCGTGGCCTGGGTGAGATCGTCGATGCGGCGGCGCCGCTCGGCCGCGTCATGGCCGAACAGGCGCGCGAAGAACTGCAAGTTCTCCTCCACCGACAGCGTGGGATAGAGGTTGCGCCCCAGGCCCTGCGGCATGTAGGCCACGCGCGGGCAGACGGCCTCGCGGTGGCGGCGCTGGGCCATGTCGCCGCCCAGCACCTCGACGCTGCCTTCCTGGATCTTGCGCGCCCCGGAGATCAGCGCCATGAGGCTGGACTTGCCCACGCCGTCCGGCCCGATCAGGCCGACCATGCGGCCTTCGGGAATGTCCAGGTCGATGCCCGCCAGCGCCTGGACCTGGCCATAGCGCTGGTGCACGCCCTTCAGGCGCACGACCCAGCCGCTGGCATGGGGCGTCGTGCTCTCGCTCATTGCGCGGGCTGGGCTGGCAGCTTGATGGCCAGGTTGGCGGGCCACTCATGGCTGGCATCGGTGCGCAGCCAGGCCATGCCGGGCACGCCGGTCTTGACCTGTTCCAGATGGCGGCGCAGCAGCTCCGGCGGGATCTGGGCGCGCACGCGGAACATCAGCTTCTGGCGCTCGCTGGCGGTCTCCACGGTCTTGGGCGTGAACTGGGCCTGGCTGGCGACGAAGGAGACGCGGGCCGGGATCACGTACTCGGGCGCGGCGTCCAGCACCAGGCGCACCTCGCTGCCCAGTGCGATGCGCCCGGCTGCAGTTTCCGGCACGAAGAAGGTCATGTAGACATCGGACAGGTCCAGCAGGTTGAGCACGCGCCCGCCTGCGCCCAGCACTTCGCCGGGCTGGGCCACGCGCAGCTGCACGCGGCCGTCGCGCGGGGCCTTGAGCACGCCGTCGTCGATGTCGGCCTGCACGCGCGCCACCGTGGCCGTGGCCGCCTGCACCTGGGAGCGCACGCCCACCACCTGGGCCTCGGCTGCCTTCACGGCGGCCTGGGCAGCGGCGGCCTGGGCGCGCGTGGCGGCCAGCGCCGCCTCGCTGCCGCGCACGCGGGCGCGGTCGTCATCGAGCTCCTGCACCGAGGAGGCGCCCTCGCGCGCCAGCGTTTCCGAGCGCTTGAAGCGGCGCTGCGCGGCGTCCACCTCGGTCTCGCGCTGCACGATCAGGGCCTGGGCGGCGGCCAGGTCGCTGCGGCGCAGGGTGACCTGGGCCTCGGCCGCGGCCACGCTGTGCTCGGCCTGCTGGCGCATGGCGTCGGCTTCCTGGCGCTGGGCGCGCAGGGTGTCGATCTGCATGCGCGCCACGGGCTGGCCGGCCTGCACGAAGTCGCCCTCGCGCACCAGGATTTCCTCCACGCGGCCGGGCAGCTTGGTGGAGATGTCGATCTCGGTGGCCTCGACCCGGCCGTTGCTGCCGACGAAGCCCTCGCCAGGGCCCTTGGGCGTGAAGGTCTTCCAGGCCCACCAGGCCACGAGGGCCAGGACCGCCACGGCGGCGATCGGCACGATCTTGTTCTTCAGAGAGGTGTTCTTGTCCATGGGCGGGTCCGGAGGCTTCAGGAATTCGGGGGATCGGCAGGCGTGGCCGGCAGGGTGGCGGGCAGCGCGGCAGGTTCCGCCCCGCTGCCGCCGCCCAGGGCGGCATACAGGCCCACCTGGCTGGACAGCAGGGCGCGCCGCGCCTGCACCAGTTGCTGGCGTGCGGCCAGCAGGTCGCGCTGGGCGTCCAGCACCTCCAGGTAGGCGGCCGAGCCGTTGTCGTAGCGCAGCTGCGCCAGCCGCGCGCGCTCGGCCTGGGCCTGCACGGCGGTGCGCTGCACGGTGATCTGTTCGGACAGCCAGCGGCGCGCGGCCAGGCCGTCGGCCACCTCGCGGAAGGCGGTCTGGATGGCTTTCTCGTACTGGGCCACGGCCATGTCGCTGCGGATCTCGCCCAGCTCCAGGTTGGCGCGGCGCCGGCCGCCGTCGAAGATGGGTAGGGACACCGTGGGCACGAAGGCCCAGGCGCGGCTGCCGCCGTCGAACAGGCCGTCGAGTTCGGCGCTGGCCGTGCCCCAGCGGGCCGTGAGCGCAATGCGCGGGAAGAAGGCGGCGCGCGCCGCGCCGATCTGGGCCCGGGCCGCGCGCAGCTGGTGCTCGGCCGCGGCAATGTCGGGCCGCGCCGTGAGCAGTTCCGAGGGCAGGCCCGGCCGCAGCTCGGCCAGCACCAGGGCGTCGTCAAAGGGTGCGGCGGCGGGCAGCGGGCCCGGGTGGGCGCCGACCAGCTGGGCCAGTGCGTGCAGCTGCTGCGCGCGTGCCAGCTCCAGCTGGGCCAGCAGGGCCTGGGCCTGGGTCAGCAGGGTCTGGACCTGGGCCAGCTGCAGGCGCGAGCTGGCGCCCACGGCCTCGCGGCGCGTGAAGATGCGAAAGGATTCCTGGCGCGTGGCCAGCGTCTCGCGCGCAATGGCCACGCGCTCGTCCAGCTCGCGCAGGCCCAGGTAGCCATCGGCCACCTGGGCGATCAGCGCGGTCTGCACGGCGTGGCGGCCCGCATCGCTGGCCAGCCAGGTCTGCAGGGCCGCGTCCTTGAGGCTGCGCACGCGGCCCCACAGGTCCAGCTCCCAGCTGCTGAAGCCGACCTCGGCGCGGTACTCGCCGCTGACCACGGAGCGGCCCGAGAGGTTGAGGTCGCCAGGCACGCGCGCCCGCGCGGCCTGGCCGCCCACGCCAATGGCCGGGAACAGCTCGGAGCGCTGGATCTGGAAGGCCGCGCGCGCCTCTTCGGCGCGCAGCGCGGCCACGCGCAGGTCGCGGTTGTGCTCCAGCGCGGTGGCGATCAGCTGGCGCAGCACGGGGTCGGTGAAGTAGTCGCGCCAGGGCAGGCCGGCGGCGGCGACACCCTGGGCGCCCGCCTGCAGATGGGCAGGCCAGGCCTCGGGCGTGGGCAGGGGCGGCGGCTCGTGCGGCGGCGCCAGGGAGGCACATCCTGCCAGGGCGGCGGCCAGTGCGGCTGCCAGCGCTGCGGCGGCGGTTCGGGGGAATGGGAGGGTCATCTGCAGTGCTGCGGGGCGCCGGTGCGGCAGCCGCTAGTTGAGGATGTGGTGGCCGCCATCGACATACAGCGTGCAGCCCGTGATGGCGCGCGCCCCGTCCGAGGCCAGGAAGGCGCACAGCGGCCCCACGTCGTCGGGCCGCAGCTCGCCGGCAATGGGCGAGCGGCGCACGCTGTCGGCCACGAGTTCATCGAACGCGGCAATGCCCGAGGCCGCGCGCGTGGCGATGGGCCCGGGCGAGACGGCATTGACGCGGATGCGCGAGGGGCCCAGTTCGGCCGCCAGATAGCGCGTGGTGGACTCCAGCGCGGCCTTGACCGGGCCCATGATTCCGTAGTGCGGCATGACCTCGCTGGCGCCCAGGTAGCTCAGCGTCATGAGGCTGCCGCCGCTGGCGGCCATCAGCGGCTCGGCCAGGTGGGCCATGCGGATGAAGGAGTGGCAGGAGATGTCCATGGCCAGCGCAAAGCCCTCGCGGGAGCTGTCCACCACGCGGCCCTGCAGGTCCTTGCGCGGGGCGTAGGCCACGGCGTGCAGCACGAAGTCCAGCCGGCCCCAGCGCACGGCGGCGGCATCGAACAGTGCGCGCATCTGCTCGTCGTCGCCCACGTCCAGCGGCATGCGCAGCTCGGCACCGATCTCGTCGAGCAGGGGCTCCACATGCACACGGGCCTTGTCGTTCTGCCAGGTCGCGCCGATCTCGGCGCCCGCCGCATGCATGGCCCGGGCACAGGCCCAGGCAATGCTGTCGCGGTTGGCGATGCCGACGATCAGGCCCTTTTTGCCAGCCAATAGCGTCATCTCGAATGCTCCAGATCAGAAGGTCTGCCGGGAAACAGGCCGCTTGGGGGCGGCTTCGTCAGGAATCACGGGGCATGGCGCGGCATTGCCGACATATGCGCCACGGCGAATGTTTGTATTTCCTGTGACTACGAAGCTTTTGATAGCTTGTTTTGATGCATGCAAATCAAAGGTTTGTATGCCAATATCGTCTCCTGGTCTTTTTCATTCTATCTATGTTGCACTGCAGCGACCGATTTTGGCGATGCCGTTTCGTTATATCGATGCAGTTCACTCCATAGTCTTGACTCAGGTCAAAGAGGGCGGCGTCACTGAGAGGATGCCGCTTGCCGCCGGTCGCTGCGTCCAGTAGAGCAATGGCGTCTTTTTTGCGCCAACAGCCAAACATTCCCTGTATTGGCCGGATTTCAATGAATACAAGGTTTTCACACCATATTGGTGCACGGGGGTAAAGAAAATCGGAAATCTGCCGATGGTCCATGAACAGAGAAAATCCCCTGCCTGCAAAGGCCTGGGGCCGCCATTCAGTCAAGACAAGACCGAAGGAAGACGATCAATCCATGACCAGCATTTCATCCACCGGCGCCAGCTTTGCCGCCAGCGCAGCGGGCATGCGGCCCACGGTGTCCGTGAGGTCGTCAGCGACCACGGCAGCTGCTGCACCCGCCGACCCGGGCACGCAGGTCACGCTGGGCCAGTCCCCAGGGTCCAGCGTCATCTATGCCAAACCGCAGCCCGTGGAACTGGGGCAGTTCAGGCTGACCCGGGCCTGGGCCTCGCAAGACAGGGACGACATCAGCACCCTGATGGCGCGCAACCTGGGCCTGGGCCCGTCGGCCAGCCTGGCCGACCGCTGGCGCGGCCTGGGCGGCGCCCTGCTGTCGCGCTTTGCGGCCACGCCGTCGGACTACCAACAGACGGTTGCGGAGTACCAGGCGCCCACGGCGGCCGACTCCGTCGCAGGCAGCGCGGATGCGCAGGCCCTGGACAAGTCCGCACTGAGCGATGTGTCCGTGGGCGCTGCCACCGTGAGCCTGAAGATCCGCACGCAATCGGGCCAGACCGTGGAGCTGCGGATTGCCACGAACGACGGCAGCGAAGCGGGCAGCAGCAGCGGGCTGCGGGTCGAGGTCAAGAGTTCCGGCACCTTGAGCCAAGCCGAGAGCGCGGCCATTGCCCAACTGGCCGACGGGCTGGACGAAGCGCTGGAAGGCCTGGGAAAGCCGGGCAAGCCCCAGCTGGAACTGGGCAAGCTGATGGACTTCGACCGCAGCGTGCTGTCCGGCCTGGACCTGGACATCAAGAACCCCAAGCCTTCGCAGCCCCTGTCCTCGTTCAGCCTGCATGTGGGCGCCGATGGCCGATCGGTGGCGATGAAGGGCGCGGCGGGCGAGCTGGCCGTCAACCTGGAGTCCGATGCCCCCGTGGGCGCCAGCGCTTCACAGCGCCAGTCCGCGCTGGACCAGCATCTGAAGCGCTTTGATGCCGCCGCGCAGCGCGGCCGTGCGGATGCGGCGCTGGTGGACATGTTCAAGAGTGCCTTCAGTCAGCTGCACAACGCGCAGGCGCCGGCCGCGCCGGGCGCGATCGTCGCGCTCTCCGGGCTGGAGCGTTCCGTGCAGTCCCTGCAAAGCGGCCTGGCCGATTTCCAGGCCAGCTTCAGCGGTGACTTCGAGAACACCAACGAATTCGGCGCCGTGACCGAAATCGGCCGCGCCGAGTACCAGGTGGGCCAGAAGACCACCCGGCAGTCCCGCGGCAGGGAGGGCGAGTCGATCGCCCAGGTGGTGACCGAGTCCCTGAACGCCGAATCCAAAAAGGCGCGCAACCGCAGCATGCTGGATTTGCAGTCGGGCAACTATGACCTGACCAAGGTGCAGGACAGCCGCACCATCACCACGCTGATCGAGACAGCCGGCAAGCAGGTCACCGGCGCGCTGCGCAAGACGCAAGAGCGCCAGATGCAGACGTGGGACCAGCTGGTGGAGCACCGCACCCAGCAGCACCGCGAAACGCCCGGTGGGCGCAGCTTCACTGAGCAACTCGCGCTGAGGTAGTCGCGGCGCGGGCCGGGCCGCGTGTCGTCGTTGTGTCACAAAACTTCCGTATAAGAAGTTTTTTTGAACAGAACATGACAACGGCCCGCGCGTTCATGACCGAATTTCATCTTGCCGTCATCCAGGGCGGAGCCTCTCAATGAACGCCCGCCGTGCTTTGGCGGCGGGGCTGGCGGCGCTGCTGCTGGCGGCCGTGGGCGGCGGCATCTGGTACTCGCGCACGGCCCTGGTGCAGGACCGTCAGGCGCAGCTGACGCAGCAGCAGTCCGTGACGGCACGCGGCCTGATCGGCTCCGAGAAGGAAGCCTTCTTCCAGGACGAGCGCGTGCGCGACGTGCTGGCGCGCCACGGCGTGACGGTGACGGTGCAAAAGGCCGGCTCGCGCAGCATTGCCAACAGCTACGACCCCAAGCAGTACGACTTCGGCTTTCCCTCGGGGGCGCCGGCTGCGGCCCAGCTCAAGGCGGCGGCCAGGGCCGGCACGGTCTACACGCCGTTCTACACGCCCATCGTGTTCGCCAGCTGGCGGCCCATTGCCGAGATCCTGATCGCCAACGGCGTTGCGCAAAAGCAGGGCGAATTCTTTTACGTGACCGATCTTCCCGCCCTGCTGGCCATGGCCGGCAAGGGCACGCGCTGGCGTGACCTGAAGGCCTCCGGCGCCTTTGCCACCGGCAAGGCCGTGCTGCCCGCCAGCACCGATGTGCGCAGCTCCAACAGCGCGGCCATGTACCTGGCGCTGGCCAGCTATGTGCTCAACGGCCAGCAGGTGGTGCAAAGCCCGGCCGACCTGGAGCGCGTGATGCCGCAGGTGGCGCCGCTGTTTTTGCGCCAGGGCTTCCAGGAAAGCTCGTCGGCCGGCCCCTTCGAGGACTACCTGGCCCTGGGCATGGGCAAGGCGCCGCTGCTGGTGGCCTATGAATCGCAACTGGTGGAGTTCCTGCTGCGCCACCCGCAGCGCAGGAGCGGCGAGATGGTGATGCTCTACCCGCAGCCCACGCTGTATTCCAAGCATGTGCTCGTGCCCTACACGCCTGCGGGCGATCGCGTGGGCCAGCTGCTCGAATCCGATCCGCAGCTGCGCGCATTGGCGCAGGAATACGGCTTTCGCACCGGCGGCGACACGCACGGGCCCGAGCGCTGGGCCGGGCAGGGCGTGCAGGCGCCCGCGCAGCTGGTGGAGGTGATCGATCCGCCCAGCCAGGAGTGGCTGGAGCGAATGATCGTGGACATGGAGCAGCGCTTCAAATGACTCAAGGACCCAGGAGCAACCGATGAGCAACACCCCCCAGGCCACCACTGCCGCCGTGCCTGCACAGGAGCAGGATTTCGTGCTGGAGCCGCCCGCGCCCGCCCTGCCCGTGCCCATCGAGTCGGCCAGCGGCAAGGTCCGCCTCAAGGCCGAGGAAGTGCAGCAGCTGGACGCGCAGGTGGCGCAGTTCATCGACGACATCACCGCCAACGACAGCCAGTCGCCCGCCTTCAAGGGCGCGGTCGAGCGCATCCACGGCATGGGCAACAAGGAGGTGCAGGCCGCTGCCGCCGTCTCCAACCGCATGCTGGAGCGCCCCGTCAAGACGCTGAGCAACGGCCTGTTCGACCAGGGCAGCCAGATCGGCCAGGGCCTGATCGACCTGCGCCGCCAGGTGGAGGCGCTGGACCCCTCGCGCCAGGACGACCTGTTCAAGCCGCGCAAGCTGCTGGGCCTGATCCCCATGGGCAACAGGCTGGTGGACTACTTCGACAAGTTCCAGTCCAGCCAGAGCCACCTGAACGCCATCATCGACAGCCTCAAGCGCGGCAAGGACGAGCTGCTGCGCGACAACGCCGCCATCGAGCAGGAAAAGGCCAACCTGTGGGGACTGATGGAGCGGCTGGAGAAATACATCCACATCGGCAAGAAGCTGGACGCGGCGCTGGAGGCCAAGGCCGCACAGCTGGACGCCAGCGACCCGGAAAAGGCCCGCGTGGTGCGCGAGGACATGCTGTTCTACGCACGCCAGAAGGTCACCGACCTGCTCACCCAGATGGCGGTGAACGTGCAGGGCTACCTGGCGCTGGACCTGGTGCGCAAGAACAACCTCGAACTGGCCAAGGGCGTGGACCGCGCGACCACCACCACGGTCTCCGCCCTGCGCACGGCCGTCATCGTGGCGCAGGCGCTGGCCAACCAGAAGCTGGTGCTGGACCAGATCACGGCGCTGAACACCACCACGGGCAACCTGATCGCCGGCACCAGCGAGCTGCTGCGCGAGCAAAGCGGCAAGATCCACGAGCAGGCGGCCGGCAGCACCATCGACATCGCCAGGCTGCAGCAGGCCTTCGGCAACATCTACCAGACCATGGACGCCATGGCCGACTTCAAGGTCAAGGCCCTGGCCTCCATGCAGACCACGGTGGACACGCTGTCGCAGGAGGTCGACAAGTCCCGCGCCTATCTGGAAAAGAGCCGCCGCGAGGACGTGCGCGAGGCGCTGCAGGCGCCTGCCGGCGAGGTGGTGCTGTGAGCATGTTCCGGCGCCTGGCGGCCTGGTGGCTGCTGGGCCTTGCGCTGGCCCTGGCCGGCTGCGGCAAGTCGCCCGAACCCGCGCCGCAGGCCGCCGCCAAGTCCGATCCGTCCGCCGCTCCCCAGGGTGCATTCACCGTGCTGGCCGGCTCCGAGCTCAAGGACGTGGCGCCCGCGCTGGAGCAGGCCGCCACGGCGGCGGGCGTGCCGCTCAAGCTCAGCTATGCGGGCACGCTGGAGATGGTCGAGCGCATCAATGCGGGCGAGCAGTACGACGCCATCCTGCCGCCCAATGGCGCCTATCCCGCGCTGGCGCTGGCGAACAAGCCGCTGGCGCGCGAAAAGCTTTTCTACTCGCGCGTGGCCCTGGGCGTGAAGGCCCCCGTGCTGCAAAAGCTGGGCTGGGACAAGGCACCGCCCACCTGGGCCGACATCGCACGCGCTGCCGTCCAGGGCCGGCTGCGCTACGGCATGACCAATCCGGCCAGCTCCAACACCGGCATGAGCGCGCTGTTCGCCGTGGCCTCGGCCGTGGCCGGCAAGACCGAGGACCTGGACGCCAGGGAGGTCAACGCCAAGGTGCTCAAGGATTTTCTGTCGGGCCAGAAGCTCACGGCAGGCAGCTCCGGCTGGCTGGCCGAGGCCTTCGAGCGCGAGCCCGGCGCCGTCGATGCGCTGGTCAACTACGAGGCCGTGATCCTGCGCCTGAACGAGAAGCTGCCCGCCGCCGACCGGCTCACCCTGGTCTACCCGCGCGACGGCGTGATCTCGGCCGACTATCCGCTGATGCTGCTCAACGCTGCGCGGCGCGCAGACTATGACCGGCTGGTCGCCCAGTTCAAGGCCCCCGCCTTCCAGGGCCAGCCGCTGCGCCAGGCCCAGCTGCGCCCCGCCAGCCCCGAGGCGCAGGCCAGCCCGGCGCTGCCCACGGCGCCCGTGGTGGAGTTGAGCTTTCCGAACCGGCTGGAGGTGATCGATGCCGTGCTCTCGGCCTACCAGAGCGATCTGCGCCGCCCGGCCACCAGCATCTTCGTGCTGGACGTGAGCGGCTCCATGAAGGGTGCGCGGCTGGCGCAGATGAAGGAGGCGCTCAAGCTGCTGTCCGGCGCCGAGGCCTCGGCCGCCAGCCAGCGCTACGCCGCCTTCCAGGCGCGCGAGCGCGTGCTGCTGATTCCGTTCTCGGGCCTGGTCGGCCAGCCCGCGCGCGTGCAGTTCGCGGCGGGCGACCTGCAGGCCGCAAGCGCCCAGGTGCTGGCCTATGCCGACAGCCTGGTGGCCGATGGCGGCACGGCCATCTACGACGCGCTCACGCTGGCGCAGCAGCAGGCACGCCAGGAACTGCGGGCCGATCCCGAGCGCTTCGTCAGCATCGTGCTGCTGACCGATGGCGCCAACACGGCCGGCCGCGACTGGGCCGCATTCGAGCGCGAGCAGCGCATGGCGCGCGACGGCGGCGCGCCGCTGGTGCGCGTTTTTCCCATCATCTTTGGCGAGGCGCAGTCCGGCGAAATGCAGGCCCTGGCCGCGCTGACGGGCGGGCGCGCCTTCGATGCGCGCAACACCGGCAAGAGCGGACTGCCGCTGGTGTTCAAGGAAATCCGGGGCTACCAGTGACAGCGCCGCCAGCGATCGGACCCGCCTGATGCGCCGCCTGCAGCTTTTCTTCTACGGCAACGGCAACCTCGCCGGCCTGGCGCTGGCCCTGCTGGGGCCGGTGCTGCTGTTTGCGGGCGTGATCGGCGCCGGCTGGGGCTGGATCACGCTGGGCCTGTACGTCGCGGGCCTGCTGCTGGGCTGGGCCCTGCAGCCCGCGGGCGCCAGCTTCGAGCGGGCGCTGCAGCAGCACTGGAGCGCCGAGGACATCCGCGAACGCATCGACGAGCTGGTGCAAAAGGCCCGTCCGATGCTCACGCCCGAGATGCAAAAGCACCTGGACAGCGTGCGCGGCTCGGTGCACGAGGTGCTGCCCTCGCTGGCCGACGCCGGCCCGGTCTTCAACGACGGCCTGTTCACCGTGCGCGAGACGGTGCTGCAGTACCTGCCCGCCACGCTGTCGCACTATGCGGCGCTGCCGCCGCTGTTCCGTGTCACCCAGCCCGTGCAGGACGGCAAGACGGCCAGGCAGCTGCTGACCGAGCAGCTGGCGCTGCTGGCCGGGCAGATGCAGCAGGTGGTGGCCCATGTGGCGGCCAGCGATGCGCAGGCGCTGCTGGCCAACGGGCGCTTTTTGAAGCAGAAGTTCGACCAGCCGGATTTCCTGAAGTGAGGCGCCCGCAGGGTCGTCCCGCCACGCTGCGCGGACCCTGTGTTAGCATGCTTCGCCATGCAGCCTGCTGCATTCCCGTCTTCCAGACACCTGAACTCTCGATCCAAGACAGCCATGAACGGTACGCCCGTTTCGATCATCGTTGCACAGTGGTGGCGCTTCCAATAAGGAAGCGGCACGTCGTTGCGGTTGCGTACCGCGCCTTGCCGCCGTGACGGCAGCAAGGCTCACCCAGCAGATGGCTCCCCGGCACGGCGGCTCCCAGAACCCAGGAGATTGCCCAGATGCCCTCAGATTCCCCCTTCCAGACCCAGGCAGCATTGCGCGCATTCCCGCGCCAGCCTTCGCTGCGGCATGCCCGCGCCACCCGTTTTTCCCTTTGAGACCCAGGAGCCGGTATGACCAGACTGCTGATGATCGACAACTACGACAGCTTCACCTACAACATCGTCCAGTACTTCGGCGAGCTGGGTGCCGATGTCACCGTGGTGCGCAATGACGAGGCCACGCTGGACGAGGTGATCGCCCTGGTCGAGCGCGAGAAGATCGACCGCCTGGTGATCTCGCCCGGCCCCTGCTCGCCGGCCGAGGCCGGCATTTCCGTGGCGGCCATCCAGCACTTCGCGGGCCGCCTGCCCATCCTGGGCGTGTGCCTGGGCCACCAGAGCATTGGCGCGGCCTTCGGCGGCGACATCGTGCGCGCGGGCCAGCAGATGCATGGCAAGACCAGCGTCATCACCACCGACCGCAAGGGCGTGTTCGCCGACCTGCCCGAGCAGTTCACGGTCAACCGCTACCACTCGCTGGCCATTGCGCGCTCCAGCCTGCCCGAATGCCTGGAGATCACGGCCACCAGCGAGGACGGCGAGATCCAGGGCGTGCGCCACACCAGCCTGGCCATCGAGGGCGTGCAATTTCACCCCGAGAGCATCCTCACCGAGCATGGCCACGCCATGCTCAAGAATTTCCTGGAACAGAAGGCCTGAGCAGGCCGGCACCCAACCGAGACACCGCAATGACCCAGATCACCCCCCAGGAAGCGCTGCAGCGCACCATCGAGCACCGCGAAATCTTCCACGACGAGATGCTGCACCTGATGCGCCTGATCATGCGCGGCGAGCTGTCGCCCGTGATGACGGCCGCCATCGTCACCGGCCTGCGCGTGAAGAAGGAGACCATCGGCGAGATCACGGCCGCGGCCGAGGTCATGCGCGAGTTCTCCAACAAGGTCCATGTGGAGGACAAGCGCCACCTGGTGGACATCGTGGGCACGGGCGGCGACGGCGCCAACACCTTCAACATCTCCACCTGCTCCATCTTCGTGATCGCGGCGGCGGGCGGAAAGGTCAGCAAGCACGGCGGGCGCAGCGTCAGCAGCAAGAGCGGCAGCGCCGACGCCATGGAGGCGCTGGGCGTCAACATCCAGCTCAGCCCCGAGCAGATCGCGCGCAGCATCGCCGACGTGGGCATCGGCTTCATGTTCGCGCCCAACCACCACCCGGCCATGAAGAACGTGGCGCCCGTGCGCAAGGAGCTGGGCGTGCGCACCATCTTCAACATCCTGGGTCCGCTGACCAATCCGGCCAGCGCGCCCAACATCCTCATGGGCGTGTTCCACGAGGACCTGGTCGGCATCCAGGTGCGCGCGCTGCAGCGCCTGGGCGCCGAGCACGCCATCGTGGTCTATGGCCGCGACGGCCTGGACGAGATCAGTCTGGGCGCGGGCACCCTGGTGGGCGAGCTCAAGGACGGCGTGGTGCGCGAGTACGAGATCCATCCCGAGGACTTCGGCCTGCGCATGGTGGGCACGCGCGCCTTCAAGGTGGACAATCCCGAGGAATCCAAGGCCATGCTGCTGGGCGTGCTCCATGGCGAAAAGAGTGCCGCGCGCGACATCGTCTGCCTGAACGCGGGTGCCGCCCTGTATGCGGCCAACGTGGCCTCCAGCATCGAGGACGGCATGGCCCGCGCCCAGGCGGCGCTGGACAGCGGCGCGGCCCTGGCCAAGCTCAACGAACTCGTGGCCTACACGGCCCGGCTGACGGCCTGAGCCGCGCAGCTCCCATCGACCACCGAATACAAGAAACCAAGGAAAGCAACGTGTCCGACATCCTCAAGCAAATCTGCGACGTGAAAGTGCAGGAAGTGGCCGCCGCCCAGAAGCGCATGCCCTTCGCGGACATGCGCCGTGACGCCGAAAGCCGCGTGCTCACGCGCGACTTCGTGGGCGCGCTGCGCGCCAAGATCGCCGCCGGCCAGGCCGGCGTGATCGCCGAGATCAAGAAGGCCAGCCCCAGCAAGGGCGTGATCCGCGAGGACTTCATCCCCGCCGACATCGCGCAAAGCTATGCCGATGGCGACGGCAAGGGCGTCAGCGCCGCCTGCCTCTCGGTGCTGACCGACAAGCAGTTCTTCCAGGGCAGCGTGGACTATCTCAAGCAGGCGCGCGCCAGCTGCCACCTGCCCGTGCTGCGCAAGGACTTCATGGTCGATCCCTACCAGATCTACGAATCGCGGGCCATGGGCGCCGACTGCGTGCTGCTGATCGCCGCCTGCCTGGACGACGCGCAGATGGCCGAGATGGAACAGATCGCCCACAGCCTGGACATGGCCGTGCTGGTCGAGGTCCACGACGGCGCCGAACTGGACCGCGCCCTGCGCCTCAAGACGCCGCTGGTGGGCATCAACAACCGCAACCTGCGCAGCTTCGAGGTCAGCATCCAGACCACGCTGGACCTGCAAAAGAACGTGCCCGCCGACCGTCTGCTGGTCACCGAGTCGGGCATCGGCAGCCGCGAGGACGTCAAGGCCATGCGCGATGCCGGCATCCACAGCTTCCTGGTGGGCGAGGCCTTCATGCGCGCCAAGGAGCCGGGAGAGGCGCTGGCCAAGCTGTTTGCCTGAAGCCGAGACCGGATCGGTCCCTCGGTGGTGCGCCACCGAAGCAGCCCGCCGCAGCCATGCGTGCGGGCTTTTTTTGTGCAAATAGTGTTTCTAAAAGTTTTTCGTTTGCATGATAATTATTGACAATGCGCATGAAATGCCGATCCGGCAACATGGCCGCAGCCCATCGCCTACGGAGACTTCGATGTCGTTCATGCCCCGTGCCCCTTTCCTGTCCAGCCGCGGCTGGGCTGCCCTCATCGTTTGCGCATCGGCCACGCTGGCATCGTCCGGCGCCTGGGCACAGGCCACGCGCACCTGGGTCTCGGGCGTGGGCGATGACGTCAACCCCTGCAGCCGCACGGCTCCCTGCAAGACGTTTGCGGGGGCCATCGCCAGGACGGCCGCCAACGGCGAGATCAACGTGCTGGATCCTGCGGGCGTCGGTGGAGTCACCATCACCAAGTCCATGCAGGTGGACGGCACAGGCGTGCTTGCCGGCGTGCTGGTCTCCGGTAGCGCGGGCATCACCATCAACGCGGGTGTTTCTGACACCGTGGTGCTGCGGGATCTGGACATCGTCGGCAACGGCACAGGAACGTTCGGCGTCAGAATCTTCCAGGCAGGCAAAGTGGTGCTGGACAACGTCAGGATCCAGGGCTTCACGCAGGCGGCGGTCAAGGTCGAGACGAGCGCTACTTCTGTGTCTGTTCTGGTGCAACGCTCGCAATTGCTGGGCAATGCAGTGCCAGCACAGGGCGAGCCGGAACGCGCCGCCATCAGTGTCCAGAGCACGACCGCCCAGGTCTACCTGTCCAACACCACGGTGTTCGGCAATGACAAGGCGTTCAACGCTGTGGCAGGCGGGAAGATCACCTCGTTCAACAACAACCGGGTCATGGGCAACACCCAGGACAGCGCGCCCACCGACACCGTCTACGAACGCTGATCGGCGCAAGGCAGCATCATGCACAGCGTAAAAGGCGTTGCCCGCAAGTCCTGTCTGGGGCTTGCGGTGTTTGCGGCCCTGGGCCCGGCGCAGGCCGCCGAACTGCTGGCCAACGGCAGTTTCGAGCAGAACTCCGGTCCGGGTTCCCTGGTTTTCACGGGCTGGCAATCCGTGTCCCAGGCCGGCTCCAAGGGCGGCTTCGCCGCCCAGCAAGGCACCAGGGGCGCCATCACGCCCGTGGCCGTGCCTGCACCTCCCGACGGGGCGTTTGCCCTCATGAGCGACCAGCCCGGCCCCGGCAGCCATGTGCTCTACCAGGACGTCGCCATTCCGGCGGGCAGCCCGGCCACGCTGAGCGCCCGCATCCATGTCCAGAATGCGGCCAAGGTCGCTGCGGCGCCGGCCACGCTTGACTACACGGTGGCTGCGCCCAACCAGCAGGTGCGCATCGACGTCATGAACCCTGCCGCCGCGCCCGACAGCCTGGGCGCCGGTGTGCTGGCCAATGTCTTCCAGTGGCCGCCGGCCACGGCGCCCGGTCCTTCGGACAGCGGCAGCGGCTACCAGTCGCTGCAGTTCGACCTGTCGGCCTACGCGGGCCAGACCGTGCGGATGCGCATTGCCGAGGTGGACAACCGGCAAAGCCTGTTCTTCGGCGTGGATGCGATGAGCGTCTGGTCCGGCAGCGTTCCGGGCGCACTTCAGCCACCTGCCGATACGGGCTTTTTCGCGCAGGGCACGGCCGTGCAGCTGACCTTCGATCCGGTGGCCTCCATCCCCGGCCAGACGGTCACGGGCTATGTGGCGCAATGTGTCCCGCAAGGTGGCGGCGCGGTGCTGATGGGCACGTCCAGCACTCCGACGGTGGCGGTCAACGGCCTGACACCCGGCGTGGCCTACAACTGCAGCGTGGCGGCACAGTCCAGCAGCGGTGCGGGGCCCGCCTCGCAGCCCCTGACGGTCAACGCCCCTGTCGCTGGCGCCACCACCATCTCGACCCTGCAAGGCGGCAGCGCGACGCTGACCGTCAGCAATCCGGCCAGCGGCTGCAGCCTGCAATCGGCATCGCTGGTGCGTGCGCAAAGCCTGCCCACGGCGCCGCCCCAGGGTGCGGCGGCCTATCCGCTGGGTGTGCTGGACCTGCGCTCGTCGGGCTGCAACTCAGGCGCGACGCTGAAGCTCAGCGTCACCATGCCGCAGGCCCTGCCTTCGGGGGCCCAGTACTGGAAGTACGGTCCCACGGCGGCCAACCCGGCACCGCACTGGTATGCCTTCAACGATGGCTTCAAGGTGACCTCGGCCAATACCTACACCCTGGAAGTCCAGGACGGTGGCCTGGGCGATGATGACCTGCAGGCCAATGGCGTGGTGGTCGATCCGGGCGGTCTGATGGTGATGGCGGCGACCTCTCCTGCCGCCATTCCCGTGTGGAACCTCGCGGGTCTGGCGGCCACATCGGCCTCGGTGCTGCTGGCCATGGCGGCAATGCGCCGGCGCCGCCGGACGCGCTGATGCGCTGACGTGCATGTCGCACACGCCGGGCGGCTGTGCGACTGCGGGTATCCTCAGGACATCAATGCACCGGCCGCGCGCCGGTGCATTCCCGTTTCTTTCGTACCTTCGAGGAACCACCATCGCGCGCCATGCGTGCGCTGGTGCCCCATCCGCCATGGCCCTTCAAGACGACGCAATCGCCCCGGCGCAAGCCGACCAACTCCAATCCGCCGATCCCGCCGACTGGCCCGTTGCGCCCGACTGGCAGCCCCTGGTCGAGGACTTCTTCGCGGGTGCCACGGGCCAGCAGCTGCTGACCTTTCTGCACCAGCGCCTGGAAGCCGGCGCGGTGATCTTTCCGCCCCAGCCGCTGCGCGCGCTGGAGCTGACCCCGCCCGAGGAAGTGCGCGTGGTCATCCTGGGGCAGGACCCCTACCACGGCCGGGGGCAGGCCGAAGGCCTGTCGTTCTCGGTGGCGCCGGGCGTGCGCATGCCGCCCTCGCTGCAGAACATCTTCAAGGAGATGCAGCGTGACCTGGGCGTGCCCTTTCCGCCGTTCCCCAACCCGGGCGGCAGCCTGGTCAAGTGGGCCAGGAACGGCGTGCTGCTGCTCAACACCTGTCTCACGGTGGAAGAAGGCCAGGCGGCCAGCCACTCGGGCAAGGGCTGGGAGCTGCTGACCGATGCGGTGATCCGGCACATCGCCCAGGGCGCGCGCCCCGTGGTCTTCATGCTCTGGGGCAGCCATGCTCAGTCCAAGCGCGCCTTCATTCCGGCCGACCGGGGCCATCTGGTGCTGACCAGCAACCATCCCTCGCCGCTGTCGGCGCTGCGCCCGCCCGTGCCCTTCATCGGCAACGGGCACTTCGGCAAGGCGCGCGACTTCCGCGCCCAGCACGGTTACTGAGCGGCCCGCTCGGGGCGTGGCTCCACCATGGGGAACACGCTGTCGAAGCGGTCCAGCATGGACATGAGCGCCGTCACCTTGGAGGCGTCGCCCTCGATGCGCAGCTGGCCGCTCTTGATGGCCTCGGCCATCGTGGTCTCCTGGCCTGCAATGGCGTCCAGCGTGGCGCGCGTCAGGCGCAGGCTGGCATGGGCGGCGGGCGCAAGGCCCGGGCTCTGGGTGAGGGCGCTGTTCTCCAGGTTCAGGCTGCGCTGCTCGCCGGTGTCGGTGAAGGTCCAGTTGAGCACGATGCGCTGGCCTGCGGCCTTGCCCGCGTCCAGCCGCACGCCCAGGTAGTCGAAGAACATCTCCAGCGGCAGGCTGCGCACCAGGTCGCGCGCGGTGCTGCCGGGCCTGGGCAGCTGGGGCACGCCCTGGCGCAGTTCCGCCGCGCCCTGCAGGAAGGCGTTGCGGGCCGTGGCCGACTCCATCTGGTAGCCCAGCTGTTCATAGGCATTGGCCGCCAGGCGGCGCGCGGCCTGGTTGGCCGGGTCGGCAAAGACCAGCTGCGAGGCGATCTGCGCCACCCAGCGGTATTCGCCGCGTTCGTAGTCGGCCTGCGCACGGCGCAGCACGGCGTCGGCGCCCCCCATGTATTCCACGGTCTTGCGCGCGGCGGGCACGGGCGGCAGCGCCTCCAATTGCGCCGGATTGCCTTCGTAGTAGCCCAGGTAGTGCTGGTAGATGGCGCGGATGTTGTGGCGCAGGTGGCCGTAGAAGGCATGCGTTGCGCCGTCGCGGGCCAGGGATTCGGGCATCTTCAGCATCTCGGCGATCTCCGAGCCCACGTAGCCGTGGTTCATGAGGCGCACGGTCTGGTCGTGCAGGTATTTGTAGGTGTCGCGCTGGCCGGCCAGCAGGTGCTGCAGCCGGGGCTGGCCCCAGACCGGCCAGTGGTGCTGGGCAATCAGGATCTCGGCCTTGCCGCCATAGGCGTGCAGGGCGTCGTTCAGGTGGCGGGACCAGCCCAGCGCGTCACGCACCTGGGCGCCGCGCAGCGGCAGCAGGTTGTGCTGGGTGTGCACGGCGATCTCGGCCATGTTCAGCACCTTGAGCTGGGGGTAGTACATGATCATCTCGGCCGGCGCCTCGGCCCCGGGCGTGAGCGCGAACTCGATGTCCACGCCGTCGATGCGCAGGGTCTCGCGCGGCTTGTCGATCACGCGCGTGGGCGCGATCAGCCCCATGGTGCCGGGCGCACCCGCCTTGCCCAGCCCTGCGTCCACCTGTCCCCTGGCATCGCGCGGCAGCAGCATGCCGAACTGGTAGAGCGCGCGCCGGCCCATGGCGTGGCCGGCGATCACGTTCTCGCCCACGGCCTCGGCCATGAAGCCCGCCGGGGCGATGACCTGCACGCGGCCTGCATCCACCTCTTCCTGGCGCACCACGCCGCGCACGCCGCCGAAATGGTCCACATGGCTGTGCGAGTAGACGACGGCCACCACGGGCTTGCGCGGGCGGTGCTGGAAGTACAGGTCCATGGCGGCCTGGGCGGTCTCGGTGTACATCAGCGGATCGACCACGATCAGGCCGGTCTCGCCCTCGATGATGCTCATGTTCGACAGGTCCAGGCCGCGCACCTGGTAGAGCCCGTCCGTCACCTGGAACAGGCCGCTGACGCGGTTGCGCTGGGCCTGGCGCCACAGCGCGGGGTGCACGGTGTCGGGCGCCTGGTCCTGCTCCAGGAAGGCATAGGACTGCATGCTCCAGATGGGACGGCCCTGGGCATTGCGCACGACCAGGGTGTCGGCCGGTGCGATCAGGCCGCGCCGGGCGTCCTCCATGGCCTGCGCATCGTCCAGCGGCTGCTGCACCAAGGCCGCCTGCTGGGCCGCGCGCGTGGCGGCGCTGGCCGGCTGGGGCCTGGCCATGTCGGAGACGGGCAGGCTGCCGTGGGCGCAGGCGCCCAGCAAAGCGGCTGTGGCCAGGCTGGCCAGCAGGCGGGAAGGGCGCGCCAGCGCGCGGGGCAGGGGGTGTGAGGCTTGCATGGAAAGGTCTCCTGGCATGTTCGATGTCAGCGGCGAAAATACGCAGGCCCGCCGGCTGTGTCTGTCAGCCACCCGACATCCCTTTCCATGCAAGCTTCCCTCGCCTCTTCCTACCTGCCCACGCTGCGCGCCGGTCGCTGGTTCAGCGCACTGGCGCCGCAGTTTGCCGATTTGCTGCTGGCGCTGGCGCAGCCGCGCAGCCTGGAGACGGGCGAAGCCCTGTTCCTGCGCGGCGATGCGCTGGAGGGCGGGCTGTTCGCCGTGGTCCGGGGCAGCATCGGTTTCTCCGGTGTGGGTGGCCAGAGCGAGCAGGCGCGCGAGGCGCTGCTCACGCGCATGGGACCGGCCACCTGGTTTGGCGAGATCGCGCTGTTCGACGGTTCGCCGCGCACCCACGATGCCCACGCCATGGAGCCCAGCGTGGTGCTGCAGGTGCCGCGCCAGCCGCTGCTGGACTGGCTGCAGCAGCACCCCGCGCACTGGCATGACCTGGGCGTGCTGATGTCGGGGCGCATGCGCGCGGCCTTTGCGGCGCTGGAGGACCTGGCCCTGCTGCCCGCACCCCAGCGCCTGGCGCGCCGCCTGGTGGCCATGGCGCGCGGCTACGGCGAGCGGCTGGACGATGTGCCGGCCCGGCCGCGCCTGGATATCACGCAGGAGCAGCTGGCGCGCATGCTGTCGATCTCGCGCCAGACCACCAACGTGCTGCTGCAGGGCCTGCAGGCGCGCGGCCTCATCCGGGTGCAGCGCGGCGAGATCGAGATCCTGCAGTGGCAGGCGCTGTGCGCCGAGCGGTTCTGAGCGGCGCAGCCAGTCAAGGGCTGTTGTTCAGACCACCAGCGCATTCTCCACGTCCTGCACCTTGCGGCGCGCCAGCGCGAGATTGGCCTTGGTCTTGTCGAGCACCAGGTACAGGAACAGGCCCTCGTGGTGGGTGGAGGGGCGCAGGATGTGGTACTGCTTGCTCAGCGTGATGAGGATGTCCTCGATGGTGTCTTCCAGGCCCAGCGAGCGCATGGTTTTGAGTTTGGCGCGCACCAGTTCGGTGTTGCCGGCGGCAGCCAGCTCCAGGTCCACGCCCGAGCCTTCCTGCCCCAGGATCATGCCGCTGTTGTAGTCCACCAGTGCAGCGCACATGGCGCCGTCGCAGCGCATCAGTTCATCCATGGTTTGCTTGATATTGGCCATTGTTTTCCTAACTCCCTTGTGTTGCGAAAATGTTCTGCACCTTCGCGGTGCCTTCTTGCCGGATGCATATGAGCAGCCCTTGCCTGCCTTTGCCATCACGCTTGTTCCAGCGTCCGCACGGCCTCGCGCGAGACATAGAGAACCTGGCCCAGAACGGCCTCGCGCGAGGCCACCACGCTGATGACCAGCGTCAGGCCCGGGCGCTGTGCCTGCAGCATGACGATGAAGCCCTCGGCCGCCTCGACCACCACGTTGGCGCAATGCCCGAGCTGGTTCTCCTCGCCGGCGATCATGCCCAGCGCCGCCATCGAGCTGGCCATGGCCGACAGCCGCGCCGTGCTGCCCTGGCCTTGCGCACGGGCGGCCACCTCGAAGCCGTCCTCGGTGCTGACCACGCAGCCACGCACGCCGTGCAACCTGCTCATCAGCGACTGCACCGCCGCCTGGGCTGCAGCCGTCAAGGCAGCGTCATTCTTCATGGGACTTCTCCTGGGCAAGGGCTTCAATCTGCAGCAGCAACAGCTCGATCAGGGCCACCACCTGCTGGGGGTTGCGCACATCGGCCGGCACCACGGGGCACAGCAGGCCGCGCGATTGCAGGTGCACGGCAAAGCTGTCCAGATCAGGCGCTGTGTACTCCTGCATGCGGCATACCGCCACCACGCATGCCGTGCTGCGCAAGACATCGGACAGGCCCTGGACATAGATATCCAGGTCGGCCAGCGGATCGGAGCGGCTGTTGTCGATCAGCAAGATCACGCCCAGCGCGCCGCGCGAGAGGATGCGCCACATGAAGTCAAAGCGCTCCTGCCCGGGCGTGCCGTAGAGGTACAGCTTCTCGCCGTTGTCCAGGGTCAGCTCGCCATAGTCCATGCCGGCCGTCGTCAGCGCCTTGTCCAGGGTGTCATCGGTGTTGCGCACGTCGGTGCTCACGGGGGCGATCTCGCTGACGCAGCGGATGGCCGTGGTCTTGCCTGCGCCTGGAGGGCCGGAAATCAGGATCTTGAGTTCGCTCATGGGCGCGCTCCTGCAAACCGGGCCAGGCGAAGGCGTATGCGTTCGAGCACGCCCCTGTCCGGCGCAGGGTTGCCGGGGGGCGGTGCGGCGGGCGGGCGGGCCGAGGCCCAGCGCAGCAGGCCGGCGGCGTCCAGCTCGTTCAGAAAACCGGCACAGATCTCGGGCGGCAGGCCCGAGCGCTGGCACAGGGTCTGCATCGTCGTGGGCTGGCCTGTCAGCAAGGTGGCCAGGCGGATATGGTGGGATCTCGTCAGCAGTTGCGGCGACGGCCAGCGCCGCAGCTGCAGCAGCATCAGCTGATGCTGCGTGTGCAGGCCGCTGGCGTGTGCCTTGGCGCTGGCCGGTTTGCCGTGCACCGACAGGATGCGTGCGCCCATGGTGTTGAGGCATTCCTCCAGCGCATCGGAGCGCAGGGGCATGCTCAGATGGCCGCCCGCAGGAAAGGCCCCCTTGGGCTGCCCGCCCACGCGCAGCGTCAACGCGGGCGGGGCGGCAGGCGCTTCGGCCAGTTCGCCATGCGCCACCGTCATGTCCGCCTGGGATTCGCGCCACGTCCAGCGGTGCCGTGTGCGGTGATTCACCATCAGCACATAGGAGCGGAACAGCTTGGCGTCGCGGTCCGACAGGCCATGCAGCATGAAGGTCAGTTCGGTTCGCTCATCCATGCTGTGCCTCCCGCTGCAATTGCCGCTTGCGCCCCCCGGTCTGGTTCGTGTACATGCCTTGCCTCTTGTTTGCAGGTCCGGCGATGGCCGGGTTGTCCGTGTATTCATTCAGGAGCGGGAGTCCAGGGGTTCCGTAAAGGAAGCCCGGCGACAGAGATGCGAATGATAGGAACGGCGCCGGCGGCTGGCTGTCCGGTCGCGCAGGAGAATCCGAATCGGCTGAGTCAGAATCAGAGTAGTCCTATCCGATTCATGCCCGATCCGCTCCCGTCTTCGGTGGACCGATCAGGGCGATGGATGAATCACGGGTCTGCAGGGCAGTAAAAACCGGAGCTTTCCGAGTTTTGCCCCTCCGCCCATGTTCGGACTGTGGTCTCTTTTCTGGCCGGCCCTGTTTCCGTGGTGTCTGGCGGGCGCTGCCCGCGATGCCCTCCGGCTACCAGGGACCGGGCAACCGCAGCTGCAGCATTTCCAGGAAGGACTGCGCCGCATGCGGCAGCGTGCGGCCGGCCAGGGTCTGCACCTCGATGTCGCGCAGGTCCATGCCCCGGTCGCTGAGCGCCACGGCCACCAGTGCGCCTGTGGCCACCATGTGGCGCGCGGCGATCTCGCTGGCCACGGCCACGGCGGCGCCCTGGGCTGCAAAGTTCAGCAGGGTCTTGCCGTGGTTGCTCTCCATCACGGGCATCAGCATCAGGCCCTGGCGGCTGCAGGCCGCGTCCAGCAACTGGCGCACGGCAGTATCGGCCGGTGTGAGTGCCAGGGGGTGGCGTACCAATTGGGCCAGCGACAGGCGGCGGGCCTGGGCCAAGGCATGGCCGGGTGCGACCAGGGCCACCAGGGGCGCCGCCACGCGGCAGGCCACGGCAATGCCTTTTTCAGGCGCGCGGCTGAAGCACAGGCCGATGTCGGCCGTGCCGCTGCGCACGGCCTCTGGCACGGCAGGCGTGGGCAGCACCATCACCTCGAAGACGATGCCGGCATGCGCGCGCTGGAACGCTGCGCACAGGCGCGGCAGGAACTCGTTGGCAAAGGCGTCGGAGCTTGCGATGCGCACGCGGCCGCTGCGCAGCCCCTGCAGGGCCTCGATCTCGCCCAGCGCGCGCTCGGCGTCCAGGCCGGCGCGGCGCACATGGTCGGCCAGGATCTCCCCGGCCGCATTGAGCACCATGCCGCGCGGGTGGCGTTCGAACAGCGGCGTGCCCAGCAGCGACTCCAGCGCCGCGATCTGGCGGCTGATGGCCGAGGCCGCCACATGCAGCCGCGCCGAGGCCTCGGTCAGCGATCCGCATTGCGCCACTTCGTGGAAGTAGCGCAGCGCGGTGTCCTGCAAAAGAAGGTGGCGGGCGTCGGGCATGTCGCCCCGATTGTCATCAATTTGCCGCAGAGGCAACGCAGGTTTGCAAATTTGCTGATGGCGGCAAAGGGGCGAGGGTTCTACGATGGCCTGTTGCAGCGTTGCTGGGGAGCAGCGGCTGCAGCCGTCCAACCCCTGTCCAGGAGTGTGCCCATGAAGGCATTGCCCAGCGTTTTACTTCCACGCCGCGCCATCGTGGCTGCAGCCTGTGCCCTGGCTGGCGCCATCGCCCTGCCCGCCGTGGCACAGGGCCAGGCGTCCTGGCCCTCGCACCCGGTGCGCCTGGTCGTGCCCTTTCCGGCCAGCGGCGCCACCGACCTCGTGGCGCGCGTGGTGGCGCAGCGCATGTCCCAGGACCTGGGCCAGCAGCTGGTCATCGACAACCGCCCCGGCGCGGGCGGCACCATCGGCACGGGCGAGGCCGCCAAGGCCTCGCCGGACGGTTACACGCTGCTGTTCACCACCAGCAGCACGCATGCCATCTCGCCGCATCTGATGACCCGTCTGGCCTACAAGGCCGACAAGGATTTCACGCCCATTGCCGAGATCGGCGGCGCGGCCAGCATCCTGCTGGTCACGCCCTCGCTGCCCGTGCGCAACGTGCAGGAGCTGATCGCCTATGCCAAGGCCCATCCGGGCGCCCTCAACTACGCCAGCAGCGGCAACGGCACCATCGTCCACCTGAACGCGGCGGCCTTCGCGGCGCGCGCGGGCCTGCAGCTGACCCATGTGCCCTACAAGGGCACGGCCCAGTCCATCACCGACCTGGCCGCTGGCCAGGTGCACCTGCTGTTCGACTCCATTCCCACCGGCATGCCCCATGTGGCCAGCGGCCGCCTGCGCGCCCTGGCCGTGACCGGCGACAAGCGCAGCGCGCTGGCGCCCGACCTGCCCACGGTGGCCGAGTCCGGCCTGCCTGGCTATTCTTCGGTCACCTGGTTCGGCGTCTATGGCCCGGCCGGCATGAAGCCCGAGCTGGTGGCGCGGATCAATCAGGCCTTCAACAAGGCCATCCAGAATCCCGAGGTGGTGGCCAGCCTGGCCAAGCAGGGCGTGGAGGCCGCATCGCCCCGCACGCCCGCGCAGTTCGCTGCCATGGTGCAGGCCGACAGCGCGCGCTGGGCGCAGGTCATCAAAGACAACAAAATCACATTGGATTGAGTGAAGCACCCCCTGAGCGGCTTTGCCGCTTCCCCCTCTCCTGCGGGAGGGGGACGACGCCCTTGCTGCGGGGCGGCCCTTGCTTGGCGTCCCTGAGCTGGGCCGTGCCTGCGGTTCCTCAAGCTATCGGTGGCGCGTTGGCGCTATGGAAATTGATATGACAAGCACTGTTACGGACTGGACACTTCCCTACGCCTCGCACCGCTCTTCGGTACTGGGCCGCAACATGGTCTCCACCTCGCAGCCGCTGGCCGCGCAGGCCGGCCTGTCCATGCTGCTGGCCGGCGGCAATGCCGTGGATGCGGCCATTGCCACGGCCATGGCGCTGACCGTGGTCGAGCCCACGGGCTGCGGCCTGGGCAGCGATGCCTTCTGCATCCTGTGGGATGGCAAGGAGCTGCACGGCCTCAATGCCTCGGGCCGCTCGCCCGAAGCCTGGACGCCCGAGTACTTCGCCGCGCTGGGCGGCATCCCCGAGAAGGGCTGGAACGCCGTCACCGTGCCCGGCGCCGTCTCGGCCTGGGTGGAGCTGTCGCGCCGCTTCGGCAAGCTGCCGTTCGAGCAACTGGCCCAGCCCGCCATCCGCTATGCGCGCGACGGCTTTGCGGTCTCGCCCACCATTGCCACGCTGTGGGCGCTGGGCGGCGCCAAGCTCGGCGACCAGCCCGGTTTTGCCGAATGCTTCCTGCCCGATGGCAAGGCCCCCAAGGCGGGCGAGGTCTTCCGCAGCGAAGCCCATGCGCGCACGCTGGAGGAGATCGCCGCCACCAAGGGCGAATCCTTCTACCGTGGCGCACTGGCGCGCTCGATGGCCGAGCACGCCAAGGCCTGCGGCGGCGCCATGACCGAGGCCGACCTGGCCGCCCACCAGGCCGACTGGGTCGGCACGGTGTCGCAGACCTTTGGCGATTCGGTGATCCACGAGATCCCGCCCAACGGCCAGGGCATTGCCGCGCTGATGGCGCTGGGCATGCTGGACGCACTGGGCGTGGGCGCCGAGCCGCTGGACGGCGTGGAGTCCGTGCACCTGCAGGTCGAGGCCATGAAGCTGGCCCTGGCCGACCTGCACGAATACAACGCCGACGGCGACCACATGCGCGTCGAATCCGCCCATCTGCTGGACGCCGGCTACCTGCGCGAACGCGCGGCGCTCATTGACCGCGAGCGCGCCAGCGCGCCCACCTACGGCGCACCGCGCCCCGGCGGCACCGTCTACCTGGCGGCGGCCGATGCCAGCGGCATGATGGTCTCGTTCATCCAGTCCAACTACATGGGCTTCGGTTCGGGCGTGGTTGTGCCGGGCACCGGCATCAGCCTGCAAAACCGTGGCCACGGCTTCACCACGCAAGCCGGCCATGCCAACGAGGTCGCGCCGCGCAAGCGCCCCTCGCACACCATCATCCCGGCCTTTGCGATGAACGCCGACGGCACGCCCCAGATGGCCTTCGGCGTGATGGGCGGCCCCATGCAGAGCCAGGGCCACCTGCAGATGGCCCTGCGCGTGCTGCGCTACGGCCAGAACCCCCAGGCCGCCGCCGACGCACCGCGCTGGCGCGTGACGGGCGGCAAGGGCGTGGCTGTGGAGCCGGCCTTCGACGCCGAGGTCGTCGCCGCCCTGCGCGCACGCGGCCACGAAGTCACGATCGAGGAAGGCCATGGCGTCTTCGCCTTCGGCGGCGCGCAACTGGTTCTGCGCGACGGCGACCACTACATCGGCGGATCGGACCCGCGCAAGGACGGGGGCGTGGTGGCGTTCTGAGCGGGGGCTGTGTCCGGCAGCCTCACCCCCAGCGCAACACCCAATCCGCCTGCCCCCGCGTTGCCGCAATGCGGCGCGCATTGGGCTCGTCCACCTGCGCCACCCAGTCGCGTGCGGCCTGGGGGCTGCGGCCGTGGAGTTCGTGGCGGCGGGTCAGGCGCTCGATGCGAAGGCGGTCGTCCATGTCCACGTACCAGACCTCGTACAGCAGCGCGCGCACGGCATGCCAGTGTGTGCCTGGCGCATCCTGTTCATCCATCAGCAGGTAATTGCCTTCGGTGATGACCAGGGGCACGCCGGGCGCGATGGCGATGGCGCCTGCAATGGGCTCCTCGACGGAGCGCCGGAATTCGGGGGCGTAGACCGTTTCACCAGCCACGGGCGCGCGCAGGCGGCGCAGCAGGGTCACGTAGCCGGCCGAGTCGAAGGTGTCGGGTGCGCCCTTGCGCTGCGCGCGGCCCAGGCGCTCCAGCGCGGACTGCGCCAGGTGGAAGCCGTCCATGGGCACGGCCGCCGCCAGCGGGCCCAGCGCCTGCAGCAGGGCGGCGCAGACCGTGCTCTTGCCTGCACCGGGCGGGCCCGCCAGGCCCAGCAGGCGGCGGGGGCCGGAGCGCGCCAGCGCAAACGCACGCGCCAGGGCCTCGGGCGGCAGGATGGCCGTCATGCGCGTGCCTGCTGCGCGCTGGCCAGCCCGTCTGCCATGAAGCCGCGTGCGTGCAGGGCCAGGTCCATGCCGTCTTCCCACATCGGGCGCCAGATGGCCAGCGCGTTCGACAGCTGCTCGTTGACGATGGCGGACGAGAAACTCTCGAAGGTGACGGTGCCCTGGTAGCCGATCTGCGCGAGCGCACCGAAGAACTGCGCGAAGTCGATGTGGCCCGCGCCCAGGTAGCCACGATGGTTCTCGCCGATGTGCACATAGCCCAGCCGCTGTCCGCAGGCCAGCACGGGCGCGGCGAGGTCGGCTTCCTCGATGTTCATGTGGTAGGTGTCCAGGTGCACGCAGACATGGGGCTGGCCGACTTCGTCGATGAACTCCAGCGCCTGCGCGGCCGTGTTCAGCAGATTGCTTTCGTAGCGGTTGACCACCTCCAGGCCCAGCGTGACGCCGCGCTCGCCCGCGAAGTCGGCAATGCGCCGCACGGCCTCGATCGCGTTGCGCCGGCCCCGTGGCGTGCAGGGGTGGCCGTATTTCGCCATGGCGCCGTAGAGGATGCCGCCGAAATAGCGCCCGCCCAGGCGCGCCGTGATGTCCACGCCTTCTTGCAGCAGCGCCAGGCCGCGCGCGACCACGGAGGGGTCTTCGCTGGAGACATCGGCCTCGAAGGTCAGGCCACGCGAGCAGCCTACGCCCAGGCCATGCTCCTGCAGCAGATCACGCGTGAGCGACAGGTCCATGAGCCGGGGGCCGTGCAGGGACAGCTCGACCAGGTCGTAACCGGCCTGGCGCGTCTGCTCGATCACATGGCGGGTGGAGGCCGGCGACAGGTCGCCGGCCCATACAAGGGCGTGGATGCCGAGGGGGGTCATAGGGGCTCCGGGTGGACGCTGCGAGAGCGTGAAGGGGAGGGTTCGGCGGGTGCCCGGGCACGGCCCCGCCAGCGCGCGAGCAGGTGGCGCGCGGCCACGGCGGCGATCATGGTGGCGCCCCACAGGGCCTGCGTGAGCTGGGCATTGGCGCCCAGCAGGTTCACTCCGCTGGACAGCACCTGCAGGATGAGCAGGGCGACGAACAGCCCCGACACCCTGCCGAAGCCGCCCATGGGATCGGTGCCGCCCAGGATGGCCGCAAGCACCGTGACCAGCAGGTAGGACTGGGCGTAGTCCGCACTGGCCGAGTTGAAGCGCGCCATCATCAGCACGGCCGCGATCCAGCACAGCAGCGTGGACAGGGTGTAGACGCCGATCAGCACGCGGCGCGTGTCGATGCCCGCATGGCGCGTGGCCTCGGCATTGGAGCCGACCATGCAGATGGCCAGCCCGTGGCGTGTGCTGCCCAGGTACAGGCCCACCAGCAGGCACACGGCCGCGAAGATCCAGAACGGCAGCGGCAGGCCCAGCCACTGGGCCGAGCCCAGGGCCTGGAAGGCCTCGGGAAAGCCTGCAATGGGCTTGCCGCGCGTGAGCCAGACGCACAGGCCGTTGATCAGCGACATGGTGCCCAGCGTGACGAGGATGGGATGCGCATGGACGCGCGCCACCAGCCAGCCGCTGGCCAGCCCCACCAGCAGGCTGGCGAGGGCGCCCACGGTCAGTGCCGCGGCGATGAGCAGGCCCTCATGGCCCGACAGGTCCAGGCCCAGCGCCGACAGGCCTCCCACCAGCACCCAGGCCATGGCCAGGCCCGCCATGTTGGCGCTGGCGACCACGGCCAGGTTGATGCCGCCACTGACCAGCGGCAGCATCTGCGCCAGTGCCAGCAGGCCCAGCTCGGGGATTTGCAGCAGCACCGATTGCAGCGTGCCCAGGGTGGCGAAGCTGCCGGGCAGCAGCAGCGTGAACACGGCGCACAGCAGTGCCAGCAGCGCGATCAGGCCCAGCGGCGCGCCAGGGCTGCGGTTCATGGCGCGGCCCCCGCCAAAGGCGCTGCAGGAGTGGCGTCAGCGCTGCGCTGCTGGTTGCGTCGCTGCGTGCGCCGCAGTCCCGTTGCGGCGGCGCAGGCCAGCACCACGGCGCCCAGCAGCACCTGAAAGAAATACGGCGACACGCCCATCAGGTTCAGCCCGTTGCGCAGCACGGCCAGCAGCAGCACGCCCATCAGCACGCCGCCCACGCTGCCCGTGCCTCCGAACAGGCTTGCGCCGCCCAGCACGGCGGCTGCGAGCACGAACAGCTCCGTGCCGACCAGGGCGTTGGGCACCGACTCGCCCACGCGGTGCGCCTGCACCAGGCCTGCGATGGCCGCCATCATGCCGAGCCAGCCATAGGCCACGCCCTGGATGGCGCCCAGCCCGATGCCCATGCGGTGCGCAGCCTCGGGGTTGCCGCCGAAGGCGTACAGGCGCCGCCCCAGCGCGCTGCGGCCCAGCAGCAGCGCCGTCAGCAGGGCGGC
Source organism: Delftia sp. S65 (assembly GCF_016516495.1). NCBI lineage: Bacteria > Pseudomonadati > Pseudomonadota > Betaproteobacteria > Burkholderiales > Comamonadaceae > Delftia > Delftia sp. S65. The sequence goes on from NZ_JACVUR010000005.1 coordinate 135,084, forward strand.
TGCGCCGGCCACGGCGATGGGCAGGGTCAGGCGCACGGGGTCTGCGCCGTCGGCGCTTGCGAAGCGGGCCAGCACCACGGAGTCGCTCCACCACGACGGCAGGTCGTAGATGGACCGGCCGCCGGTGCCATGCATCAGCAGCGCGAAGTACAGGTTCAGCGTGGAGATGGTGATGATGATGGAGGTGGCGCGCAGGCGGTGGATGAGCAGGGCGTTGAATGCGCCCAGCGCCAGTCCCGTGGCCAGGCCCAGCGCGATGCTGGCCGCCGGTGCCCAGCCCAGGCGTGTGGCCGCGATGGCCGCAAGGTACTGCGCCACCGTGGCCGTGGCGGCAAACGAGATGTCGATGCCGCCCGCGACCAGCACCACCAGCAGGCCCACGGCCATGATGGCGGTGACCGATGCGCCCTCGGCCACGTCCATCCAGTTGCCCAGCGTCCAGAAGCCCGGGGCCAGGGCGCCGAACAGCAGGGCCATGGCTGCAATGGCCAGGCCGAGCCGGGCCACGGGGTGGTGCAGCAGCGCGTATGCGTGTTCAGGCATGGACGGCCTCCTCGATCTGGCTTTCGGAATGCACCCCTGGCAGGAACTCGCCGGCCATGCGCCCGCCGCGCATGTGCAGCACGCGGTCGCAGTGGGCATGGACCTCGGCCACCTCGTCCGAGATGACGATCACCGCCATGCCCTGTGCGGCGAGCCCGTGCACGATCTCGAAGATGCCCTGGCGGTTGCCGATGTCCACGCCCACGGTGGGCGAGTCGAGGATCAGCAGGCGTGGCGCGGTCGCCAGCCAGCGGGCCAGCACCACGCGCTGGGCATTGCCGCCGGACAGCTGGTGCACGGGCGCGTCCAGCGCGGGCAGGCGCATGTGCAGGCGGTCGCGCCACTGGGCCGCAGTGGCGGCGCGGCGGCTGGCGGGCAGCCAGCCCAGCGGGCCGGACAGGCGCGGCAGCATGGCCAGCACCAGGTTGTCCTGCACGGACTGGCGCAGGTTCAGGCCGATAGACTGGCGGTCCTCCGGCACATAGGCAATGCCCGCCGCCATGGCGTCGCGGTTGCTGCGCAGCACCAACGTGCGGCCGCCCAGGCGGATGCTGCCGCGGTCGGGCCGGCGCATGCCGAACAGGCCCAGGGCCAGCTCGGTGCGGCCAGCGCCCAGCAGCCCGGTCAGGCCCAGGATCTCGCCCTCGCGCACGTCGAAGCTCACGTCCTCGTAGTCGCCGTCGCGGCCCAGGCCGCGCACTTCCAGCAGCGCGGGCGCGGCGGACATGTCGCGCGCATGCAGTCGCTCATCCACTTCCTCCCCGGTCATCAGCGTGGCCAGTTGCCGGCCCGACAACTGTTCGGCGGGCCAGGTGCCGAGCTTGCGCCCGTCGCGCAGCACGGTGACGCGGTCGGCGATCTCCATCACCTCGTCCAGCTTGTGGCTCACGAAGACGATGGCCATGCCATCGGCCTGGAGCCGGCGCACCACAGCCAGCAGCGCATCGACCTCGGCGCGCGTGAGCGAGGCCGTGGGCTCATCCATGAACAGCAGCCTGGCCCGGGCCGCCATGCCCCGGCAGATGGCCACAAGCTGGCGGCCCGCAATGGGCAGGTCGCCCACCCGCGCATCCAGCGGCAGCGCAATGCCCAGGCGCCGCATCACGGCCTGGGCCGCCTCGCGCTGGCGCCTGCGGCGCACGGGCGCCCACCAGCGGCCCATGGCCTGGTCGAAGGCGATGTTCTCGGCCACGCTCAGGTTGGGAACCAGCGACAGGTCCTGGTAGATCACCTGAATGCCCAGGGACTTGGCCAGCGCCGGGTCCAGCCGCTGCACCGTCTGTCCGCCGATGTCGATGCGCGCGCCCGGCTGCGGCGCGTGCACGCCGCTGAGCACCTTGATCGCCGTGCTCTTGCCGCTGCCGTTGCTGCCCATCAGGCAGTGCACCTCGCCGGGCATCACGTCCCAGTCCAGCGCATGCAGCGCCGTGGCGTCGCCAAAGCGCACGGTGACCGCCTGCATGCGGACCAGCGCCGTTGTGGTGGCATCCATGGCAGCGCGCGGCTCACAGGCCCAGGCCGACCAGCCGGTCTATGGTCTGCCGGTTGATCGGCTCCAGCTTCTGGCCCTGGATGTTGCGGCGCTCGCGGTCCACCTGCACCTTGCCCAGGCCCGGTATCTCCATGCCGTCCGTGGGCTCGCGGCCATCGATCAGCATCTTGCCCACATGCACGATCACCTCGCCGGCCAGCGCGGGGTTCCAGATGAAGCCTTCGCGGATCACGCCGTCGCGCACCAGCTTGGCACCCTGGCCCGGCGAGAACGAGCCCACCACGGCAATGCGCTCGGCTTTGCGCGCATCGGCCACCGCACGGCCCGCGCCAATGGGGCCCTGGCTGCCGAAGGCCAGAAAGCCCTTGAGGTCGGGGTGCGCGCGCATCAGGTCCTGGGCGCTGCGGTAGGAGTCGTCCAGGCTCTCGGCCACGCCGAAGCGCTCGGACACCAGCTGCATCTTCGGCCACTGCTTTTTCTGGTGGGCGATGGCCGCATCGGCCCAGGCGTTGTGCAGCGGCACGGTCAGCGAGCCCACGAAGACCACGTACTTGCCTTCGCCACCCATGGCCTTGGCCAGGCTGTCCATGTGGCGCTCGCCAAAGCCCGCGACGCTGCTCAGCTCGATGTTCCAGTCGGCGCCCTTCTGGTCGGGCGACTCGTGCGTGAGCACCTTGATGCCCGCGCTGCGCGCACGCCGGAACACGGGCTCCAGTGCCCTGGCATCGTTGGGCACCACGGCGATGACCTTGCTGCGGCGTGCGATCAGGTCCTCGACCGCGCGCACCTGCTGGGCCGCATCGGCCTCGGTGGGGCCGACCATGCCGCTGGAGATGCCCAGCTCGCGGCCTGCCTTGCGGATGCCGGTCTCCATGGCGTTGAACCACGGAATGCCCCCGACCTTGGCCACCACCGACACATCCTCGGCACCGGCGGCGCCTGCCAGCGCCGTCAGGGTGCAGGCCAACAGTGCCCTCGAGAACCGGCTGAATTTATGGAACATGGCGCTCCTCCCTCTGTTTTGCACAATCGATTGCGCAAACTATAGACAGATGGACTTCCATTGCCGATGCGGGATTTCCCGGGCCGCTGCTGCGTGCCGGTGCCGGTCCGCCCGAATCGCTGCCGCAGCGGCTACGATGGCCGCCGAGCGCTCCCGTCCCAACCCCTGCAGAGCACCGTGAACCGCCCCCGAACCTCCACCATCTACGACCTGGCCGAACTGGCCGGCACCTCGGCCTCGACGGTCAGCGCCATCCTCAACGGCAGCTGGCAGTCGCGGCGCATCAGCGAGGAGACCGCGCGCCGCGTGCAGCAGCTCGCCCAGGAAAACAGCTTTGCCGTGAACCGCCAGGCCAGCGGCCTGCGCCGCCAGCGCTCGGGGCTGATCGGCATGGTGATTCCCACGCACGAGGACCGCTTCTTCGGCGCGCTGTCCCAGGCCTTCGAGCGCATGGCCCACGCGCGCGGCCTGTGCCCGCTGGTGGTCAGCACGCTGCGCGACGGCGCGCTGGAGGTGGAGACCGTGCGCTCGCTGATCGCCTTTCGCGTGGAGCACCTCATCGTCACGGGCGCCACCCGGCCCGACGCCATCAGCGCCGAATGCCGCCAGGCCGGCGTGCGCCATGTCAACGTGGATCTTCCCGGGAAAAAGGCGCCCTCCGTCACCAGCGACAACCGCTGGGGTGCGGCCGAACTCACACGCCTGCTGCTGGCGCGCTCCAGGCCCCCGGCAGGTGCGCCGCAGGACGCCATCTGCTTTCTGGGCGGCGTCCGCAAGGAGTACGCCACCGAGCAGCGCCTGGCCGGCTTTCGCGAAGCCCTGGCGCCCCACACGCCGGTGGCGGACGAGCACATCCTCTGCTGCGGCTACGACCCCGAAGCGGCCCGCCTTGCCATGGCCGCGCTCTACCAGCGCCTGGGCGGCCTGCCGCGCGCGCTGCTGTTTTCATCGGGCATCACGCTGCAGGGCGCCATCCGCTTCCTGCGTGGACTGCCCGATGCGGAACTGGCGCAATGCAGCTTTGGCAGCTATGACTGGGATCCCTATGCCGAATGCCTGCGCTTTCCGGTGCACATGGTGCGCCAGAACGTCGAAGGCCTGATGGCCGAGGCCTTCCGCGCCATCGATGGCGAAGGCCTGCGCGCGGGGCAGGTGGTGCAGGTGCGGCCGCAGTTGGTGGAGTGGGGGATTTTGAGTCCCCTGCCATAGGCTCAGGGCTTTTGCCTGCTCAGTGCACGATCGCAGCGCTTGCAGAGTCTGCAGGGACAAGCTTGCTGAAGTGGATCACGTCGCTGACGATGCTTCTGAAGACTTGCTGGGTGTTTTTGGCGGCCTGTTTGTCGAATCTGTCATCGATCACGACCACGATGTTTTCGCCGTCATTGGTTTGCCGGTTGGTGATGTCCACCAGCTTGTAGAGGGCGGGAGCCGCAGACTGCTGCGTTGGCTTGACGGCCAGATACCCAGAGCCTTCCATCTTGAAGTCCAACTCATGCCGCTTGCCCGAGCTTCCAAGGTATTCGGGCCTAAGTTGCAGCTCCTTGCCGGGGTACCTTTGGAGCAGGGCTTGTGCTACCTCCGTGGCAAATGCCGATCCATCGGCGTCCACGCCCTGGTGCTCCATCTCCCAATGGGTGATGGCTACAAGGCAGGAGATGTACCGTGCAAAGGCGTCGGCGGACGACGAGTCCGTTGACAGGATCTCTATGACGCCCTTGGCATTGAGCGAGGCCCCGTGTTTGCTCGCCAGGTTGCTGAGGAACCTCAGCTTGTGCCCTGACGAGAAATTCATCCCTCTGCCAATGAAGTGCAGGACGGTCTGGCCATCGTCGAAAAACCGATGTACGTCGTTGTCGAAACTCTGCACATACACAGGCACGGGGTCGCCATCGGCAAAACAGAAGGGCGTGTTGATCCTTGCAAGCGTGCCTTGCTCGTTGATGGGCTGGCACGCAAACCCGGTCAGGTTGAGAAGGTTCTGGCAGATCATGGTTGGAGCCTCAGCTGTTCTGGATGCGCGAGTGCGGACAACCCGCATCTTCGCCTAGGGCGGACACGCGAGGGGCGAAATGCTTTTATCCGGTACGTTCACACGTAATGGCTAAGCTTCGTCCAGGGGGCGCAGCAATTCCCATGGCTCCACTTCAAGGGCCCTTGCCAGCATCTCCACTTCGGTGAGCTTGGCGGAGCCGGCCTTGCCATCCTTGCCCGGCTTGCGCCGATCCGGGCTCAGATACAGGCTGATCGTTGTCTGGCCCACTCCGCATTTTTTGGCCAGCGCCATTTGCTTCAAGCCCTTTTTCTCCATGTGGATAGCCAAGTTGTCGGCAAGGATCTGGTTGAGGGAGCTTTCAGGCATCGGGCGAGTCTGCAGAACTTTGCTAGCAAAGTGTTGCTTGAAGATCTAGCAATAAATTGCTAAATTCGAGGCAAGGCAACTCTTGAACTGCTTCGGAAAGGCTGGCGTCCATGCATCTGATGCACCGCTTCATTCCCCATCTGCGCTTCGACACGCTATGGCAGTACCAGAGGCGCATGCCATCTGGCAGAACGCGTTGGGGAACGCTTCCCATGGGGCAGGACCTGCGCGAAAAGGCGGACCCACAGGGTGCCTGGCTGTGTGTACGGCGGTGTGTTGCTGTGGCGGTACGGCAGCCATGGCGTTCTCTGCGCCTGCCCCCCGGCCTGCCTTTGTTCCCTGAGGCTGGCGATGTGGCGAGTTGCCTGAGTCGACTCCTCCCAGGCTGGCAAGTGCAGCGCGGCGAAGGCTCAAAGCAAACGATGGCGCTCTGTGCCAAGGCATTGGCCCAAGGAGGCAGCGCCATGCTGCGGCTTGAACTACGGAGTCGGGATCGAACGGATATTTGCTGGGCCTGGGTGGTCGGTGTCGAGATGCAGGTGAAAAAAACCGGGCGCATCGATTCGCGGTCCCTGTTGATCGTTCCCTTTTACTGGTTCACACCATGGGCATGCGGATATGCCGCGCGTTTCCGGATCGGGGCAGATGGGCAGTGCAAGCTGGACGGCACCGATGGCCAATTGACGCAGTGCCGCTGCCTTGCCTTCATCGCCCTGACCCCACCAACCCCGGCATCACCGTGAAATCGACCTGCGCCTGCGCCAGTTGCTGCATGGCCGGGATCAGGGCGCGGGCGTCGCCGCGCCGCCATTGGAAGGCGTAGTGCAGGGGCGCGAGGGCGGCCTTGGGATGGGCGCCCCCGACGGCGCGCAGGCCCAGGGCGGCGATCCAGCCGGTGGGCAGGAAGCCCACGCCCAGGCCGGCGCGCAGCATGCCGGCCACGGCGCCCCAGCTGTTGCACAGGATGCGCTCGCGCACGCTGGCGCCCTGGGCGAGCAGCCAGTCGTCCAGCAGGCGCGTGGTGCCGGCTTGCGGGGGCAGGGTGACCAGCGCATGTCGCTGCAGCAGGGCCGTGGCGCCCAGGCGGCCCGCGCCTGCCAGGCCGGGGGCCACGGCCCAGGCAAAGCGCGCGGCGCCCACGGGGCGGGACAGCAGGCTGCTGCGCGAGGAGCGGCCCGCGATGACGGCAAAGTCCAGCTCGCCGTCGTCCAGGCGCTGCTCCAGCACGCCGCCCACGTCCACATGGGGCTCCAGCACCAGTTGCGGATGGGCCTGGCGCGCGGCGGCCACGAAGGCCGGCAGCCAGGTCAGCGCCGACAGGTCGCCCACGCCGAAGCGGCAATGGCCGGCCAGCGCCTCGCGCGTGTCCAGGGCCTGGCCCAGCGCGGCCATGGCGTTGAGCACCTCCAGCGCGGCGGGCAGCAGGCGCTGGCCGGCATCGGTGAGCACGGCGCGGTGGCCGCTGCGGTCGAACAGCGGCTGGCCCAGCGCGGACTCCAGTTCCGTGATGCGCTTGGACAGCGAGGACACGGACAGGTGCACGCGCTGCGCTGCCGTGGCGAAGTTGCTGCAGGTGGCGGCCCACCAGAAGGCTTCGAGCTGCTTGACCGAGGGTGTGGACATGGGTCTTTTATTGGAAAAAAGCGAACAAGTGCATTCTAAATAATCCACTTTCATTCAATGGATGCGCAGCCTACAGTGGCGCCGGTTCCTGAACATTCCGAGGTCCGCACCATGGCCGCCATCGCTTCCTCCTCTGCCTCCACGCCTTCGGCATCCGCGCTGCCTGCGCCGCGCGCCCCGGCCGTGCTGCGCCGCATGCTGTCGCTGCATGATTTCGAGGAGGCCGCGCGCCGCAGGCTGCCCCGGCCCATCTTCGGCTACATCGCCGGGGCGGCAGAGGACAACGCCTCGCTGCGCGACAACCGCGAGGTGTTCGGCGAATGGGGCCTGACCACGCGCGTGCTGGCCGATGTGTCGCAGCGCTCGCAGGCCGTGGAGCTGTTCGGCGAGCGCTATGCCAGCCCCTTCGGCATTGCGCCCATGGGCATCAATGCGCTGTCCACCTACCGGGGTGACCTGGTGCTGGCGCGCGCGGCCCAGCGCGCTGGCATTGTGTCGGTGATGAGCGGCACCTCGCTGATCCCCATGGAGGAGGTGGCGCGCGAGAGCCCGGCCACCTGGTTCCAGGCCTATATCCCTGGTGACCAGGCCCGCATCGACGCGCTGATCGACCGCGTGGAGCGCGCAGGCTTTCGCACCCTGGTGGTGACGGTGGACATACCGATCTCCGCCAACCGCGAGAACAACATCCGCACCGGCTTTTCCACGCCGCTCAAGCCCAGCCTGCGCCTGGCCTGGGACGGCATGGTGCGCCCGGGCTGGGTGGCCGGCACCTTCCTGCGCACGCTGCTGCGCCACGGCATGCCGCATTTCGAGAACTCGTTTGCCACGCGCGGCGCGCCCATCATGTCGTCCAGCGTGATGCGCGATTTCTCGGCACGCGACCACCTGAGCTGGCGCCACATCGAGGCCATCCGCCGCCGCTGGAAGGGGCCGCTGGTCATCAAGGGCGTGCTCAGCGTGGAGGACGCGCTGCAGGCCCGGCGCGTGGGGGCCGACGGCATCGTGCTGTCCAACCATGGCGGGCGGCAGCTCGACGGCGCGGTGTCGGCCATGCGCATTCTTGAGGACGTGGTGGCGGCCCTGGGGCCGGACTATCCGGTGCTGATCGACGGGGGCTTTCGGCGCGGCTCCGATGTGCTCAAGGCCGTGGCGCTGGGCGCGCGCATGGTGCTGGTGGGTCGGCCCTTCAACTACGCCGCCGCCGTGGGCGGCGAGGCCGGCGTGCTGCACGCCATCGGCCTGCTGCGCGACGAGGTGGACCGCAACCTGGCCATGCTGGGCGCCTCCTCCTGCGGCGCGCTGGACCGCTCGCACATCGTGCGCCGCGCATCGGCCTGACAGAAACCTCCACCGTCCGTTCAAAACACAGCCATTCCCAGGAGACATCCCATGAACCACTTCACTTCACGCCGCAGCCTGTGCGCCCTGCTGCTGGCCGCTGGTGTCGCACCGGCCGCCATGGCGGCCGATGCCGGCGCCTATCCCACGCGCCCGGTGCGCCTGATCGTGCCGTTTGCGGCCGGCGGCACCACCGACATCGTGGCGCGAGCGATCGCGCCGCGCATGGCAGAGGCCCTGGGCCAGCCGCTGGTTGTGGACAACAAGGGCGGCGGCGGAGGCGCCATCGGCGCGCACGAGGCCGCGCGTGCCCAGCCCGACGGCTACACGCTGGGCGTGGCCACCGTGTCCACCACGGCCACCAATCCGGCCATCAACCCGCGCCTGCCCTACAACCCGCTCACCGATTTCACGCCCATCACCAACATTGCGGCCACGCCCAATGTGCTGGCCGTGCATCCGGGCTTCAAGGCGCAGAGCTTTGCGGCCTTCGTGGAGGAGGTGAAGAAGAACCCCGGCAAGCATGCCTACGGCACGGCGGGCACGGGCTCCATAGGCCATATGCTGATGGAGCTGATGTCCAGCCGCTCGGGGCTGTCGCTCACGCATGTGCCCTACCGGGGATCGGGCCCCGCGCTCAACGATGCGGTGGCGGGCCAGGTGCCCATAGTCTTCGACAACCTGCCCTCGGCCCTGCCCTTCATCAAGGCGGGCCGGCTCACCGCGCTGGCGGTGGCCGCGCCCGAGCGCCTGGCCCAGCTGCCCCAGGTGCCCACCTTCAAGGAGCTGGGGCTGGAGCCGGTCAACCGCAGCGCCTTCTATGGCATCTACGGCCCCAAGGGGCTGTCGCCCGAGATCGTGGCGCGCCTGCATGCGGCCGCCCAGCGCGCGCTGGCCAGCCCCGAGGTGCGCCGCCAGATCGAGGACACGGGCTCGCGCGTGATCGGCAACCGCCCCGAGGAGTTCGCGCGCGAGATCGCGGCCGAGAACGCCCTGTACCGCAAGATCGCCACGGAGCGGCGCATCGTGGCGGATTGAGGGGTAGCCGGCGGAAGGGAGGATAGGGGCTGCGAAAGAATTTTCGCCAACGCTGTCACAACGCGCACGCCCCGCGCGTCTTGAAGGTATGGGCCAGCCATTCCGGCCGGCTGCTACATCCCTCAAGGAGTGTTTTCCATGACCGCTTCGTCTTCCGCTGCCACCGGCGCCCGTCCTCTCGCCGCCCCCACGCCGCGCCTGAACTTCCAGGCCGTGGCCCCCGAGCTGTACAAGGCCCAGGCCGGCATCAACGCGCTGCTCAACCAGTCCAGCCTGGGCATCCAGCTGCTGGAGCTGGTGTTCCTGCGCGTCTCGCAGATCAACGGCTGCGCCTTCTGCGTGGACATGCACACGCGCGAACTGCTGTCCCGGGGCGAGGACCTGCAGCGCATCAACAGCATCGTCACCTGGCCCGAGGTGGATTTCTACGACGGGCGCGAGCGCGCCGCCCTGAACTGGGCCGAGCGCTGCACGCGCCTGAGCCAGGCCCATCCCGAGCAGCAGGACTTCGAGGCGCTGCGCCCGCATTTCAGCGAGCGCGAGATGGTGGAGCTGACCTATGCCATCGGCAGACATCAATGTCTGGAACCGCCTGTGCGCGGGCTTTGCAGCGCCCGTGGCACGCAAGCCGATCAAGCTCTGAACGCCTGCAAGCAGCTCACTCCGCCGAGAGCTTTCGCTCCTTCACCAGCCTGCCCCACTGCTCGTACTCCTTCTTCATGAAGGCCGCGAACTCGGTGCGCGTGGTGGGTTGGGGGGTGAGGCCGTGCTTGTTCAGCGCCTCCTTGACGCCCGGGTCATTGAGTACCTTGACGATCTCGGTGTTCCAGCGGTCCAGCATCGGCTTGGGCGTCTTGCCCGGTGCCACGAAGGCATACCAGTTCAGCGCCTCGAAGCCGGGATAGCCGGCTTCGGCCACCGTGGGGATGTCGGGCATGTACGCCGGGCGCGTGAGGCCCGTGGTGGCCAGCGGGATCAGCTTGCCGGCCTCGATGTGGGGCAGGGCCGTGGGCGGCGCGGCGAAGTAGCTGGTCACGCGCTCGCCCAGCAGGTCCTGCAGCGCGGGCGCGCCGCCCTTGTAGGGCACGTGCACCATGTCGATGCCCGCGCGCTGGTTGAACAGCTCGCCTGCCAGGTGGGAGGCCGAGCCCGCGCCCGTCGATGCGTAGTCCACCGTGCCCGGGTTCTTCCTGGCCTTGGCCACGAACTCGGCCAGGGTCTTCACGCCCGCGCCCTTGTGCACCACCAGCACGTTGGGAAAGTTCACGCCGCCCGAGATGGGTGCCAGGTCCTTGAAGGGGTCGTAGGGCAGCTTCATCAGGTGCGGCGCAATGGTCAGCGGCCCCACCGAGCCGAACAGCAGCACCGAGCCGTCGGCCGCCGCATTGGCCACCTGCTGGTGGGCGATGTTGCCGCCCGCGCCGCCCTTGTTCTCCACCACCACGCTCTGGCCGATGTTCTCGCCCAGCTTCTTGGCGATCAGGCGCGCGGCCGCATCTGCGGCGCCGCCGGCGGCGAAGCCCACGACCAGGGACACGGGCTTTTTGGGAGGAAAGTCCTGGGCCTGCGCGCTGGCAGCCAGTGCGAGCAGGGAGGCGGCCAGGGCGCTGGCGTGCAGGAAGTTGCGCTTGTTCATCATGGGGTTGTCTCCGTCATTGGCTGGGAATCGGGGCGGATGCGGCTAGTCGGCGCCCAGACCGATGGGGCTGGGCTGGCGCTTTTCGGTGTTGTGGCGCAGCAGGGATGCCGTGCGGAACACGCCGTGCGCGAACTTGCCGTAGGGCAGGGTGGCGAATAGGGCGATCACCGCGCCCAGGTGCAGGCACAGCAGCAGGGCCAGGGCCGGCGTGCCGCGGCCCAGCCACAGCGCCATGCCGCTGGCGGCGACCAGGAACAGCAGGGCGATGAAGCCCAGGTCCATGGGTTTCTGGCGCGCGTCGCCATGCTGCGGGTGGCGCCTGCGGTTCAGGCGCCACAGGCCTGCGGTGCCCAGCATGAGGCTGGTGCCGCCCACGGCGCCCAGCAGCTTGGGCAGGCTGGGGAATTCGTAGGGCGCCGCCCAGCCGAACACGTAGTGGTAGACCGTGGCCAGCGCCGTGGCCGCAAAGCACAGCAGGAATCCGTAGAAGGTCAGGTGGTGAAAGCGCCTGCGGCTCAGGGTGTAGGCATCGTCCTCGTTATGGCAGCCCTCGCCGTGGCCGCCGTCCAGGTATTTGAGGCGCAGCACGTCGTGCGCGGCCTCAGCCGCTGCCGGCGTGCCCACGTCCACGCCGCCGGTGGCGGGCTTGACGTCCTTCCAGAAGCGGCGCACGCCCATGGCCAGTGCCAGCACCACGAACAGGAACACGGGCGCGAAGATGCCCACCAGCAGGTTGTGCGGGAACAGGTTGTAGAAGTTGGAGCCCAGATCCGCGCCCCACAGCCGGCCCAGGCCGCCCTGCAGGGCCACGGCCAGCACCAGGAACAGCGACAGGCCTGCGGCCAGGGCCAGCGACAGCGTGAGCCCGTTCCTCTGGTACAGGCGCCCCAGGGCGGGCGGCCAGGCGTAGTCGGCATAGGTCTGGCCGCGCACCTCGGCCATGGCCTTGGGGATGTTGATGGCGAATTCATGCGGCGGCGCGTACTGGCAGGCATGCAGGCAGGCGCCGCAGTTGTGGCACAGGTTGGCCAGGTAGTGCACATCGGCCTTGCCGAACTCCAGGCGCCGCGTCATGGCCGGGAAGACCGCGCAAAAGCCTTCGCAGTAGCGGCAGGCGTTGCAGATCTGCAGGGCGCGCGCCACCTCGCCTTCGGCGGCGGTTTCGGTGGAGACCGGCAGGATGGGAATGACCCGGCCGGCGGCCAGGTCCTGGGCTTCTTGGGCCAGGGCGTTCAGGGTCTGCATCTCGGTCAAGCCTTCTCTGTCACTGCGCCGCGCACGGCGGGTTGGCCCGTGGCGGCCAGGGCTGCGTTGCGGCCCGCGATGCGGCCGAACGCCGTGCCGATCGACATGCCCACGCCGGCCGTATAGCCCTTGCCCAGCACGTTGCCGGCCATCATTTCGCCGGCCACGAACAGGCTGGTGCTGGGCTGGCCGGCAAAGTGCACGGCCGCCGTGTCGTCGGTCTCCAGGCCCAGGTAGGTGAAGGTCACGCCGGGGCGCAGCTGGTAGCCGTAGAAGGGCGCCGTGTCGATGGGGCGGGCCCAGTGGGTCTTGGCGGGCGCCAGGCCCTCGGTGTGGCAGTCGTCCAGCGCCGTGTGGTCGAAGTGGCCGACGCGGCAGGCGCCGTTGTAGGCATCCAGGGTCTGCATGAAGCGGTTTTCGTCCAGGCCCAGCTTGCGTGCCAGCTCGGGCAGGGAGTCGGCGCGCACGCCCGGGAAGACCGGCGGCATGAAGCGGCCAATGGCCTTGGCGTCGATGACGGACCAAGCGGTCTGGCCCGGCTGCTGGGCCACCAGGCGGCCCCAGATGGCATAGCGCTTGGGCCAGAAGTCCTCGCCCTCGTCATAGAAGCGCTCGGCCTCCCGGTTGACCACCACGCCCAGCGAGACGCAGTCGATGCGCGTGCAGATGCCGCCGTCGTACAGCGGCGCGCGCGCGTCGATGGCCACCATGTGGGCCTGGGTGGGATCGCCGATGCGGTCGGCGCCATGGTCTTCGAGCAGGTGGCGCAGCAGCACGCCGCGGTTGAAGGCCGTGCCGCGGATCAGGAAGTTGTCGGACGGCCATTCGCCGCGCGCGTTCTGCCCCCAGGCCTCGCGCAGCCACTCGCGGTTGGACTCGAAGCCGCCCGCCGCCAGCACGCAGGTCTTTGCGGTGATGCGCTGCTCGCCCACCCAGGCGGCCTTGAACTCGCCGTCCTCGATCTCCAGCCGGTCCACGGGCGACGCGTAGCGCACCTGCACGCCCAGCCTTTCGGCGCTGCGGTAGTAGGCATTGACCAGGGCCTTGCCACCGCCCATGAAGAAGGCATTGGTGCGCGCCACGTGCAGGGCGCCCGACAGCGGCGGCTGGAAATGCACGCCGTGGCGGCGCATCCAGTCGCGGCAGGTGGAGGAGGCGCGGATCACCATGCGCGCCAGGTGCTCGTTGGTGATGCCGCCCGTGACCTTGAGCAGGTCCTGCCAGAACTCCTCTTCGGGGTAGGCCTCGACCAGCACGTCCTGGGGCGCGTCGTGCATGCAGCGCAGGTTGCGCGTGTGGCCGGAATTGCCGCCGCGCCAGTCGTGCGGCGCCGCCTCCAGCAGCAGCACGCTGCAGCCTGCCTCGCGCGCCATCAGGGCCGCGCACAGGGCGGCATTGCCGCCGCCTATGACCAGGACATCGGGGTCCATGGAGTTCTCCTTGCATTCGCCATCGTGGGGATTGCGAATGTAGGGAGAACGCCGCGCGGCGGGCAGGGGCCCGCCGGCATGGGGGTATCAGTCTTCGTGATGGATGAGGGCCGTGCCAGCCCAGGCACCGCCGCGCAGCAGCTGGCGCACGCAGTCGATCAGCACCACGCGCGTGGCCAGGGCCGCGGGCGACAGCTCATCCTCGGACAGGCTGCACAGCAAGTTGGTGCGCAGGGCATCTTTGTCCGTGATACGCGACCACTCGAAGCGCTGCGCGGCATCGGCATAGCGGCCCATGGAGGCCCAGGGCTGCACCGTGCTGCCCAGGCCTGCATCCACGGCCGCCATGACCATGGACAGCGAATCCACCTCCAGCACCAGATGCGGCGTGAAGCGCGCCTGCGAGAAGGCCGTGTCCAGCGTGCTGCGCAGGCCGTGCAGGCCCGTGGGCAGGATCAGCGATTCGCCGGCCAGGTCGGCCAGCGCCATCTGCGGCGGCAGCGGCTCGGGGTGGTGGCCGCGCGCGCGGATCAGGAACAGCTCCTCCTCGATCAGCGGGTGCACCTGCCAGCGCCGCCCGCCTGCGCGGGCCTGACCGCCGTGCAGGCGGGCGTCGAACAGCACGGCCATGTCCAGCGCGCGCGCATTGAGCATGTCGGTCAGGTGGCCGGACATGCCCTCCACCATGTGCAGGCGCACATCGGGGTAGCGCGCGCGCATGGCCTGCATCATGGGCAGGCCCAGCATGGCCGAGGTGGTGGGCGCCAGGCCCACGCTGACCGAGCCCGACAGCCGCGCCTGCTGCGCGCTGCGCACGGCCTGCTCGGCATGGCGCAGCGTGAGCTGGGCCTCGCGGAAGAAGGCCACGCCCGCCTCGGTGGGCACCACGCCGCGCGGCGTGCGCTGCAGCAGCCGGGTGGACAGCTCGCTTTCCAGGCGGCTGATCTGCTGGCTCAGCGCGGACTGGACCATGTCCAGGTCCAGGGCGGCGCGGCTCATGGAGCCCAGTTCGACGATGCGGACGAAGTAGCGGAGTTGTCTCAGTTCCATGGGGGCGGCGCTTGTGGATGGCAGCGGCGATTGTCGGTGCAGACCGGGCGGGCCGCTGCACCGGGGGCTTGGCCTCAGATGCCGCGCGGCAGCAGGGCCGCCAGGGCCTCGCCTATCGAGCGCGCAATCAGCTTCTGGCGCTCGCCGGGCATGCGCTCCAGCGTGGAGGCCACGCTGACGGCGGCCACGGGCTCGCCTTCGGCATTGCGCACCGCCATGCCCACGGCCAGCACGCCGCGCGTGGCGTGGTTGCCGATGACGGACCAGCCGCGCTGGCGCGTGGCCTTCACCAGCAGGGCCATGCGCTCGGGCGTCATGCCGCCGTACTGCTCCAGCACGGGCGCGTTGGCCGCCATCGCGGCCTGCACCTCGGCATCGGGCAGGGCGGCCAGCAGGGCCAGTCCCGCCGCTCCCACGCCCAGCGGCTGGCGCGTACCCACCTGGATCACCAGGATCTGCACCGGATGCGTGCCCACATGGCGGGCGATGCAGTGCGATGCCGCGCCTTCGCGCACGATGGCAAAGGCCGCATCCGCGCAGCCCGCGCTCACGCGCTCCAGCACGGGCTGCAGCCGCACGGCCATGTTGGGCTGGCCTGCGCTGGCGGCCGTGGCCGCCAGCCGGTGGCCGGCCGCATAGCCGAAGCGCCCCCTGTGCGCCACATAGCCGCTGTCCACCAGGGTGGACAGCAGGCGGTACACCGTGGCGCGCTCCAGCCCCGTGGCGCGGCACAGGTCAGCGACGCGCAGGCCCTCGCGGCCTGCGGCCAGCACGGCGTCCAGCACCTGCAGGCCACGGCGCAGCGTGCGGCTGCCGGCATCGTCGGCGGAGACTGGAATGTCCGCTGGCCGGACGTTTGGATTGGTGCTGCGCGAAGGCATGGAAAAGAATTTCCCGGTGATTGCAGGCAGGGCAGAAAAGGGCCTGCGTGCAGCGCGCAGTGTGCCGCAGGCCGTCGAAAGCCCACACAGGCAGACGTAAGCGGACACAAGCAGACATAAGCAGACATCAGAACGATCACCTGGAGACAAGACATGACAACCCCTGCCCGTTTCAATCCGTGGGCGCGCCGGCGCCTGCTGGCCTGTTCCTTCACCTGCGCACTGGCCGGCATGGCCGCCGCGACCGTGGCGTTGGCGCCAGCGCCCGTGCTGGCGCAGCCGGCGGCCTGGCCGGCCCGGCCCGTGCGGCTCGTGGTGGGCTATGCGGCCGGCGGCGCCACCGATGTGATCGCACGCCTGGTGGCCGCCCGGATGGGCGAGCAGCTGGGCCAGAGCGTGGTGGTGGACAACCGCACGGGCGCCAACAGCAATGTGGGGGCCGAGGCCGTGGCGCGGGCGCCTGCGGACGGCTACACGCTGTATGTCTACACCATTGCCAACACCATCAATGCCTCGCTCTACCCCCGGCTCGGCTATGACCCGGTCAAGGACTTCGAGCCCATCGGCCTGATCGCCAAGATTCCCAACATCCTCGTGGTCAACCCGCGCCTGCCCATACAGAACGTGGCCGACTATGTGCGCTACGCCCGGCAGAGTGCGCAGGGCATCAGCTTCGTCTCGTCGGGCAGCGGCTCGTCGATCCACCTGTCGGGCGAGATGTTCCGTCAGCTCTCGGGCCTGCGCATGCTGCACGTGCCCTACCGGGGCAGCGCACCGGCCATCACCGACCTGCTGGGCGGGCAGGTGGATTCCATGTTCGACAACGCGCCCTCGGCCCTGCCCCATGTGCAGGCAGGCAAGCTGCGCGCGATCGCCATCACCAGCGCCCGGCGCTCGGCGCTGCTGCCCGATGTGCCCACGCTGGCGGAGTCGGGCTATGCGGGCTTCGACGTGCAGTCGTGGTTCGGCCTGGCCGCCCCTGCGGGCACGCCGCCCGCCGTGATCGAGCGCCTGAACCATGCCCTGAACACCGCCCTGGCCGCACCCGAGCTGCGCCAGCGCCTGGGCGAGATGGCCGCCACGCCCGAGCCCGGCACCCCGGCGCAGATGCGCAGCTTTGCGGCGTCGGAGATCAAGCGCTGGCGCGAGGTGGTCAAGGCCTCGGGCGCCACCGCCCAGTAGTTCGGCACACGTTCGGCAAAAGCTCAACACAACCGCCCCACAAGGAGACGACCCCCATGCAACCCATTGATTTTTTCTGGCGCGCGGCCGAACGCTGGCCGCAGCGCATCGCCATCGACGCACCGGGAGGCTGCATTCGCTATGACGCGCTGGCCTGCAAGGTGGCCGCGCTGGCGGCCGGCCTGCAGGCGCTGGAGCCCGCCGTGCAAAGCCGCGTGGGCATCTGCGCGGGCAACAGCGCAGACCATATCGCCGCCCTGCTGGCGGTGATGGCCAGCGGCAAGGTCTGGGTGCCGCTCAATCCCAAGAGCACGCAGTCCGAGGTGCGCCGCATCATCGATGCCACCGAGCCTTCCATCGTGCTGTGCGATGCGGGCGGCGCTGCACTGGTGCAAGGGGCGCCGGGCATCCACCTGGTGCTGGGCGAGGGCACGGCGGCGCTGGAGCAGGCGCAGACCGGCGCTTTGCCTGTGACACCCGACCTGCCCGCCGATGCCATCCAGGCCATCAAGTTCACGGGTGGCACCACGGGCCTGCCCAAGGGCGTGATGCAGCCCTGCCGCGCCTGGATGGCCGGCATTGCCAACCAGATCCAGGCCTGGGGGTTCGATGAGCATGACCGCTACGTCATGGCCGCGCCCATCACGCATGGCACGTCCACCTACCTGCTGCCCATCCTGGCGCAGGGCGGCTGCCATGTGCTGCTCGACGGTGCGGGTGCCGAGGCCGTGCGCAGCGCCTTTGCCCTGCGGGGCGGCACCGTGTGCTTCATGCCGCCCACCCTGATCTACATGCTGATGGCGCTGCCGGGCGCCAGCCGTGCGGACTTCCCCGGCCTGCGCCGCCTCATCTACGGCGGCGCCGCCATGCCGCCCGAGAAAATCCGCCAGGTGCGCGCCTTCTTCGGCCCCGTGCTGGCCACCACCTATGGCCAGACCGAGGCGCCGCAGATCCTCACGGCCATGCGGCCCGAGGACTTCGAGGACGAAGGCCTGTGGACCTCCGTGGGCCGGGCCACCTGGTTCAGCGACCTGGCCATCATGGCGCCCGACGGCCGCCTGCTGCCCCGGGGCGAGGTGGGCGAGGTCGTGGCGCGCGGCGATCTGCTGATGAGCGGCTACTGGCGCCTGCCCGGCAAGACGGCCGAGACCCTGGTGAACGGCTGGCTGCACACGGGGGACCGGGGCCTGATCGATGCGCAGGGCTACCTGCACCTCAAGGACCGCCTGAAGGACCTGGTCATCACGGGCGGCTTCAACGTCTATCCCGTGGATGTGGAAAACGCCCTGGGCCAGCATCCGGCCGTGCATGAGTGCGTGGTCTTCGGCATCCCCGACGATCACTGGGGCGAGGCCGTGCAGGCCGCCGTGCAATTGCGCGCCGAACTGCGCCCCGACCAGCGGCCGGACGAGGCCGAGCTGATCGCCTTCGTGCGCCAGCGCCTGGGCCCCGTGCAGACACCCAAGCGCATCCACTTTCACGCCAGCCTGCCGCGCTCGCCCGTGGGCAAGCTGCTCAAGACGGCCGTGCGCGAGCTTGCGCTGGCACCCCGTTGATCCCGCACACCATCACAAGGAGACCCTGGCCATGGCCACGCACCAACCCCCCGTCACCCGCCTGTGCACCCACACCCTCACCAGCCTGCATTACCGCGATGCCGACCTGGTCGAGGACCTGATGGGCAAGAAGACCTTCACCGAGGTGATGCTGATGCAGATCCTGGGCCGCACGCCGCGCCCCGTGGACCTGCGCATCGCCGATGTGGTGCTCATTGTGCTCATGGAGCATGGCCTCACGCCCAGCGCCATCGCCACGCGCCTCATCTACATGAGCGCGCCCGAGAACCTGCAGGGCGCCGTCTCGGCCGGCCTGCTGGCCGTGGGCAGCTCCTTCGTGGGCACCATGGAGAACTGCGCCGTGCTGCTCGATCGCATCGCCGCCGCCGCCGACCCCGAGGCCGAGGCCCGCGCCATCGCCCGGCACCACAAGGCGTTGAAAAGCCCCGTCCCCGGCTTTGGCCACCACCTGCACAAGCCCGTGGACCCGCGCGCCTACAAGCTGCTGGACATGGGCCGCGCCGAACCCGAACTGGCGGGCAGCAGAATCCGCGCGCTCGAAATCCTCTCTGCCGCCGTGGACGCCGCAGCGGGCCGGCCCATCACCATCAATGCCACAGGGGCCGTGGCCGCCCTGCTGGGCGAGATCGGCGTGCCCACG
The DNA here is from genome assembly GCF_016516495.1 of Delftia sp. S65. Lineage (NCBI taxonomy): Bacteria > Pseudomonadati > Pseudomonadota > Betaproteobacteria > Burkholderiales > Comamonadaceae > Delftia > Delftia sp. S65. Next base: position 154,127 of record NZ_JACVUR010000005.1, read on the forward strand.
GCCGTGATGCGCGGCTTTGCCGTCATCTCGCGGGCGGCCGGGCTGGTGGCGCATGTGGTGGAGGAGCAGCAAAGCCCGTCGGGCCGGTTCATCTGGGAAACGGTGGAGGAAGCAGTAGCGCATGCCCGGTAAAGGGGCCGAGCGCAGCGACGGCCCGCAGCAACTCCCCCGTATGTCAGCGCCTGCGCCGGGTTGTCTGCGGGGTTGCAGTCCTGCCGAAGGACAGGACTGCCTCGTCATCTGCCTCGCCGTGATTGTCTGAACGGAGCGCGCAGCGCGAAGTGAGTTTCACGGCGAACCCCGCAGGCGGCCCGGTGCAGGTTGCCCGCAGCGAAGCGAAGGGTCGCGGACATTCGGGGTCGCCTTCTTTGTCCCCCTTTCTTGGCGATCAAGAAAGGGGGTCGGCCGCCGGGCCGAGACCCGGCCCCTGCCTGCCGCGCAGGCAAGCCGCTGGACGCGCCAAGGCACAAGCAGCATGAAGCCCAGGCGAACGCAGCATGAAGCAATGACCGATGGACCACCGCGCGCCATGCCGCGAGCATGGAGTCCATGCAACAAACCCATGGATTGTCCAGCGCCCTCGACGGCCTGCGCGTGGTGGACCTGTCCCGCATCCTGGCGGGACCCTGGTGCACCCAGAACCTTGCCGACCTGGGCGCATCGGTGCTCAAGATCGAGCGTCCCGGCACGGGCGACGACACGCGCGCCTGGGGCCCGCCCTTCGTGCAGGCGCCCGGTGGCGAGGCCGTGTCGGCCTATTTCCTGTCCTGCAACCGCGGCAAGCAGTCGGTGGCGCTGGACTTCACCGAGCCGGCCTCGCATGCCTGGCTGCTGCGCCAGATCCGCGATGCCGACGTGCTGGTGGAAAACTACAAGGCCGGCGCGCTGGCGCGCCACGGACTGGACTACGCGGCGCTGGCCGCCATCAACCCCGGGCTGATCTACCTGTCGATCACGGGCTTCGGCCAGAGTGGCCCATTTGCGCACAAGCCCGGCTACGACTATGTGTTCCAGGGGCTGGGCGGCCTCATGGGCTACACGGGCGTGGCCGATGGCGAGGAGGGCGCGGGCCCGCTGCGCACGGGCGTGGCCGTGGTGGACCTGATGACGGGCATGTATGCCACCAGCGCCGTGCTGGCGGCCGTGGTGCAGCGCCAGCGCACGGGGCGCGGCCAGCACATCGACCTGGCGCTGCTGGACGTGGCCGTGGCCATGAATGCCAACCAGGCGGCCAACTACCTGGTCAGCGGCGAGAACCCGCGCCGCACGGGCAACGCCCATCCCAATTGCGCGCCCTACGAGGTGTTTGCCTGCGAAGACGGGCATTTCATCCTGGCCATCGGCAATGACGGGCAGTTCGCCGCCCTATGCTCCGTGCTGGGCACGGACTGGCACCTGGACGCACGCTTTGCCACCAATGCCGCGCGCCTGACCGGCATGGCGCAGCTGCGCCCGCTGCTGCGCGCGGCGCTGGGCCGCTGGCCGCTGCAGGCCCTGACCGATGCGCTGGACACCGCCCAGGTGCCCTGGGGCTGCATCAACACCATGGAGCAGGTCTTCGCCCATCCGCAGGTACGGCACCGCCAGATGCTGCAGACGGTGGAGCACCCGCAGCTGGGCACGCTGAAGCTGGTGCGCAACCCCATGGTGCCGGCCGGCAGCGGCGCCCAGGTGCCGCCGCCGCCCGTGCTCGGTGCGGCGCCGCAGGACCTCTGAATCCCTAGACATCGACAAGCCAAGAAGGAGACAAGGATGACGAAACGCATGAAAGCACTGAAGGCCGCCGTGGCAGCCGCCGCGCTGGCGGGGATGCCGCTGGCGTATGCAGCGGGGGCGGCAGGGGCAGGAAGCTATCCCGACCGGCCCATACGCCTGGTCGTGCCCTATGCGGTGGGCGGCGCCACCGATGTGATCGCGCGCGTGGCGGCCCGCTACCTGGGCGAGACGCTGGGCCAGCCCGTGGTGGTGGAAAACCGCCCCGGCGCGGGCGGCAGCACGGGCTCGGCCTATGCGGCCAAGCAGCCGGCCGACGGCTACACCCTGGTGATGATGGTGGAGAGCTCGCATGCCGTGAACCCCAACGTCTACGCCAAGCCCGCGTATGACCCGGTGAAGGACTTCACCCCCATCACCAACATCGCCAACGTACCGGGCGTGATGGTGGTCAGCGCAGGCTCGGCCTACAAGAGCGCCAAGGACGTCAGCGACGCGGCGCGCGCCGCGCCGGGCAAACTCAACTACGGCTCCTCGGGCAATGGCGGGCTCAGCCACCTGAGCGGTGCGCTGTTCGGCAGCACCACGGGCACCACCCTCACCCATGTGCCCTACAAGGGGCTGGGGCCGGCGCTCAACGACCTGATGGCGGGGCAGCTCGATGTGGTGTTCGACAACATGCCGTCTTCCGGCGCACTGATCGCAGGCGGCCAGCTGCGTGCGCTGGCCGTGTCCAGCCCCGTGCGCCTGCCGGCCCTGCCGGGCGTGCCCACCTATGCCGAGGCCGGGCTCAAGCCCATGAACGACATGTCCTGGTACGGCCTGGGCGCGCCTGCCAGGCTCGATCCCGCCATTCTTGCCAGGCTCAGCGAAGCCATGCGCAAGACCTTGCAAAAGCCCGAGCTGATCAAGACCATCGAGCAGCAGGGCGCCGTCGTGGACTTCCAGGAGCCTGCGCAGTTCAGGCAGACGGTGGAGCGCTCCAACCGCGCCTGGTCCCAGCTGATCCGCGACATCGGATTCGAGAAACTTTGAGGAGATCTGCCGTGCATGCACAAGTGACCTTTCCCACCCCGCAGACCGCCGTGCTCACCATCACCGGCGGCGGGCCGCTGAACATCCTGGGCACACCCGTGATCCGCGCGCTGACCGCGCAATTGGCCGAACTGGCAGAGCGCCCCGATCTGCACTGCCTGGTGCTGCGCGGATCGGGCACGCGCGCCTTCGTGGCGGGGGCCGACATCCGCGAGATGGCGTCGCTCAACGCCGCCTCGGCACGCGCCTTCATCAGCGGGCTGCGCGACCTGTGCAACGCGGTGCGGCATTTCCCCGTGCCGGTAATCGCCCGGTTGCAGGGCCATACGCTGGGCGGCGGGCTGGAGCTGGCCATGGCGGCCGACCTGCGCATCGCGGCCGATGATGCCGTGGTGGGCATGCCCGAGGTCAAGGTCGGCATTCCCTCGGTGATCCACGCGGCCATGATGCCCGCGCAGATCGGCGGCACGCGCGCCAGCTGGCTGCTGCTCACGGGCGAGAACATCGGCGCCCTGCAGGCCGAGCGCTGGGGCTTGCTCAACGAATGCGTGCCCGGCGACCAGCTCGATGCGCGCATCGCGCAGATTGCCGAGGGGCTGGGCGGGATCGGCATCGAGGCGCTGCGCCAGCAAAAGCGCCTGCTGCGCCGCTGGGAGGGCATGGGCGTGGACTCGGCCATCACCGACAGCGTGGCCGAGTTCGGCGCGGCCTTCAACTCGGGCGAGCCGCAGCACCACATGAATGCCTTCCTGGAGCGCAAGCAGGCCAAGGCCCAGGCCCAGCCCCAGCCCCAGCCCTGAACCCGGGCCTAGGCCTTGTCGGCCAGCCCTTTCAGAAAGCTGCGCAGCCGCTGCGCAGTGGGCGTCAGCGGCCGTTCGCTGGAGCGCACCAGCTGCAGCGGGCGCCGTGCCCAGGTTTCCTCCAGCGGCAGGCAGGCCACCGCATGCGCGGTGCCAAGCCTGCGGTAGATGCTGTGCGGAATGATGGCCAGGCCCACGCCCTGCGAGACCAGCCGCACGATGGAGGTGAAATCGTCCACGTGGATGCGGCAGCGCAGCGGCCGGCCATGGCGCCTGGCCAGCTCGCGCAGAAAGGCGTAGTTGCTGCTGGTCAGCGCCATGCCCACGAAGGCATGGGACAGGGTGTCGAAGAACCGGCAGGAAGGGCCTTCGCCGTCCTCTGGCCTCTCGCCCGGCTGGGGCACCAGCGGATGGCCGGGCGGGGCGATCACCACCAGGCGGTCCAGCGCAAAGGTCTCGCAGGCCACGGCGCCCGCCATGGGCTCGCCCGCGTAGACGCCCAGGTCGGCCTCGCCCTCGGCCACGCTGGCGGCAATCGTCTCGCTGGTCTGCTCCATCAGGGTCAGGTTCACCTCGGGAAAGGCGGTCAGGAACTCGCCGATGTGCGGGCCGATGAAGCCGTGCAGCGAGGAGCTGTTGGCCGCCAGCGTCGCCTTGCCCTGCAGGCTGCTGCCCAGCAGGGCGGCCTCGGCCTCCATGCCGTCGATGGCGGCGAACACGCCGCGCGCATGCTCGAGCATGGCGTGGCCTTCCTCGGTCAGCCGCATGCCCTTGTGCTCGCGCGTGAACAGCTGGCAGCCCAGGGCCTGCTCCAGATTGCGCAGCCGCTGGCTGGCGGCCGAGGGCGTCAGGTGCCGCGCCTGGCTGGCACGCGAGAGATTGCCGGCCTGGGCGATGGCCATGAACAGCTTGAGATCGGTCAGGTCGTAGCGCATGCGGGCGTTTCCTAGGGGGCAAGAGGGCCATTATTCCTGCTGGCGCAGGGCTGCAAAGCCCGTGGCGCGCAGCCTTTGAAGGGCGCGGGGATAATCGCTGCCCATGACTAAACACCGCGTCGTGGTGGGCCTGTCGGGCGGTGTGGACTCCGCTGTCACGGCCCATCTCCTCAAGCAACAGGGCCATGAAGTGGTCGGCATCTTCATGAAGAACTGGGAAGATGACGACGACAGCGAATACTGCTCGTCCAATGTCGATTTCGTCGATGCCGCCGCCGTGGCCGACGTGGTCGGCATCGAGATCGAGCATGTGAACTTCGCCTCCGAGTACAAGGACCGCGTCTTCGCAGAGTTCCTGCGCGAGTACCAGGCCGGCCGCACGCCCAACCCCGACGTGCTGTGCAATGCCGAGATCAAGTTCAAGGCCTTCCTGGACCACGCCATGCGCCTGGGCGCCGAGAAGATCGCCACGGGCCATTACGCCCGCGTGCGCCAGAACCCCGACACGCAGCTGTTCGAGTTGCTCAAGGGGCTGGACCCGGCCAAGGACCAGAGCTACTTCCTGCACCGCCTCAACCAGGCCCAGCTGTCCAGGTCCATGTTCCCCGTGGGCGAGCTGAAGAAGACCGAGGTGCGCCGCATTGCCGAGGAGATCGGCCTGCCCAACGCGAAGAAGAAGGACTCCACGGGCATCTGCTTCATCGGCGAGCGGCCCTTCCGCGACTTCCTGAACCGCTACATCAGCAAGGAGCCCGGCAACATCCTCGACGACCGCAACCGCAAGCTGGGCAAGCATGTGGGCCTGTCGTTCTACACGCTGGGCCAGCGCTCGGGCCTGGGCATCGGCGGCGTCAAGGAAAAGGGCGCGCCGCGCGGCGGCGGCGACCATGAGCCCTGGTTCGTGGCGCGCAAGGAGCTGGACACCAACACGCTGCGCGTGGTGCAGGGCCATGACCATCCCTGGCTGCTGTCGCGGTCGCTGCTGGCCGACCAGGTCAGCTGGGTGGCCGGCCACGCGCCCGCCGAGGGCAAGGCCTACGGCTCCAAGACGCGCTACCGCCAGCCCGACTCGCCGGCCCTGATCTCGGGCGCCACGCCCGAGGGCTTCCGGCTGGATTTTCCCGAGCAGCAATGGGCCGTCACGCCCGGCCAGTCGGCCGTGCTCTACGACGGCGACGTGTGCCTGGGCGGCGGCATCATCGCGGCGGTGGATCCGCACTGATGCGGCATTGATGCCGGGCAGGATTCGGCCCGGCGCGTTTTGCTATCGTCACGGGGGGCGGCACAACCGCCCCTTTTTCTTTTTCCTTTTGTTCTTCACGACAGCACCACAGGAGACCCCATGGCTTCATCGATTCTTGCGCGCCGGCATTTTCTGGGAGCGGCCCTGGGCGCCGTGGCCACGGCCGGATGCAACGGCGAGGTGTCCTGGGGCGATCCCATCGATCCGCCCGTGACGGACCGCGTCAAGCGTGCGCTCGATCAACTCGATGGCCAGGTGCGCGCGCAGATGCGGCGCACGGGCGTGCCCGGCGTGGCCGTGGCCGTGGTGCATGAGGGGCGCCTGGTCTATGCCCAGGGCATGGGCGTGCGCCGTCTGGGCTCGTCGCTGGCCGTGGATGCGGACACGGTGTTCCAGCTCGCCTCGGTCTCCAAGTCCGTGGGCGCCACCGTGGTGGCGCAGCAGGTGGGTCAGCGCCGCGTGTCCTGGGACACGCGCGTGCAGCAGGGCCTGCCCTGGTGGACGCTGGAGGACGCCGACGCGGCCCAGCGCATCACCGTGGGCGACATGTATGCCCACCGCTCGGGCCTGCCCGGCCAGGCCGGCGATGCGCTGGAGGAGCTGGGCTACAGCCAGCGCCAGATCCTGGAGCGCCTGCGCTACCTGCCGCTGCGGCCCGTGGGCACCCAGTACGCCTACAGCAACTTCGGCCTGACCACGGGCGCCGAGGCCGTGGCCGCCATCGCGGGCCAGTCCTGGGCCGCGCTGTCGCAGCAGGCCGTCTACGGCCCGCTGGGCATGACGCAGACCAGTTCGCTGTTTGCCGATTTCGAGGCGCGCGCCAACCGCGCGGCCGGCCACCTGCGCGTCAACGGCGTGTGGCAGACGGGGCCGGTGCGCCGGCCCGATGCGCAGTCGGCCGCGGGCGGCGTCAGCTCCACGGTGCGCGACATGGCGCGCTGGATGACCATGCTGCTGGACGAGGGCCGCTTCGAGGGCCGCCAGGTGGTCGATGCGCAGGCGCTGCGCACGGCGCTGTCGCCGCAGATGCTGCAGTCGCCGGCCGGCAGCGGCGAGCCTGCGCGCTACTACGGCTTCGGCTTCAACGTGGGCGTGTCCGAGGCGGGGCGCACCACCTACAGCCACTCGGGTGCTTTCGGCACGGGCAGCGCGACCAGCTTCACCGTCATGCCCGAGCTCAAGCTGGGCATCGTGGTGCTGACCAACGGCATGCCCATCGGCGTGCCCGAGATCGTGGTCTCGCAGTTCCTGGACCAGGTCGAATGGGGCCGCCAGCGCCAGGACTGGGAGAGCATCTGGACCAAGCGGCTGGCGCCCATCATGCAGCCGCATGGCGAGCTGGTAGGCAAGACTCGGCCCCCTTTCCCGCGCCCGCCCCGGCCGCTGGGCGCCTATGTGGGCAGCTACGCCAACCGCTTCTACGGGCCGGCCCAGGTCAGCCTGCAGACGGGTGGCGGGGGGCTGCAGGTCAGCCTGGGTTCGCAGCGCATGCTGCTCAGCCACTGGGATGGCGAGGTCTTCAGCTTCGTGCCCGAGGGCGATTCGCCGGGCAGCCTGTCCAAGGCCACGTTCGACGGCAACCAGCTCACGCTGGAGTACTTCGACGATGTGCTGACCCCGGCCGGCGTCAGTGCGGGGATAGGGCGCTTTTCGCGCTGAGGGTGGCCTGCTCCGCGCCGTTGTGCAGGTGATCGCCGGGCACGGGCAGCCAGGCGGCCAGCACGGTGGCGCCGGGCTCTGAATCCATGTCCAGATGGCCGCCCAGGCGCTGCAGGCGCGCCTGCATGCTGCGCAGGCCCACGCCCATGCCGGCCTGCTGCACGGCGGCCACGTCAAAGCCTGCGCCGTCGTCGGTGATGCGCAGCATCAGCCAATGCGGCTCGGGCCACTGCAGCTGCACCTGCACGCACTGGGCGCGGCTGTGCTTGATCACATTGGCCAGCGCTTCCTCCAGCACGCGCGTCAGCGCCAGGCACTGCAGCGCACCGGGCGGCTGCGGCCAGGCGGCAGGCACCTGCCAGTCGGACTGCATGTCCAGCGCGTCGAACAGGCTGGCAAAGCGGTGGCGCAGCGGCGCGATCCAGGCCTGGGGCGTGTCCGGCACGGTGACGGAGACGCTGGTGCCGCTGTCGATCATCTGGCGCAGGTCGTCGCGCAGCAGCTTGAGCACGGACAGGAACTGGCGGTTGTGCATGGGGCCGCCCGCCTGTTCCACCATGGCGATGGAGCGCACCAGGGAGCCGCCCAGGCTGTCGTGCAGGTCGTGCGCCAGCTGCATCCGTTCCTGCAGCCGCGAGTGGCTGAGCGCCAGCGCATGCTCGCGCGCCAGCGTGCCGCCAAGCTCGTCGCAGGCACGCGCCACGCTGTCGGTCAGCTCCTGGTTGAACTGCTCGATGCGGCGCATGCTGAGCACGAACTGCCGGCCCAGCACCATGGACAGGGCCAGCATGGTCAGCGGTGCGGTATAGGGCATCCAGGGCGTGGCGGGGCCAATCACCTTCTTGAGCGCCAGCATGTCGTGCAGGCCCGCACACAGGAAGACCAGCAGGCAGGCCGCGTAGACCAGGTGGCCCGGCTCGCGCGTGCGCCAGGCGTGCAGCGGAAAGTGCAGCGACACGGCCACGCAGACGCCGAAGTACACCAGTCCGATGTGCAGCACGCCATCCACCAGCCACCAGGGCGCGAAGATGGCGGCGGCCATGCCGGCCAGCGTCAGCGCCCACAGCAGCTTTTCCAGCCGGGGCAGGTGCAGCCTGCCGAAGCGCCAGGTGAACAGGCAAAAGCTCTGGCCGAACAGCAAAAAGACCAGCAGGTTGCCGCGTGCCACGGCCAGGGTGTCGGGGAAGGGCCAGGCCTCGGTGGCCAGGATATTGGCCAGGAACAGCGCCCAGCAGAAGGCATTGAGCGCGTACCAGCCAAAGGCCTTGCTGGCGCGCCGCTGCAGCCAGGCAAAGGCGAACAGCACGCCCAGCACCAGCGAGACCACGATGTTCATGGCAAACAGCGTGCGCTGGTTCCACCAGGTCTGCTCGTGCCACTGGCGCAGCGCCTCGGGCTCGCCCAGGCGCACCTCGCCCAGGCCGGGCGTCTGCTCGGCCAGGCCGTGCACGCGTATCCACACGCTGTTGGTGCCCGCATGCAGGGCGGATTCGGGCAGCAGCCAAAAGCGCGGCATGTTCCAGCTGCGCGACAGGGGCTCGACCAGGTTCCGGTCGCGCCACAGCAGGTCGCCGTTCACGAAGACCTCGCCGGCCATGACCATGGAGTGCAGGGCCAGCGCCACGGGATCGGCGGCGGCGGGAGCGGTGGCAGAAGCGGCAGCGGGGTGAGGGCAGCCGCGCTGCCAGTCGATGCGGTACCAGACGGCGCCGCTGTAGCCGGGCCAGCGGTCCAGCCAGTGGTCGGGCAGGGTCACGTTGTGCCAGTCGCGTACCGCGCTGGCCATGGGCGGCGGTCCCTGGCCTGCGGCCTTGGCGGACTGGATGGACAGGATCTGCGGCAGGCAGGCCTGGGCCAAGGCGCAGGTACTGCACAGGAGAAACGCAAGGCTCAGGGCGAGGCCCAGGGCCTGGCCCTGGGCGAGGCGCCGCACCGGGCCGAACCACCGGCGCCACCCGCCCATGGCCGTCAGCCCAGCAGGCCGCGCACGCGTGCCGTGTTGACGGCGCGCGTGCGCGAGGACACGGCCAGCTTGCGGTAGATGTGCTTGATGTGGCATTCCACCGTGTAGCGCGACAGGTGCAGCTGCTCGGCGATCTCGCGGTTGGTCAGGCCGTCGGCCACCAGGCGCAGGATCTGGCTTTCGCGCGCGCTCAGCGTGGACTCGGTGCCGGTGCTCTCCGGCGTGGCGGGTGCCGCGCCCTGCAGCTCGGCGATCACGCGGCGCGCGATGAAGGGGTCGATGGGGGCGCCGCCGCGCAGCACGCTGCGGATGGACAGCGACACTTCCAGGTCGTCGCGTTCCTTGAGCACATAGCCGGTGGCGCCTGCGCGCAGCGCCGCGAGGATGGCGTCCTCCGTGCTCCAGGCCGAGATCACCAGGATGCCCACGGCCGGGTCTGCGCTGCGCATCTCGGCGATCAGGTCGATGCCGCTGCCGTCGGGCAGGCCCAGGTCCACCAGGGCCAGGGCCACGGGCTCGGCCAGGCAGGCGCGGGCCTGGGCCAGGGAGCCGGCGAACAGCAGGGCATCGGGCGTGTAGCCCAGCTGGCCCAGCACGGACTGCAGCCGCTGGCGGATCAGCGGCTCGTCCTCCACCACCAGCACCGGGGCCGGAAGCGTGGACTCTGGGACAAGCAGGTGGGCGGGCATGGAAAAGGCGTGCGCAGCGGCGGGCGTAAAAAGGGGCAGGATGGCCGCCCGACTGTGGGCGAAGCCCGCATCTTTGCATATCCCTGAAAACTGGTAATCGCGGGGGTGCGCGCCGCTGCGCCGTCCATAATTCCGGCCCGGGCCGCACGGGCGGACCCTGGCAACGACACCTACCGAAAGGACGCCGCCGCATGGCACGCGTACGTGACCCTGCTGGCTACGATGGCCAGCGTGAAATGATCCTCTCCCACGCCGCCCAGCTGTTCGCGCAGCGCGGCTATGCGGGCACCTCCATGAACGAGGTGGCTGCGGCCTGCGGCGTCTCCAAGGCCACGCTCTACCACTATGTAATCGACAAGCACGACCTGGCCGTGCGCATTGCCGAAGAGCATGTGCTGCGTCTCGAAGCCCTGGTCAACGACACCCTGCAGGCCCATGCCGATCCCGAGCAGCGCCTGCATGCGCTGATCCGCGGCTTCGGCCAGGAGTACGCCCAGGCCCAGAATGCCCACCGCGTGCTGACCGAGGACGTGCGCTTCCTGCGCGAGCAAGACCAGCAGCGCATCCTGGACGTGGAGCGCCGCGTGGTCGCCGCCTTTGCGCAGACCATTGCCCAGGTGCGCGGCGAGCCCGCCGACAGCGCCCTGGGCAAGCCCCTGGCCATGCTGCTGTTCGGCATGATCAACTGGACCTTCACCTGGCTCAAGCCGGGCGGCACGCTGGACCATGACGCCATTGGCACCATGGTGTCCCAGCTGTTCTTCGGCGGCGTGCGCGCGGTCAGCGTGCCGGACGCCAAGAAGCCGCGCAAGGCCCGCCAGGCCTAGGCTCGGCCCGGTCCCTCACCACCGGCGCTGCACGACCACGAAGCGGTCGGCCACGAAGGCCAGCGTGGTGTAGCTGGCATTGGCCGCGGGATTGCCGCCCGTGGCGTGGAAGTCCGAGAAGCCTGCCGACTGGTTGACCATCACGCCCTGCGTGAGGTTGATGGACAAGGCCACGCGTGAGCGCAGCGCCGAGGCCGCCACGGCATCGACGAAGGCCGCATCCGTGGAGTACAGGCCCAGGGTCATCGCGCCATGCGCGCGCACGCTGCGCTCGGCCAGCTCGCGCGCGGCCTGGGCCGAGGGCACGGCCACCAGGTAGGAGACGGGGCCGAAGCATTCGCGCTCGTAGATGGCGGCGTCCGCCACGTCCAGCGCGCGCAGCGCGGGCGTGCGCACCTCGGCCTGCGGGTACTCGGGATGGGTGAGCTTTTGCGAGGCGCGCACGGCGCGGCCCACGGTGGCGGCCTGTTCCACGCGCTCCACGGTCTGCGCAGAGCCTATGGCGCCCAGCACGGTGAAGGCCACCTTGGGATCGGCCAGCAACTGGTCGATGGCGGCGGCCAGATCGGCGCCGACCTGCTCGAAGCTCTTGTGGCCCTGGTCAGTCTCTATGCCGCCGGCGGCAATCAGCAGGTTCTGCGTGGTGGTGCACATCTGGCCGCTGTACAGCGACAGTGACAGGGCCAGATTGCGCAGCATGCCTGCGTAGGCATCGGTGGACTCGATCACCACCAGGTTCACGCCGGCCATCTCGGCATACAGGCGTGCCTGCGGCGCATGCGCCTGCAGCCACTGGCCGAAGGCATTGCCGCCCGTGAAGTCGATGGAGGCCACGGCCGCGTGCGTGGCCAGGGCCTGGGTCAATTCGGGCTTGCCGTTCACGGCCAGGGTCACGAGGTTGGGGTCCAGGCCCTGCTCGGTCAGCACATCGCGCAGCACGCTCACGGTGAGCGCGGCCGGCAGCACGGCGTTGGGGTGGGGCTTGACGATCACGGGGTTGCCCGTGGCCAGCGCGGCGAACAGGCCCGGGTAGGTGTTCCAGGTCGGGAAGGTGGCGCAGCCGATGACCAGGGCCACGCCACGCCCCACGATCTCGAAGCGCTTGTGCAGCACGGCGGGCGCATGCTTGCCCTGGGGCTTTTCCCAGACGGCCTCGGCGGGCACGTCGGCCATGGCCTTCCAGGCCACGGCAATGGCTTCCAGGGCGCGGTCCTGGGCATGGGGGCCGCCGGCCTGGAAGGCCATCATCGCGCCCTGGCCCGTGGTCAGCATCACGGCATGCGCGATCTCGAAGCTGCGCTGGTGGATGCGCGTCAGCGCCTCCAGCAGCACGCCGGTGCGGCCCTGGGGTCCCAGCGCCTGCCACGCAGGCTCGGCCGCCTGGGCCGCGTCCACCAGCGCCTGGGCATCGCACTCGGGGTAGCGGATGTCCAGGGCCACGCCATAGGGCGATTGCTCGGTGGCCACGCGGGCGCGTTCACCGGGCTGGCGCAGCGGATAGTCCTTGCCGAACAGCGCCTGCACGGCGGCATGGCCCTGGGCCTGGGCGGTCTCGCCATACACCTTGGGCGAGGGCGCCTCGGGGAAGGGCGACCAGTGGCCCCGGCGGGACAGGGCCTGCAGGGCGTCGTCGAGCAGAGGGCGGTGGCGTTCGTAGAGGGCGTGGGCGGGCATGGGATGTCTCCTGGGTTGGAATGTGGCGTCGCTATCAGGGTTAGTACCGGACAACAAGCCTTGTTGCTCAAGAAAGCTGCATATTATAATCCTACCGTCCGGTCGGTCAATTATTCTGAACCCCTTGCCTCACGACGCCAGAACCCCGATGAACAAAGACCTGCGCCCCGCCCCCGGCGAACTCGACCCCATCGAAACCGCCAGCCGCGACGAGATCGCCTCGCTGCAGCTGCTGCGCCTGCGCTGGTCGTTGCAGCATGCCTACGACAACGTGCCGCACTACCGCCGCGCCTTCGACGAAAAGGGCGTGCATCCGTCCGACCTGCGCACGCTGTCCGACCTGGCCCGCTTTCCCTTCACCACCAAGAAGGACCTGCGCGAGAACTACCCGTTCGGCATGTTCGCCGTGCCGCGCCAGAAGGTGGCGCGCGTGCATGCCTCCTCGGGCACCACGGGCAAGCCCACGGTCGTGGGCTACACGTTGAAGGACCTGGACAACTGGGCCAACCTGGTGGCCCGCTCCATCCGCGCGGCGGGCGGGCGGCCAGGCGACATGGTGCATGTGGCCTATGGCTACGGCCTGTTCACGGGCGGGCTGGGTGCGCACTACGGCGCCGAGCGCGCGGGCTGCACCGTGGTGCCCATGTCGGGCGGGCAGACCGAAAAGCAGGTGCAGCTGATCCAGGATTTCCGGCCCGACATCATCATGGTCACGCCCAGCTACATGCAGGTGATCGTGGAGGAGATGCAGCGCCAGGGGATGGACCCGCGCGACAGCTCTTTGCGGATCGGCATCTTCGGCGCCGAGCCCTGGACCGAGGCCATGCGCCGCGAGATCGAGGGCAAGGCGGGGCTGGACGCCGTGGACATCTACGGCCTGTCCGAAGTCATGGGCCCGGGCGTGGCCAGCGAATGCGTGGAGAGCAAGGACGGGCCGGTGATCTGGGAAGACCATTTCTATCCCGAGATCATCGACCCCGACACGGGCGAGGTGCTGCCCGACGGCAGCGAGGGTGAGCTGGTCTTCACGTCGCTGTCCAAGGAGGCCATGCCCATCGTGCGCTACCGCACGCGGGACCTGACGCGGCTGCTGGCGCCGACTTCGCGCAGCTTCCGGCGCATGGGCAAGATCGTTGGGCGCAGCGACGACATGATGATCATCCGCGGCGTCAACGTCTTTCCGACCCAGATCGAGGAAATCGTGCTGGCCAATGCCAGCCTCACGGGCCTGTACCAGATGCACATCAGCCGTGAAGGCCTGCTGGACACCGTCGAGGTGCATTGCGAGCTGCAGCCGCAGCGGCGCGGCCTGGGCGATGCCGAGCGCGGCGAGATCGCGCAGTGGGTGCAGCAGCGCATCAAGACCCTGGTGGGCATTTCCACGGCGGTGCGCGTCTTCGATCCCGACACCATCGAGCGCACGCAGACCGGCAAGGCCAGGCGCGTGTACGACAAGCGGCCGCGTTGAGGCACCGCCGGCCGTCGTCAACCATTTCACTGAAGGAGATCGCACATGTACACCCAGGCCATGGACACCATGGGCAAGGAAGCGGGCGATGGCGGCAAGGCCGTGCGCTCGGCCGACGAAATGCGCCTGCAGCAGCGCTTTGACGAGCGCATCGATGCCGGCGAATTCATCGAGGCCAAGGACTGGATGCCCGACAACTACCGCAAGACGCTGCTGCGCCAGATCAGCCAGCACGCGCACAGCGAGATCGTCGGCATGCTGCCCGAGGGCAACTGGATCAGCCGCGCGCCCACGCTCAAGCGCAAGGCCATCCTGCTGGCCAAGGTGCAGGACGAGGGCGGCCATGGCCTGTACCTCTACGCGGCCGCCGAGACGCTGGGCAGCAGCCGCGACCAGATGCTGCACGCGCTGCACACGGGCAAGGCCAAGTACAGCTCCATCTTCAACTACCCCACGCTGACCTGGGCCGACATGGGCACCATCGGCTGGCTGGTGGACGGCGCGGCCATCATGAACCAGGTCCCCATCTGCCGCTGCTCCTATGCGCCCTACGCGCGCGCCATGGTGCGCATCTGCCGCGAGGAGAGCTTTCACCAGCGCCAGGGCTACGAGGCGCTGCTGACCATGATGCAGCAGGGCACCGAGGCGCAGAAGGCCATGGTGCAGGACGCCGTCAACCGCTGGTGGTGGCCGTCCATCATGATGTTCGGCCCGCCCGACGACCAGTCGCCCAACAGCGCGCAGTCCATGCGCTGGGGCATCAAGCGCATCTCCAACGACGCGCTGCGCCAGAAGTTCATCGACGCCACGGTGGACCAGGCCAAGGTGCTGGGCGTCACCCTGCCCGACCCCGACCTGAAATGGAACGAGGCCCGCCAGGCCCATGACCATGGCCCCATCGACTGGGACGAGTTCTGGCGCGTGATCGCCGGAGACGGCCCCTGCAACCGCGAGCGCCTGGGCGCCCGCGTCAAGGCCTGGGACGAAGGCGCCTGGGTGCGCGAGGCCGCCCTGGCCCATGCCCGCAAGCAGACACAGAGAAACCAGACCCGCAAGGAGGCCGCATGACCGCCGTCGAACAGAACATCACCAACGAATGGCCGCTGTGGGAAGTCTTCGTCCGCAGCAAGGCCGGCCTGGACCACAAGCACTGCGGCAGCCTGCATGCGGCCGACCCGCAGATGGCGCTGCAGATGGCGCGCGATGTCTACACGCGGCGCCAGGAGGGCGTGAGCGTCTGGGTGGTGCGCTCGGACCAGATCGTGGCCAGCGACCCTGGCGACAAGGACATGTTCTTCGATCCGGCCCAGGACAAGGTCTACCGCCATCCGACCTTCTACCAGCTGCCCCCCTCGGTGGACCACATGTGAGCGGGGTGCAGCCATGAACGCCTCCGCCTCGGCATCCTCCATCGCCATCGACGCCCGTCCCGAGGTGCAGTACCTGCTGCGCCTGGGCGATACCTGCCTGATCCTGGCCCAGCGCCTGGGCCAGTGGTGCGGCCACGCGCCCATCCTCGAAGAGGACATCGCCATGACCAACATGGCGCTGGACCTGGTCGGCCAGGCACGAGCCCTGCTGACCCGCGCCGGCCAGCTTGAAGGCCGCGCGCACGACGAGGACCAGCTCGCCTTTCTGCGCGACGAGCGCGACTACTTCAACGCCACGCTGGCCGAGCTGCCGCGCGGCGACTTCGCCTTCACCGTGCTGCGCAACGCCATGGCCGCCACCTGGCTGCGCCTGATGTGGGAGCGCTTGGTGCACTCCAGCGACGCCGAGCTGGCCGCCATCGCCGCCAAGGCGCTCAAGGAAGCGCGCTACCACGAGCAGCACGCGGGCGACTGGGTGGTGCGCCTGGGCGACGGCACCGAGGAATCGCGCCAGCGCATGGAGGCGGCCCTGGCCCAGCTGTGGCGCTACGCGGCCGAGCTGTTCACCGACGACGCCACGGACGCCGCCGCACGCGCCAGCGGCCTGGGCCCGGCCTGGTCCGAGCTGCGCGAACCCTGGCAGGCCGAAATGGCCGCCCTGCTGCAGGAGGCCACGCTGGACATGCCGGCCGAATCCGCCTTCCGCAGCACGGGCCGCAACGGCGTGCACAGCGAGCACATGGGCTTCATCCTGGCCGAGATGCAGCACCTGCAGCGCGCCTATCCGGGCGGGGTGTGGTGATGGCTGCCGCACGGCTTGTGGCCGTCACATCCGCCTTGGCCGAGCGCGAGCGCCTGGCCTGGGCCGCGCTGCAGGACGTGCCCGACCCCGAGGTGCCCGTGATCTCGGTCTGCGAGCTGGGCATCGTGCGCGAGGTCCATGCCCTGCCCGAAGGCCAGGGCATGGAGATCGTGCTCACGCCCACCTACTCGGGCTGCCCCGCCACCGAGGTCATCGAGCGCAGCGTGCTCGATGCCATCGAGGCCGCAGGCCTGGGCCCCGCGCGCGCCGTGCTGCGCCGCGCCCCGGCCTGGACCACGGACTGGATCAGCGACGACGGCCGGCGCAAGCTGCGCGAGTACGGCATCGCGCCGCCCGGGCGCTGCGGCGACTCCGGCCTGCCGGAAGGCACCTCGCCCATCCGCCTGGTGCGCCGCCGCCAGGGCATTGCCGTGCCCGAGCCCGTTGCCTGCCCGCACTGCGGCAGCGTGCACACCGAGCGGCTGTCGGCCTTCGGCGCCACGGCCTGCAAGGCCCTGCACCGCTGCCTGGACTGCCGCGAACCCTTCGAACACTTCAAGCCGATATGACCACGACCACGATGTTCCACCCGCTGCGCGTGCGCAGCATTGCGCCCGACACGGCCGAGGCCGTGGTCGTCTCCTTCGACGTGCCGCCCGCGCTGCGCGAGGTCTTCGGCTTCACCCAGGGCCAGTACCTCACCCTGCGCCACCAGATCGACGGCCAGGACCTGCGCCGCAGCTACTCCATCTGCGCAGGCGTGGATGACGGCGAGCTGCGCGTGGGCGTGCGCAAGGTGCGCGGTGGCCAGTTCTCCAACTGGATCAACGAGCATCTGCGCCCCGGCGACACGCTGCAGGTCATGGCGCCCCAGGGCCGCTTCTTCGTGCCCATCGAGCCCGGGGCCGCGCGCCACCATGTGGGCATCGCCGGCGGCAGCGGCATCACGCCCATCCTGTCCATCATGAAGACCGTGCTGGCGCGCGAGCCCGCCAGCCGCTTCACGCTGATCTACGGCAACCGCCAGCTGCAGTCCACCATGTTCAAGGAGGAGATCGAGGACCTCAAGAACCGCTACATGTCGCGGCTGTCGCTGCAGCATGTGTTCTCGGACGAGCACACCGACCTGCCGTTGAACATGGGCGTGATGGACCGAGCCAAGATCGCCGAATTCCTGCAGGGCGTGGTGCCGGCCGCACACATCGACCATGTCTACATCTGCGGACCCTTCCAGATGAACGACGAGGCCGAGGCCGCCCTGCTGGCCGCCGGCGTGCCCGAGGAGCGCATCCACATCGAGCGCTTCGGCGTGGCCCTGCCGGCCGCAGGCCAGGGCACGGTGGGCGCCGTGGTGCACGAGGCCCAGCCCGGCGACGCCGCCACCGCCCGCATCACCCTGGTGCGCGACGGCCTCTCGCGCGAAATCCCCTTCACGCGCGGCCAGGCCAGCATCCTGGACGCGGCCTCCTCGGCCGGGCTGGAAGTGCCCTATTCCTGCACCTCGGGCGTCTGCGGCACCTGCCGCGCCAAGGTGGTCGAGGGCGAGGTGCGCATGGAGCGCAACTTCGCCCTCGACAAGAACGAAGTCGCCTGCGGCTTCGTGCTGACCTGCCAGGCGCATCCGCTGACCGAGCGCGTGGTGCTGTCGTTCGATGAGCGTTGAGGGCCGTCCCGCCCGGGGACGGCCGCGGGCCTACTCGATGCCGATATCCAGCCGCGACACCAGTGCCCGGCCGTGTTCGTTCAGGCCTGTTACTTCGACCGTGCTGCCGTGCTTGCGCAGGCGCTGGCAGACCTTGTCCAGCGCATTGACGGCCGTGATGTCCCAGAAATGGGCGTTGGTCAGATCGATGCGCACGGGCCGGCCTTCGATGTCCCGCACGTCGAAGGCATCGACCAGCTGGTCGGCCGAGGCGAAGAAGACCTGGCCCGAGACGCGGTAGGTCAGGCCTGCATCGTCCTCCGTCTTCTCGACGGACAGCAGCCTTGAGACCTTGAAGGTGAAGAACACCCCGCTGAGCAGCACGCCGACGCCCACGCCGGCGGCCAGGTTGTCCGTGGCCACGGTGACCACCACGGTGGCCAGCATCACGGCGCTGGACAGCTTGGGATGCCTGAGCAGGGCGCGGGCCGATCCCCAGTCCAGCGTGGAGGCCGACACCATCACCATGATGGCCACCAGCGCCGCCACCGGCACCTGGGACACCCAGGGCTTGAGCAGCACCATCAGGATCAGCAGGAAGGCGCCCGCGAACAGCGTGGAAAGCCGGCCGCGGCCGCCGTAGCGCACATTGCCCACGGTCTGGCCGATCATGGCGCAGCCGGCAATGCCGCCGAACAGGCTGGCCGCGATGTTGGCCACGCCGATGCCGCTGCACTCGCGGTTCTTGGAGCTGGGCGTGTCCGTGAGTTCATCGACCACGCTGGCCGTCATCATGGACTCCAGCAATCCCACCATGGCGATCGCCAGCGCGGGCAGGGCGATCAGGCGCAGCGTCTCCAGCGACCAAGGCACCTGCGGCAGCCCGAAGCTGGGCAGGCCGTCCGGCAGCAGGCCCAGGTCGGCGACCGTCTTCAGGGGCAGGTCCAGCCAATTCGCCGCCACCGTCAGCACCACGATGCAGACCAGGGGCGAGGGCACGGCCGTGGTCAGCCGGGGCAGGCCGTAGATGATCAGCAGGCCGGCGCCCACCATGGCCCAGGTGGCGGCATTGGCGCCGATCAGGTGCGGCATCTGGGCCGAGAAGATCAGGATGGCCAGCGCATTGACGAAGCCCGTGCGCACCGAGCCGGACACATAGCGCATCAGCACGCCCAGGCGCAGCAGGCCGAACAGGATCTGCACGGCTCCCGCAAGAATGCCGGCCGCAAAAAGGTACTGCACGCCATGCGCATGCACCAGCGGAGCGGCCACCAGGGCGACCGAGCCCGCTGCCGCCGACACCATGGCCGGGCGCGCGCCGGTGAAGGCGATGACGATGCTGATGATGAAGGAGGCGAACAGGCCGACGGCGGGATCGACGCCAGCCACGAAGGAGAAGGCGATGACCTCGGGGATCAGCGCAAAGGTGGCCACGGCGCCGGCCATGAGCTCGCGCGGAATGCTGGGCGCCCACTCGGCGCGAAAGGGATGGGGGTGTTTCGACATGGAAATGGCCGGCCCCGTCGCGCTGTGTGTGGCAGGGCGGGGCAGGATTTTGTAGACGGGAATGAACATGCCGGGCGTCGGGCCATGCCCGAAACCTGGCGGCTTGTACGGTTCGACCGTGCTACGGCGGCGCCAGGCGGGTGCAGCCCGAGCGCCGGCTCTGCGAGCCGCGCGCGATGCGGGCCAGCGTGAAGCTGTGAAGGCGTGCGGCATCGCGGCTGCGCGCTTGGCGAGCCCCTGGTTGACGGTGCCGGTGGACTGAAATCACGGGCGCGATTGTACGAGGGGGTGCTGCCTGCCGTGGGATGGACCCCTGGCCGCAATCAGTCGTAGTGCGCCATGGTGGCGCGGTAGCGCACAGGGCCTTGCTCGGCCGATGAGGCCTGCACCACTTCCACGTAGACGACTTGGCCCGAAGCCGCCGTGTACCTGGCATGGCGAACGCGCGGCCCCATGCCGTAGGAGGGGCCGGGCGTTTCGTCGTCCGCAGTCCGGGAATAGCCTTTGCCGAGCAGGTAGGCATCGAAGGCGTGCGTGGCGGGGCCAATGCTTGCGAACTCCACGTCATAGGACACCAGGCCGTGTGGCGGCTTGTTGCCGTCGCCCACGGTGCCGAAGTACTCCGCCTTGCCCAGCGCGCCCACCAGCGGCGCATGGCGCACCAGGGACGAGATGCCGATGTAGTAGGTGAAGCTGCCGGGCTCGGGTGTGTAGTCCTCCTGCGAGATCAGGCACAGGGCTGCAGCCAGCCAGCCGAACACGGCCAGCGGCAGGCACAGGACAAGACTCCACAACAGGGTTCTGGCACGCGGCAGGGACATGGGATTTGTCGTCGGGCGCCTGGAAAAACAAAACCCGCATTCCGGGGAAAGCGGGTCTGGATGCTCAAGAACCTTGATGGTCCGAATCAGAACGGAATGTCGTCATCCATGTCGTCAAAGCCCGAGGCCGCGCGCTGCGGCGGGGGTGCCATGGGTGCGGGAGCGGGGCGCTGGGCAGGGGCCTGGCGCGGTGCGGGCGCTGCCATGGGGGCAGGGGCCGGGCGGCGCTGTTGCTGCTGGGGAGGGGCGTCGTAGCCGCTGTCGCCGTAGCCTTCATCGCCGTAGCCGCCGCCTTGCTGGCCACCGCCGCCGCCCTGGCGGCTGCCCAGCATCTGCATGCTGTCGGCGCGGATTTCGGTGGCGTAGCGTTCCTGGCCGCTGGCCTGGTCGGTCCACTTGCGCGTGCGCAGGCTGCCTTCGACATAGACCTGGCTGCCCTTGCGCAGGTACTGGCCCACGATTTCGGCCAAGCGGCCATTGAAGACCACGCGGTGCCACTCGGTGGCTTCCTTGTTCTCGCCGGTATTCTTGTCGCGCCAGCGGTCGGTGGTGGCGATGGTCACGTTGGCCACCTGATCGCCACTCGGGAAGGTGCGCATTTCGGGGTCGCGTCCGAGGTTGCCGACGATGATGACTTTGTTGACGGATGCCATGAGTGAAATACCTTTACATAGGGAAGTGGCCCGGGCATAGAGGGATGGATCCCGGGCCAGACGCGCCATTGTGCCGCAAGCCGTCCGCCGATGGCAGGGGGCGGATATCCCGTGGCAACCGCCGGTGGCGGCGGCTTGTAACCGTCTGAAAATCCGCCGTTCAGCCGTGGCGGCCCACGGGGCGCAGCGGCCAGGTGACGACCAGCCACAGCACGGCCAGGACGCTCGTCAGGGTGAACAGGCCCGGCATGCCGGCCCATTTGGCGACGGCGCCGCCCAGCGCGCCGCCTGCGAACAGGCCCAGCGATTGCAGCGTGTTGTAGGCGCCCAGCGCCGCGCCGCGCAGCGGGGCCGGGGCCATGCGAGAGACCAGGCTGGGCTGGGTGGCCTCCAGCGCGTTGAAGCCGCAGAAGAACACGAACATCAGCACGGCCATGGCCCACAGCGGCGGCTGCGCGCCGCCGGCCGCCAGCAGGCCCAGGCCGATCTGCACGAGGGTGATCAGGGCGATGGCGCCCAGCAGGGCCGCGCGCAGGCGCCCGCGCCGCTCCATGGCGAACAGGCCGCCCATGGCGGCGAAGGACAGCACCACGGCCGGCAGGTAGACATGCCAGTGCGCCTGCTTGTCCAGGCCCGCCTGCACCAGCATGGCGGGCACGGCCACCCACATGGACATCTGCACGGTGTGCAGCACGAACACGCCCAGGTTCAGTCGCACCAGGTCGCCATGGCGCCACAGCTCGGCCATGCGGCCGCGCGGCTGGTCGGCGTGGCGCGCGGGCTCGGGCGGGACGACCCAGAGCACGACGGCAATGCCCGCCAGCGCCAGGGCGCAGGTCAGGCCGAAGATGCCGGGCAGCCCGCCCCAGGCCGCCAGCAGGGGGCTGAGCACCAGGGCCAGCGCGAACATGAGGCCGATGCTGCCGCCCACCATGGCCATGGCCTTGGTGCGCACGCTGTCGCGCGTGAGGTCGGCCAGCAGCGCGGTCACGGCGGCCGAGACGGCGCCCGCGCCCTGCAGGCCCCGGCCCCACATCAGGCCCAGCAGCGAGTCGGCCGTGGCCGCCAGCAGGCTGCCCGCCGCAAAGACCAGCAGCCCGGCGACGATGACGCGCTTGCGCCCGAAACGGTCCGAAGCCAGGCCCAGGGGCAACTGGAACACGGCCTGGGTGAGCCCGTACAGGCCCATGGCCAGGCCGATCATGGCCGGATCGTCACCGCCCGGGTACTTGCGGGCCTCCAGCGCGAACACCGGCAGCACCAGGAACAGGCCCAGCATGCGCAGCGCAAAGATCAGCGCCAGGCTGGCGCTGGATCGGCGTTCCTGCGGGGTCATGCGGCCCGATGCGGCCGAGGAGGGGGCTGGCGCCTGGGCGCCGTGGACGGGTGTGGGGGAATCGAGCACGGGGTGCACTGTTGTGGGGGCAAGCAATCCGCCATTCTCGCCCATAGGCCGGCGCTGCGGGGTGGCTGGGTTATGCAAGCCAGTGCAAGACAGTTTTGTGAAGGGGCGCCGCAGAAGGCCCTGCCGCCCCGCAGACCGAGCCGCCATGCGGTGGCACGGGTTCTGACCTATCATGGCGGGTTCGCCTTCGCAGGGGTTTTCCCGATGCCTGGTTCCCACACGATTTCCGAAGACGGCGGCCTGGACCGGGCCGCCGACTCCCGCTCCCAGCCCGACGGCCGCTACCTTGGCCTGGCGCTGGCGCAGTCACGCATCGCCATCCGCGGTGCGCGCACGCACAACCTCAAGAACATCGACCTGGACATTCCGCGCAACCGGCTGGTGGTGATCACCGGGCTGTCGGGCTCGGGCAAGTCCAGCCTGGCTTTCGACACGCTGTATGCCGAGGGCCAGCGCCGCTATGTGGAGAGCCTGTCGGCCTATGCGCGCCAGTTCCTGGGGCGGCTGGACAAGCCCGATGTGGACCTGATCGAGGGCCTGTCGCCCGCCATCAG
Source organism: Delftia sp. S65 (assembly GCF_016516495.1). NCBI lineage: Bacteria > Pseudomonadati > Pseudomonadota > Betaproteobacteria > Burkholderiales > Comamonadaceae > Delftia > Delftia sp. S65. Next base: position 176,886 of record NZ_JACVUR010000005.1, read on the forward strand.
CATCGAGCAGAAGGCCACCAGCCACAACCCGCGCTCCACCGTGGGCACGGTGACCGAGATCAACGACTACCTGCGCCTGCTGTTCGCACGCGCCGGCACGCCCTACTGCCCCGACCACAACCTGCCGCTGCAGTCCCAGACCATCAGCCAGATGGTGGATGCGGCCCTGGCCCTGCCCGAGGACACGCGCCTCATGGTGCTGGGGCCGCTGGCGCGCAACAAAAAGGGCGAGTTCGCCGAGCTGTTCGCGCAGATGCAGGCCCAGGGCTATGTGCGCTTTCGCATCGACGGCAAGATCCACGAGTCCCATTCCCTGCCCGCGCTGGAGAAGAACGAGCGCCACGACATCGACGTGGTGATCGACCGCCTCAAGGTGCGCGCCGACGCCCAGCAGCGCCTGGCCGAGAGCTTCGAGGCCGCCCTGCGCGCGGGTGGCGCCGACGCCGGCGGCCGCGTGATCGCCCTGGAGATGGACAGCGGCAAAGAGCACCTCTTCAGCGCCAAGTTCGCCTGCCCGCTGTGCAGCTATTCGCTGCCCGAGCTGGAGCCGCGCCTGTTCTCGTTCAACTCGCCCATGGGCGCCTGCCCGGGCTGCGACGGCCTGGGCTGCACGGAGTCCTTCGACCCCGAGCGCGTGGTCGCCTTCCCCACGCTGAGCCTGGCCAGCGGCGCCGTCAAGGGCTGGGACCGGCGCAACGGCTACTACTTCTCCATGCTCGAGAGCGTGGCGCGCCACTACGGCACCGATGTGGAGCTGCCCTTCGAGGAGCTGCCCGAGAAGGTGCGCCATGTGGTGCTCTGGGGCTCGGGCGAGGAGGAAATGCCCTTCAGCTACGTCTTCGACAGCGGCGCGCGCAAGGGCGAGTCCATGGTCAAGAGCCATCCCTTCGAGGGCATCATCCCCAACATCACGCGGCGCTGGCGCGAGACCGAGTCCAGCGTGGTGCGCGATGATCTGGCGCGGCTGCGCAGCGTCGCCGTCTGCCCAGACTGCGGCGGCACGCGGCTGCGCCGCGAGGCGCGCTTCGTGCGCATCGGCGAGGGCGAGCAGGCCCGCGCCATCTACGAGGTGGGCCATGCCACGCTGGCCGAGGCCCATGCCTGGTGCGCGTCCCTGCAGCTGTCGGGCGCCAAGGCCGAGATCGCGGGCAAGGTGGTGCGCGAGATCGCCTCGCGCCTGCTGTTCCTCAACGACGTGGGCCTGAGCTACCTGAGCCTGGAGCGCGGCGCGGACACCCTGTCCGGCGGCGAGGCCCAGCGCATCCGCCTGGCCAGCCAGATCGGCAGCGGCCTGACGGGCGTGATGTATGTGCTGGACGAGCCCAGCATCGGCCTGCACCAGCGCGACAACGACAAGCTCATCGGCACGCTGCAGCACCTGCGCGACATCGGCAACAGCGTCATCGTGGTCGAGCACGACGAGGACATGATGCGCGCGGCCGACCAGATCATCGACCTGGGGCCCGGCGCTGGCGTGCATGGCGGCCGCGTCATGGCCCAGGGCAGCTACGAAGAGGTGCGCGCCAATCCCGATTCACCCACGGGCCGCTACCTGGCGGGCACCCAGCGCATCGAAGTGCCTGCGCGGCGCACGCCCTGGCAACCCGTGCTGGAGGCAACGGCCGAGGGCGAGGCCCGGCCAGCGGCCAAGGGCTTCCCGGCCCGCGCCCAGCAGCCCCCCGCCAATCCCGACAACGCAACCGCCCCCGGCGCGCCGCAACTGCAGGCCCTGCGCGTGGTGGGCGCACGCGGCCACAACCTCAAGGGCGTGACGGCGGACTTTCCCGTGGGCCTGCTGACCTGCGTGACCGGCGTCTCGGGCTCGGGCAAGAGCACCCTGGTCAACGACACGCTCTATACCGAGGCCGCGCGCCAGATCCACCGTGCCGGCGGCGAGGCCGCGCCGCACGACGACATCATCGGCATGGGCCATTTCGACAAGGTCATCAATGTGGACCAGTCGCCCATAGGCCGCACGCCGCGCAGCAACCCGGCCACCTACACGGGCCTGTTCACGCCCATCCGCGACCTGATGGCCGAGACCAACACCGCCAAGGAGCGCGGCTACGGCCCCGGGCGCTTCTCGTTCAACGTGGCCGGCGGCCGCTGCGAGGCCTGCCAGGGCGATGGCGTGGTCAAGGTGGAGATGCACTTCCTGCCCGATGTCTATGTGCCCTGCGACATCTGCAACGGCCAGCGCTACAACCGCGAGACGCTGGAGGTGCAGTGGAAGGGCCGCAACATCTCCCAGATCCTGGAGATGACGGTGGAGGACGCCCATGCCTTCTTCAAGGACGTGCCCACCATCGCCCGCAAGCTGCAGACCCTGCTGGACGTGGGCCTGTCCTATATCCGGCTGGGCCAGAGCGCGACCACGCTGTCGGGCGGCGAGGCGCAGCGCGTCAAGCTGGCCCAGGAACTGTCCAAGCGCGACACGGGGCGCACGCTCTACATCCTGGACGAGCCCACGACGGGCCTGCACTTCGCCGACATCGCCCTGCTGCTCAAGGTGCTGCAGCAGCTGCGCGATGCGGGCAACACCATCGTGGTCATCGAGCACAACCTGGACGTGATCAAGACGGCCGACTGGATCATCGACATGGGCCCCGAAGGTGGCTCGGGCGGCGGTCAGGTGGTGGCCACGGGCACGCCCGAGGACGTGGCGGCCAACCCGGCCAGCCATACGGGGCGCTATCTGCGGCCCTATCTGGAGGCAGCGTCGGCTCCTGCGCAGGCCAAGCTAGGCCGCAAGAACGCAAAGTGAGGCCGGCCATGGACAGCAGCATCCGTGATTTCGTGGTGGTGGGCGCGGGCATGGCCGGTGCCTCGGTGGCCTGGCAGCTGGCGCGCGACGGCCAGACCTCGGTGCTGGTGCTGGAGCGCGAATCCCAGCCCGGCTACCACAGCACGGGCCGCTCGGCCGCGCTGTATGAGGAGCACTATGGCCCGCTGCAGGTCCAGGCGCTGACGCGGGCCAGCCGCGCCTTCTACGAGCAGCCGCCGCAGGGCTTTGTGCAGGCGCCCATCCTGGCGCCGCGCGGCGTGCTCTATGTGGGCACGGCCGCGCAGAAGGACCTGCTCGATGCCGCCCATGCCGAGGCGCTCCTGCACTCGCCCCAGGCGCGGCGCCTGGGCCCCGATGAACTCAAGGCCCTGGTGCCCTGCCTGAATACCGCGCTGCTGGTCGATGGCTTTGCGGACGACGGCGCGCGCGACATCGACGTGCACGGCCTGCACCAGGGCTTCCTGCGCGGCCTGCGCCAGTGCGGCGGCGAGCTGCGCTGCAGCGCCGAGGTCCGTGCGCTGGCGCATGACGCAGGTGTCTGGACCGTGGACCTGGCCGACGGCAGCCGGGTGCGTGCGCGCTGCGTGGTCAACGCGGCCGGCGCCTGGGCCGATGCGCTGGGCGCGCTGGCGGGCGCAGCGCCCATAGGCCTGGTGCCCAAGCGGCGCAGTGCCTTCACCTTTGCCGTGCCCGAAGGCATGGACGCCGCGCACTGGCCCGCCGTGATCAGCGCCGACGAGGGCTTTTACTTCAAGCCCGATGCAGGCCAGCTGCTGGGCTCGCCCGCCAACGCCGACCCCGTGGCGCCGCAGGACGTGGCGCCCGAGGAGCTGGACGTGGCCACGGGCATCTGGCGCATCGAGGAAGTGACCACGCTGCAGATCCGCCGCCCCTCCCACACCTGGGCCGGGCTGCGCAGCTTTGTGGCCGACGGCGAGATGGCCGTGGGCTGGGATGCCTCGCCTGCGCCGCTGCCGGGCTTTTTCTGGGTGGCCGCCCAGGGCGGCTACGGCATACAGAGCGCCTTCGGCTACAGCCTGCTGGCGCGCAACCTGCTGCGCGGCGAGCCGCTGGATGCACGCCTGGCCGCGCAGGGCGTGCAGCCTGAATGGCTGTCGCCCGCGCGCTGCCAGCGTGGCTGAGGTTCGGCTGAAGCGTGCCGTTCAGAGCGGCGAGCGCCTGGCGAAGCGCACCACGGTCACGCCCGCGCGCGCCTGGCGCACCGAGGGCATGACCAGCACGCAGTCGCCATAGGGCGTGATCACCGGCTCGCCATCGTTGTCGCCGATCACCGTGCCGGCCTTCTCGAAGCGCTCCAGCCCCGTGAACGGCGCCGTGAAGCGAAAGCCGCTGCTCTTGGCCACCACGGGCGCCGTGACTTCCAGCGCCCACTGGGCCGGTGCGTCGGCCTGCTTCCAGCCTGGCAGGGCGGCGTGCAGCGCGCCGTTGTCGAAGATGGCGGCCACTTCGAGGAAACGCAGGCACTGGTCGTGCGCCACGTCGCGGCTGGCCAGATCGCCGTGGAAGCCGCATTCGATCAGCAGCGAGCGCGAGTCGCCGGCCTCGGCGTCGGGCAGGCCGAAGCGCCCGTAGTCGCGCAGCCGCGTGCCGTCCTTGTGGCCGGCATCCACGACGATGTTCGCCGGCGCGCCCATCTGGCGTGCCAGATCGCGGTTGCGCGGCTGCATGCCGGTCAGCAGCAGCGGGGCCGAGGGCTCGTGCATGGAATGCAGGTCCAGCAGCCAGTCGGCCTGCTGCACGAAGGGGCGCAGCGCGGCGGCGCGGCGGCGCTCGCGGGTGCTGCCCTCGTCGATGCGTGCGTCTATCCACTGGCGGTTCATGTCCTCGTCCACGAAGCGCGAGGCATCGTGGCTGGCCGCGTCGAAGCGGTCGAAGGCATCGAGGTTGGCCAGCACCAGGGTCAGGCGGCCGTTGTCCAGCGCCAGGCCGTTGTTCAGGGCCTGAAGCAGCCCGGACACGGCCCAGGCGCCGCAGATCTCGTTGCCGTGCACCAGCGCGGAAATCATCACGTGGCGGCCCGGGCGTCCCGAGTCGAATTGCCACACGCCCTCGGTACCGGTATTGCCTGCGCGCCAGGCGCTCAGGTCGGGCAGGGGAAGGTCAAATTGCAAAGCGTCCATGGCTGGCTCAGTTCTCGATGTGGGCAAACTGGACGATTTTTGTGTACTTGGCGATCTCGGCGTTGATGTACTTGCCGGCATCCGTCTTGGGATCGGCCACCACCGAGCCTGCCTCTTCCATCTTCTTGCGGAACTCGGGCGAGGCCATGGTCTCGTCCAGCGCCTTCTTGACCTTGGCGGCCACGGGTGCGGGCAGGCCCTTGGGCGCCATCAGCGCGAACCAGACGTTGATGTCCACGTTCTTGTACTGGGGCAGCTCGGACAGGGCCGGGATGTCGGGCGTGATGGCCGAGCGCTTGGCCTCCGTCGTGCCCAGGGCGATGACCTTGCCCGCGCGGATCTGGGGCAGGCCTGAGGACAGCACGAACATGCCGAACTCGATGTTGTTGCCCACCAGGTCCGTGGTCAGGGGCGCCACGCCCCGGTAGGGGATGTGGGTCATGTGCAGCTTGCCCTGCTCCTTGATCATTTCACCGGCCAGGTGCAGTGCCGTGCCCACGCCCGAGCTGCCGTAGCTGAACTTGCCCGGGTTCTTGGCCACCAGGGCGCTGAACTCGGCGGCTGTCTTGACGCCGGCCTTCTGCGAGGCCACCAGCACCATGGGCTGGGAGCCGATCATGCCGATGGGCGTGAAGTCGCCGATGGAGTACTTGATGCTCTTGTTGATCAGCCGCGCGATGGCCAGCTCGTTGTTGGCGCCCACGAACAGCGTGTAGCCGTCGGGCGTGGCCTTGACGGCCTTTTGCGCGCCGATGGCGCCGCCCGCGCCTCCCAGGTTCTCCACCACCACGGGCTGGCCCAGGCGCGAGGCCAGGCCATCGGCCACGAAGCGGCCCACCAGGTCGGTGCTGCCGCCGGCGGGGTAGCCCACGATCATGGTGATGGCGCGGTTGGGGTAGCTGGCGGCATCGTCGGCCAAGGCGCTGCCGGTGGCGGCGATCAGCAGGCCGCAGGCCAGGGCGGTGCGGCGCAGGAGGGAGTTGCTGGGCATGGGGTTATTCCTGAAATGTATGAGATTGATTGTGCGAAGGACTACCCAGGCATTTGGTGCTGATTCGGCACGAAGCGGAGCCATTGCAGCACCAAAACCCGCTTGCTCCACAGTGCGGTGCGGGTTTGCACCAGGAGGGCGCATGCATGCACCCCATCAGGCGCCCGTGATGTCGCTCCAGAACTGCTCGGCCGCGGGTCCCAGGTGGCGCTTGGGACGGTACAGGCGCACGTCGAAGTGCACTTCCAGGCCCGGGTCGCCGGCCACGGCCAGGCGGCCGGCCTGGCAGTCGCCGCGCACCATGGACCACGGCATCCAGGCCAGGCCCAGGCCGCGCAGCACGTATTCGTAGTGGGCGTCGGCCGAGTCGCAGTCCACGCAGCGGCGCAGGCGCGGCGCCAGCGGATGCCGGGCCAGGTGGTCTTCCACCAGGCGGCCCAGGGCCATGCTGTGGGAGAAGGCCAGGTAGGGCACGGGAGCGACGGGCTGGTGGCTGGCCGACAGCTCGTACATCGGACGGCCCTGGGCATCGGCGCGGGCCACGGGCACCAGCCTGTCCTGCATCACCGTCAGGTAGCTGAACTGGCGGCCGTCCAGGCGCACGCCAATGGCGGCGTGGTGGTAGACCAGCGTGAAGCTGACTTCGCCGCGCTGCAGCATGGCCACGGTCTCGTCCAGCGTGCGTGTGACCACGCGCAGCTCGGCCGTCTGCAGCACGCTGCCGTGGCGCGTCAGCCAGTCGGCCACGATGGTGCGCGCCAGCGTGCGTCCCGTGGCCAGGGTGATCACGCGGGCCTGGCGCCCGGCCACGGCCTGCAGTTCATCGTGCGACTGGGCCAGCGTGCGCACCAGTTGCTCGGCCGTGTCGCGGAAGGCTTCGCCGGCCGGCGTCAGCCGCACGGGGCCGCCGCCGGGCTCGACCAGGGGCGTGCCGGCCCAGGCCTCCAGCGCGCGGATGCGCCGCCCGAAGGCCGGATGGGTGACATGGCGCAGCTCGGCCGCGCGCGTGAAGCTGCGCTCCTGGGCCAGCAGCAGGAAGTCTTCCAGCCATTTGCCTTGCATGGCCGGGCTTCCCTGCCGTCTCAGGCGGCGGCTGCGTCTTGCAGCGTCTGGCGCGTGGCCTGGGCGGCGGTGCGCGCGGCGGCAGCGAAGTCGTCGCCCTGCGATGCATAGAGCACCGCACGCGAGGAATTGATGATGATGGGGCCGCCGCCGATGCGCGCCGCCTTGACCGTGGCCACGGCATCGCCCCCCTGGGCGCCCACGCCGGGAATCAGCAGCGGCAGCGAGGGCGCGAATTCACGCACGCGCTCGATCTCCTGCGGGCGCGTGGCGCCCACCACCAGGCCGAGCTGGCCGTTGGTGTTCCAGGGCCCCTGGGCCAGGCGCGCCACATGCTCGAACAGGTGGGGCTGGCCCGGCAGGTCGGCCAGGCGCTGGGCCTGCAGGTCGTCGCCGCCGGGGTTGGAGGTGCGGCACAGCAGGAAGGCGCCCTTGCCCTCGTACTGCAGGTAGGGCGTGATGGAGTCGAAGCCCATGAAAGGCGACAGGGTCACGGCGTCGGCGCCGTAGCGCTCGAAGGCTTCCTTGGCGTATTGCTCGGCCGTGGAGCCGATGTCGCCGCGCTTGGCATCCAGGATGATGGGCACATGGGGCGCGACGGCGCGCATGTGGGCCATGAGCTTTTCCAGCTGGTCTTCGGCGCGGTGGGCCGCGAAGTAGGCGATCTGGGGCTTGAAGGAGTTCACCAGGTCGGCCGTGGCGTCGACGATGGCGGCGCAGAAGTCGTAGATTTTGCTTGCATCGCCGCGCATGGCCGCAGGAAAGCGGCTGGGTTCGGGGTCCAGGCCCACGCACAGCATGGATTGGTTCTGGGCGGTGGCATTGCGCAGCATGTCGAGAAAGGTCATGGGGCGCGATTTTAGCGATCGGCCCTTCCCGGGGCCTGTCGCCGGGCATCCAGCGGGCCTGGCGGCCCGCGGGCACAATCGGCGGCCTATGCCTGCCTTCACCGCCCGACAAATCCTTTTGCTGATCGCGCTGACCCTGATCTGGGGCATCAACTGGCCGGTGATGAAGCTGGGCGTGCAGCATTTCCCGCCGCTGAGTTTCCGCATGGCCTCGATGTGGGTGGGGCTGCCCATCCTGGCGGCCTTCGTGGTCTGGCGCCGCCTGCCGCTGGCCGTGCCGCGCGCCTATTGGCCCCGGCTGGCGCAGCTGACGCTGTTCAACATGGTGCTGTGGAACAGCCTGATCATCATTGCCATCCCCATGCTGTCCAGCGGGCGGGCGGCCATCCTGGGCTACACCATGCCCATCTTCTCGGCCGTGCTGGGCAGCCTGTTCTTCCATGACCGGCTGGCGCCGCGTGCCTGGGCGGGTGTGGCGGCGGCCTTGGCGGGCGTGCTCCTGCTGCTGTGGCACGAGGTCGGCGCCCTGGGCAGCCGCCCCATCGGCGTGGGCCTGATGCTGGCCGCCGCGCTGAGCTGGGCCTTCGGCACGCAGAAGCTGCGCCGCGCCGAGGTGCCCGTGCCCCTGCTGACGATGACGCTGTGGATGGTGGCGCTGACCGCGCTGACGCTCACGGTGCTGGCCTTCGTCTTCGAGCGCCACCTGTGGCACTGGCCCGACGCCCAGGCCACGGGCGCCATCGTCTTCAACGGCGTGCTGGTGCTGGGCTTTGGCCAGACGGTCTGGTTCTTCCTGGCGCGCAGCCTGCCGCCCGTGGCGTCCACGCTGAGCGTGATGATGATCCCCGTACTGGGCGTGTTCAGCGGCGCCTGGTGGCTGGGCGAGGTGCTGCACTGGCAGGACTGGACGGCCGTGGCGCTGATGGTGGTGGCCATCGCCTCGGTGCTGTGGCCGGCGCGCGGCCGCTGAGGGCAAGCAGGGGAAGATCGGGAGAAGAAGACGCAGCCTGACTGCGCACGCGGGCGCAGTCAGGCTGCAGGGCCTCAGCGTTGCGCCGTGGCCGGGGCGCCCAGCAGGCGCTGGATGTCGATGTTGTTGGGCAGCGCGTAGTCGTGGCTGCGCACGATGCGGCTGTCGTCGGTGCGAACCAGCTTCAGGCTCACATAGGTGTACTTGGCAGCCGCCGAGTACGTGCCCACCAGGACCAGGGCCGCATTGTGGTTGCGGGCGATGTCCTTGATCTCGCGCGACAGCAGCAGCTCGCCCGTGCCTTCCTTGACGTACACATCGCCGCGCAGCTTCAGCTCCTTGACGTTGTAGCCCTTGGCGGACAGCTGGGAGGCGTACAGCTCGCTGAGCGTGCGGCCCAGGGGGGCCGAGCGCGTCAGGTCGTTGACGTTGACCACGGTGGCCACGAGCACGGGCGCCTCGCCCAGTTCCTCGGTGTTCAGGCCCTTGACCAGCTCGTCCACGGCAGCGCGGCTGCTGGCGATGAAGGGGTTGGCTGCGGCCGACTGGTAGGTGGGCTCGCCGCGGCGCGCGGCCGACGATTCGGGCGTGGTCGCAGGAGCGGGCACGGCGCAGGCGGACAGCAGGGCCGCCGCAGCCAGTGCGGCAGGCAGGAGGGGCGTGCGCAGTGTCATTGGCCCACCACCTTCAGGTTCTTGGCGGGGAATTCGGGGCGCTCGTCCTCGGCCGTGAACAGCACGGCGTCGCTCTTTTCGAGGTAGTAGACGTCGGTCTTGCGCGCCAGGTACTGGTTGTTGCGCACCACCGTCGTCGTCAGCACGAGTTCGGGGTTGGGCAGGCGCTTGCCGTGGCGCACGACCTGGGCGCCGTAGCTCACCTGCAGCTGGGCCTGGGCCGGCTGTTGCATGACGGTCACGCCGCTTTGCACGAGCTTGGTGATGATCAGCTCACGAAAACCCTTGTCGAACTGGCTGGGCTCGGCCGGCAGGGCCACGTGGACCGGCGTGGTGCGCTCGATGCCGGTCTTTTGCAGTGTTTCCAGCGTCTTGGCGACGACATCGTTGGCCACGGAGTCCCAGTGGCCGGCAGCGCCGATCTTGGGCTGGGCCGTGGCTTCGAAGTAGCTGGTCATCGGTGCATTGACGCAGCCCGCCAGGGCCAGGCAGAGGCCCGCCAGGGCCAGGCCGCCAGCGGATTTGAACGATCGCATGGATTTCTCCTCGGTGCGGGGGCGCGCTGCGGCGGATTGCTGCAGCTGCGCAAAGTGTCGATTGTGGCTTCGCCGCGAGGCACTGACAAGAAAGTGCCCCGTATCCGGATGTTGCCGTGCTCAGCCGTTGGCGCGCTTTTGCAGGATCTCGAAGGCAGGCAGGGTCTTGCCTTCCAGCACCTCCAGGAAGGCGCCGCCGCCCGTGGAGATGTAGCCGACCTTGTCCTCGATGCCGTACTTGGCGATGGCGGCCAGGGTGTCGCCGCCACCGGCGATGCTGAAGGCGTCGGACTCGGCAATCGCCTGGGCCACGACCTTGGTGCCGTTGGCGAACTGGTCGAACTCGAACACGCCCATGGGGCCGTTCCAGACGATGGTGCCGGCCTTGCGCAGTTGCTCGGCCAGGCGGGCGGCGGTCTCGGGGCCGATGTCCAGGATCATGTCGTCGTCAGCCACTTCGGTGGCCTTCTTGACGGTGGCGGGCGCATCGGCCGCAAAGGTCTTGGAGACCACCACGTCGGTGGGAATCGGCACCTCGGCGCCGCGTGCGGCCATGGCGTCGATCACGGCACGGGCCTCGCCGACCAGATCGGCCTCGGCCAGGCTCTTGCCGATGTTCAGGCCCGCCGCCAGCATGAAGGTGTTGGCAATGCCGCCGCCCACGATGAGCTGGTCCACGTTCTTTGCCAGCGACTGCAGGATGGTCAGCTTGGTCGACACCTTGGAGCCGGCCACGATGGCGGCCAGCGGGCGGCGCGGGTTGGCCAGGGCCTTGGTGATGGCGTCGATCTCGGCCGACAGCAGGGGACCCGCGCAGGCAATGGGCGCGAACTGGGCGATGCCGTAGGTGGTTCCCTCGGCACGGTGGGCAGTGCCGAAGGCGTCGTGCACGAAGATGTCGCACAGCGCGGCCAGCTTGCGGGCCAGTTCTTCCTTGTTCTTCTTCTCGCCCACGTTCACTCGGCAGTTCTCCAGCAGAACGACCTGGCCGGGCGCCACCTGCACGCCGTCCACCCAGTCGGCGACCAGGGGCACTTCGCGGCCCAGCAGCTCGCCCAGGCGGCGGGCGACGGGCGCCAGCGAATCGGCGGGCTTGAACTCGCCTTCGGTGGGGCGGCCCAGGTGGCTGGTCACCATCACGGCGGCGCCGGCCTTCAGTGCCATCTCGATGGCGGGCACGGAGGCGCGCACGCGCGTGTCCTCGGTGATCTCGCCGGCATCGTTCAGGGGCACGTTGAGGTCGGCGCGGATGAAGACGCGCTGGCCCTGGGCCTTGCCCTGGGCGCACAGATCGGAGAAACGGAGAATGTTCATGACGGCGGCGTTGCGATCGGTGGCGATCGCCATGGAATTGAAACGAAAAAGAGGTAAAGCGCGGCCATTGTAGGCGGCGCACCCGCCCCGGCAGCGGGCGTGCGCACCGGCGATCCGGGGCATCGGGAGCGCCTGTAATCCGGTTTCAGCCGGGGAGCCGGGCGCTCTCGGCCGCTCTCGGCCGCTCTCGCCCGCGCTGCGCCTACCAGCCCAGGCCGATATGCAGTGGCAGATAGACCGCCATGCCAAGCGCGATCGTTCCCATGATGCTGCGCTTGTAAAAAAAATACATGACCGCGCAAGCCAGGGCCGGCAGGCGCGCATCGACCACGGTGGAGATCAGCCGGCCGTTGGTCATCACGATCTCGGGCGCAATCACGGCCGCCAGGGCCGCCAGCGGCGCGTACTTGAGGCCGCGCTTGAGCCATTGCGGCAAGGGCACCTCGCGCTCGGGAATCAGGAAGAAGGCGCGTGTGAACAGCGTGATGGCCGCCAGGCCCACGCAGGCCAGCCAGGGCCACAGCCAGGACAGATCCATCAGAGCGTTTCCTTTTTCTTGGTTGTTTCCACGGGCCGGGCGTCTTCGTCCAGCGGCAGCCGGGCATGGCGCTCGCCGCGGGCCGTATCGGGCGGGAGAATCACCGGGCCTGGCTCCCCTTTTTCAGGCGCCTGCAGGGCGCGCAGGCGCTGCTGCAGCGTTTCCGCCAGCAGGCCTGCGGCCACGGCTGCCGCGATGGCCACGAGGATATTGAGCTTGAGCGGCAGCGCAAAGGCCGCCACGGCCGCGCTGGCCGCAACTACGCCTGCCACCCAGGTGGCACGGTCGTTGAGCATGGACAGGAGCACGCCCATCAGGGCCAGCACGCCCGCAAAGCCCAGTCCCCAGGACAGCGGCACCTGGTCGGCCAGCAGGATGCCCAGCGTGGACGGTATCTGCCAGGCCAGCCAGTTGGTCGAGGCGGCACCCCAGAAATAGGGCAGCTGCTCGGGCTGGGGCCGGGCATCGGGGTAGCGCTTCATGAAGCCCACGAAGATCACGTCGCCGCTGAAATAGGCGATGGCCAGGCGGTGGCGCAGGCGCAGGTGGGCAAAGTAGCTGCGCCACATGCTGCTGAGGATGACGAAGCGCAGGTTCACGCAGATGGCCGTGAACCAGACCACCCACATGGGCGCGCCCACGGCCATCAACGGCAGCACGGCCAGCTGGGCACTGCCGGCATAGACCAGCAGGCCCATGAACAGCGCCAGGGGCAGGGACATGCCGCTCTTGATCATGGCCACGCCCGTGACCAGGCCCCAGGCGCCTATGCCCAGCGCCGTGCCCGACATGTCGCGCACGCCGGTCATGAAGGCGGGATCGCGCGCAATGCCGCGTGCGCGCTCCACCAGGGGCTGCAGGTTCATGGCGTGCCGCCGCTGGCAGCACCGTCCAGAACGGCTCCTTCAGGCAGATCGAAGCCGCGCAGGAAATCGCCCGCCGCCAGCCGCTTGCCGCCCGCGCGCTGCAGCAGCGTCATGCACAGCACGCCATGGCCGCAGGCCACGCGCACGCCGTCGGCGCCTGCGGACAGCACGGTGCCGGGCGCTGCCGCCGCCACGGCGACGGCGGGGTCGGCGGGGTCTGCGTGAGCCTCCCAGACCTTGATGGCTTCATCGCCGTACTGCGTGGCGCCGCCCGGGAAGGGGTTGAAGGCGCGCAGGCGCCGGGCAATGGCCTGGGCATCCTGGTGCCAGTCGATCTGGCTTTCGGCCTTTTCGATCTTGTGCGCGTAGTTCACGCCCTCGGCGGGCTGGGGCGTGCGCGGCAGGCCGCCGCAGGCGCTCATCTCCAGCGCCTCGACGATGAGGCGCCCGCCCAGGTCGGCCAGCTTGTCGTGCAGGCTGGCCGTGGTGTCGTCGGCGGTGATGGGCAGGCGCTCGATGAGGCACATGTCGCCCGTGTCCAGGCCTGCATCCATTTGCATGATGGTGACGCCGGTCTCGGCATCGCCGGCCTCGATGGCGCGGTGGATGGGCGCGGCGCCGCGCCAGCGCGGCAGCAGGCTGGCGTGGATGTTCAGGCAGCCGCGCGGGGGCGTATCGAGCACCCACTGCGGCAGGATCAGCCCGTAGGCGGCCACGACCATGACATCGGCCTGGGCCGCTTCGATGGCGGCGCGGGCGGCGGCGGCCTCTTCGGGGTATTTGCCGTCCAGGCGCAGGCTGCGCGGCTGGGCCACGGCAATGCCATGCTCCAGAGCGCACTGCTTGACGGGAGAGGCCTGCAGCTTCATGCCGCGCCCGGCGGGACGGTCGGGCTGGGTCAGCACCAGGGGGACGGTAAAGCCCGCGGCGAGCAGGCGTTCAAGGGCAACGCGCGCGAACTCGGGCGTGCCGGCAAAAATGACTCTCATGCAATCCAGTAGGGACAGTGGGACGGTGTGCCGGCTCAACGACGGTTGTCGTCGTTGAACACTTCGTCGGTGAACATCACGCGGCGCACCACGCCGGCGGGGTCGATATGCACATGGGCCTGGCGGCGAATGCCATTTTCCAGAATACGGTAGGTCCAGATGTCGCCGTTGAAACTGTAGACCCTCTCGATCAGCGCAGGCGGGCCGAAGAGCTGACGCACGCTTTCGCGGGTGTCCTCGCCATTGCGCAGGGCGTGGAAGCGTTCGATGGTGAGCGCCTGCTCCACGCGCACCAGGCGCTGGCTGGCGTCGAAATCCATGTGGTAGACCTGCTGGCCCGCAGGCTGCCGGCTGTAGACCAGGCGCGTGCCGCCACCGTCCAGTGGCAGGCTCAGGGTCGGGCGGCCCATGGAGCGCTCGATCTCGGAGCGCGGCGTGCCGGGCTTTTGCCACTCGGGCACGGCGCAGCCGGCAAGCAGCAAGGAAAAGGCCAGGGCAAGCAGCGCCCAGGCAACGAGGCCCGCGCCGTCCATCTTCCAGCGCGGCATGAAGCGAAGCGCTGGCAGGTGGGTCATGCGCGTTCTGCCTGTTTCTGCTGCTTGAGCAGCTTGGTCTTGATGCGGTTGCGCTTGAGCGGCGACAGGTACTCGACGAAGACCTTGCCCATCAGGTGGTCCATCTCGTGCTGGATGCAGATGGCCTTGAAGCCTTCGGCCTCGATGATGCGTTCGTTGCCGTTCTCGTCCAGCGCCTTGACCTTGATGGCGGTGGAGCGCTCGACGCCGTCATAGATGCCGGGCACCGACAGGCAGCCTTCTTCGCCCAGCTGCGTTTCCTCGCTGGCCCAGAGCAGTTCCGGGTTGATCAGCGCAAAGGGCTCGTCACGGCCTTCGGAGACATCGACCACGACCACGCGCTCGTGCACGTTCACCTGGGTGGCTGCCAGGCCCACGCCCTGGGCGTCATACATGGTGGCGTACATATCCTGGACCAGCTGGCGAATGCGGTCATCGACCTTGGCAACCGGCTTGGCAACGGTGTGCAGGCGGGGGTCGGGATAGCAAAGAATGGGCAGAATGGACATGGCGTGGTCGGTGAATGTCGTTATTTTCGCCACTTTTCTGCCTGGGCGCAGCGGGACGACGCAATAAGCGTTGCCCTCTCATGGCCTTGCACGCAGAATCTTTGCTGATTTGTAAGACCTGTATGGCCGTTCATGACAAGATCGGTCGTGCCGCAGTGCCTAGGAGGGACGCTGCGTCAGCCACAAGAAGAGGAATTCCATGACTGCATTCGCCACAGCTCGTACCTGGACTGTCGCAACGGCCCTGATCGCTGCGTTCGCAGCGGCCCATGCGCAGCAGCTTCCGGTGACGGCATCGCAGCGCTCGGCCGCCCAGCAGGTGGCCCAGCAGGGCGTTCCCGTGGGCGAGCTGGCGCCCGATGCGCCCGACAGCTACACCGTCAAGCGCGGCGACACGCTGTGGGGCATCTCCGGCATGTACCTGCGCCGTCCCTGGCGCTGGCCCGAGCTGTGGGGCATGAACATGCAGGCCATCGCCAATCCCCACCTCATCTATCCGGGCCAGGTGCTGTACCTGGACAAGCGTGATGGCTATGCCCGCCTGAGCACGGCGCGTCCCATGGGCGACGGCGGCGAGCCCGGTGTGGTGCGCGTGTCTCCGAGCACGCGCAGCGAGTCGCTGGCGCAGGCGGCCCTGCCCACGCTGCAGCCCCATCTGATCGAGCCCTTCCTGGCCGAGCCGCTGGTGGTCGATGCCGAAACGCTGCTGCGCGCACCCCGCCTCATCGCCACCACGGACGAGCGCGTGCTCATGGCCAGCGGTGACCGCGCCTATGCACGCGGCACGGCCGAGGCGCCGCTGCGCAAGGGCGACGGCCTGCCGCGCCAGTACCGTGTCTTCCGCGATGCGGTGGCGCTCAAGGACCCCATCTCCGGCGAGGTGCTGGGCTACGAGGCCAAGTACCTGGGCCTGGCCGATCTCATCGAGGGCGAGACCTCGCTGGAGATCGTGGACAGCAAGGGCGAAAAGCACGAGCAGGCCTCTCCCGCCACGGTGGACCTGTCGCGCGCCAAGACCGAGATGCGTGCTGGCGACCGCCTGCTGCCCGCACCGGAACGAACCTACATGAACTATGCGCCGCATGCGCCGCAGGCTGCCGTGAAGGCCCATGTGGTGTCCCTGTACGGCGACCAGGCCGTGCGCTGGGCGGCCAACAACCAGGTCATTGCCATCAACAAGGGCACGCAGGACGGCATGGACGTGGGCACGGTGCTGGAGCTGAGCCGCCGTGGCGCGCGCATCGTGGACAAGACGGGCGACAAGAAGGAGCAGGTGCAGCTGCCCGATGAACGCAATGGCCATGCCATGGTGTTCCGTACCTTCGACCGCGTCTCCTACGCGCTGATCCTGGAGGCACGGCGCGGCGTCGAGGTGGGCGACAGCCTGACCTCGCCGGCTCCCTGAGCCCCAGCGGCCTGCCGGCAACGCCATGGCGGCCGCCTTGCAGTCCACCGACCGGCTCGCTGCCGAGGAGCTGTCCGCCTGGCTTCGGCTGCTGCTGACGCCCGGCGTGGGCCGCACCACGGCGCGGCGCCTGCTGGCGGCCTGCGGTGGCGCGCAGAACATCTGGAGCGGCCCTCCAGCCGTCTGGCAAGGCCTGGTGACGGCGGCACAGGCCCATTCGCTGCAGACCGTGCCCCAGCGCCTGGAGCAGCTTGTGACGGCCACGGCGCAATGGCTGGACCAGCCCGCTTCCGGGCAGTTGCATGCCGTGCTTGCGCTGGGCCATCCCCAGTATCCGCAGTCGCTGCTGCAGACCGAAGATCCGCCGCTGCTGCTGCATGTGCAGGGCAGCGAGCGCTGCATGACAGGGCCGGGCCCCTGGTTCCCCTATCCACAGTCCCTGGCCATGGTCGGCAGCCGCGGGCCGACGGTCCAGGGCGCGGCCAATGCGCGCGCCATGGCGCAGGCGCTGGCCGAGGCCGGCCTGTGCATCGTCTCCGGACTGGCGCAGGGCGTGGATGGCGCTGCCCATGAGGGCGCACTGCGCGCGGTGCTGCGCACGGGCACCCAGGCGGCGCCTGTCACCATTGCCGTCGTGGGCACGGGCCTGGACCAGGTCTATCCACGGCGCCACATCGGCCTGGCCCGCGAAGTGGCCAGCCATGGGCTGATCGTCAGCGAGTATCCGCTGGGCACCGGCCCCATGGCCGCGCACTTTCCGCAGCGCAACCGCATCATTGCGGGCCTGTCCCAGGGCACGCTGGTGGTCGAGGCGGCCCTGCAATCGGGCTCGCTGATCACGGCCAGGCTGGCCAGCGAACAGGGCCGCGAGGTCTTTGCCATCCCCGGCTCCATCCACGCGCCCCAGTCGCGCGGCTGCCATGCGCTGCTGCGCCAGGGCGCCAAGCTCGTGGAAACGGCGCAGGACGTGCTCGATGAGCTGCAGGGAACGGCCGTGCGCCTGCCGCTTGCCAAGCCCGTACCGGCAGCAGCGGCGGCAGCGGCAGCTGTTCAGTCCGCACAGGACCATGAGAACGACGCCACCCTGCGCGCCCTGGCCCACGACCCGCTGTCGCTGGACGAGCTCATGGACCGCACAGGCATGGATGCCGCAGCCCTGCAGGCCCACTTGCTGGAGCTGGAACTGGAAGGCCGCGTGGAGCGCCTGCCCGGCGGCCTGTTCCAGCGCCTGGCCCAGGCCTGATCTCAAAAACTGGCGCGTCCCCAAGCGGGAGATGCCGAGCAAGAGCCGCCTCGCGGTGGGGGCGCCTAGCCGATGGCATCGTCCCCCTCCCCCGCGAAGCGGGTAGAGAGGGGGAAGGCGCGTAGCGCCTCAGGGGGAGCTTAGCCTTTCAGGGTTCGCCTGAATCTTCTCCAGCGCATCGCGCGTCGCGCGCACGGTGAGCGCCTCTTCGTCATGCACGGACAGCAGGCCGGACTGCAGGTAGGAGGCCATGCGCCGCAGCTGCAGCAGGTGGCAGGTGCCATCGAGCGCGGCGAACAGGTGCAGCTGCTTGCGGCGGCTGCGCCAGGTGTATTGCACCTGGATGCGCGCGCCGTTGTGGTCCAGCGTGAACCAGCGGCCCGGCTCCAGCGAGGTGGCCCACTCCAGCATCACCGGGTCCACGGGGGTGTTGGTGCTCGGGATGACGTTGAGCCCGGCCGTGTCCACGCCCAGGATCATCTCGATGTTCTCGGGCGACAGCGGCATGTCCTCGTCGAGCATGCCGTCTTCGCTGATGTACTGCTCCAGATGGGACAACCGCTGGGCCATGGCCTCGATACGGGCCGGTGCGATGGTCGCTGTCTTGGAGACGAAGGCTTCGGCCAGCGTGTCGGTGACCAGCTTGATGCGTGCGGACTGCACCTCGCCCGTGACGCCGATCAGGGCCAGCCCTTCGCGCAGCGTCTGCAGCAGCGTCGGCAACGTCTGGATCACGCGCGAGCGTTCCTGGCGCGTGGGCTTGGCGCTGGCGGCCCAGACCAGTTCGCTGGCGGCCTGCTTGAAGCGCATGGTGCGCGCGTCCTTGGCGCCGTGGCGCACGGCGGCCAGGGCCAGCACCTCGGTCCAGGTCTTGAACAGGAACTCGCGGATCTCCTCGCGCACCGGCATGTCGGTGAGCAGGTGGCGCAGCTCGATCGTGTACTGGATGGCCAAGGTTTCCTTTTGCTCCACCTGCTGGGCCACGCTGACGATCTTGGCCTTGTCCTGCGACTGGGTCAGGTAGCGCGCCAGGAAGTCCTCGAACTCGCGCAGCACCAGCACGAAGACCTTCTGGCCGGTCTCCGGGTACTGCTCGATGACCTGGACGATGCGCCGGATCTCCGACTCCAGCGCGCTGCCGCTGATGCTGGAGGCGTCGAACCCCATCACGCACGAACCCAGGCGGTCGATCAGCAGCCGGGCCGGGTGGCGCAGATTGCTGAAGAATTCCGGCTCGGCCAGGGCCACGCGCAGCACGGGCACCTGCAGCCGGGCAAACCAGACGCGCACCGAGGGCGGGATGCGGTCCTCGGTCAGGATGGCCTGGAACATCAGGGCCACGATCTCGATGGTGGCCTTTTCACCCGAGGTGGTGGCCTTGCGCTTGAGCTCGGCCGAGCGCTCGCGCACCTGGCCCACCAACTGGCCGATGGCGGCCGGGCTGGCATCGATTTGCAGCGTGGTCAGTCCCCGGGCCAGCATCTGCTGGTACTGCGTCTGGGCCACGACGCGCTGCTCCAGCAGGGCCTGGGTCAGCGCGGCCGATGCGGGGGCCTGCTGCAGGCCACCGCCCACGCCGCCCACGCCGGGCACCAGGCCCGGCACGCCCACGCCCGGCTGCATGAGCAGGCGGCGCAGTTGGCCCACGACTTCATGGGCGCGGTGGCGTGCGCGCGAAAGTGTTGTCAGGCCCACGGGCATCTGTCCCTGGGGCAGTGCTCCGTTGGGCGGATAGGAGGCGGCAGCGCCCGGCACGCCACCCATCTGCGTGGGCGCATAGGCCGAGGAAGGCTGCGAGGTCGAGGCAGGCGCCGTGGCCGGGCCCAGGCCCATGGCGCGCGTGGAGTGGCCGCCCTCGGTGCGCCGCACCCGCATGGCCACGTCCTGCGAACGGGTGACGCCCTGGCCGTCCAGCAGCTGGTGGGCCGCCTGGTATCCGGCCACCAGCAGCGGTGCCAGGGCTGTCTGCAGCAGATCGATCACGCGCTGCAGATCGCCGCGCTGCAGGCCGCTGGCGAGCCATTGCTCGACCAGATGGCGGCACACGGACTCGCTGCGCAGAATGTCGTCGGATGGCAGTTCCT
The DNA here is from genome assembly GCF_016516495.1 of Delftia sp. S65. Classification (NCBI taxonomy): domain Bacteria; kingdom Pseudomonadati; phylum Pseudomonadota; class Betaproteobacteria; order Burkholderiales; family Comamonadaceae; genus Delftia; species Delftia sp. S65. Next base: position 196,416 of record NZ_JACVUR010000005.1, read on the forward strand.
GGTTTTCGATGGCCTGCATGCGCAGGCGCAGCGTATCGAAGACGGGTGCCGTGGTTTCCCCCATGGCCAGCGCCATGCGGGAGGCCAGGATCTTGTTCTCCACCACATCGTCGCTGAGCAGTTCGAACTGCAGCGCCCCGCGCTGTGGCACGGAGGCCGGTGTGGCCCTGCCCGGCTGCAGTGCGCCCTGCAGCGCCTGCATGCAGGCATTCAGCCAGGCCGCCTGATGCTGGCGGTAGCTGGACCAGGCCTCGCGACGCTCCTGCATTTCACGTGCGGTGCCCACAGCCTGGGCCTGTTGTTCCATCTGGGCCAGCAGCTGCTGGGCCACGCCGGGCAGGCCCTTGCACAGTCCACGCACCCAATGCAAACGCGCCTGCTGGCCCAGTGAAGACTGGGTGCCAGCAGGCGCGTTGGAAGGGGTGGGCAGGGAGGGCATGCCCGCGAGTGTAAGCCGGTCTGGAGCTAGAACATTCGCTTACACAGTGGCGCCGGCGTTGGGATCGTTGGGGTCCGTGGAAGCCTTGGGCGCCTTGATCAGATCCTCGCGTTTGACGCCCAGCCACATGGCGATGGCGGCGGCCACGAAGACCGAGGAATAGATGCCGAAAAGGATGCCGATGGTCAGAGCCAGCGCGAAGTAATGCAGGCTGGGACCGCCGAAGAAGAACATGGACAGCACCATGGCCTCGGTGGAGGCGTGGGTGATGATGGTGCGGCTCATCGTGCTGGTGATGGCGTGGTCGATCACCTCAGTGGTGCTGAGCTTGCGGAACTTGCGGAAGGCTTCGCGGATACGGTCGAAGATCACGACCGACTCGTTGACCGAGTAGCCCAGCACGGCCAGCACGCCGGCCAGCACGGACAGCGAGAACTCCCACTGGAAGAACGCGAAGAAGCCCAGGATGATGACCACGTCGTGCAGGTTGGCGATCACGGCGGCCACGCCGAACTTCCACTCGAAGCGCATGGCCAGGTAGATCACGATGCCCAGCACCACGAAGCCCAGTGCCATCAGGCCGTTGTGCATGAGCTCGTCACCCACCTGCGGGCCCACGAACTCGGTGCGGCGCAGCGTGACTTCGGCGTCTTCCTTCTTGAGCGCCGTGAGCACCTGCTCGCTTTGCTGCGCGGAGGACACGTCCTTTTGCACGGGCAGGCGGATCATCACGTCGCGCGACGTGCCGAAGTTCTGCACCGTGACGTCGCTGTAGCCCAGCTTGGAGACGGTATCGCGCACCTTGGCGATGTCGGCGGTCTGGGTATAGGCCACCTCCATCACGGTGCCGCCCGTGAACTCCACGGACAGGTGCAGGCCGCGCGTGAGCAGGAAGAACACGGCCAGCGCGAAGGTGATGAAGGAGATCGCGTTGAGGACCAACGCGTACTTCATGAAGGGGATGTCTTTGCGGATGCGGAAGAACTCCATGGTCTTCCCCCTTTCAGTTGTTGGCGCCGGAATCGGCGACGCTGGAACCCTTGGCAGCCACGGAGCGCAGCTGGCTGGTGTCTTCCGGCTTCCAGACCTGGCCGATGGAGATGCTCTTGAGCTTCTTGCGGCGGCCGTACCAGAGGTTGACCAGGCCGCGCGAGAAGAACACGGCCGAGAACATGCTGGTCAGGATGCCGATGCAGTGCACCACGGCGAAGCCGCGCACCGGGCCGGAGCCGAAGGCCAGCAGCGCCAGGCCCGCGATCAGCGTGGTCACGTTCGAGTCCAGGATGGTGTGCCATGCGTTCTCGTAGCCCGCATGGATGGCGGCCTGCGGCGAGACGCCGCCGCGCAGTTCCTCGCGGATGCGCTCGTTGATCAGCACGTTGGAGTCGATGGCCACGCCCAGCGCCAGCGCCATGGCGGCGATGCCGGGCAGGGTCAGCGTGGCCTGCAGCATGGACAGGATGGCCAGCAGCAGCAGCACGTTGACCGACAGGGCCACCGTGGAGATCACGCCGAACAGCATGTAGTACACGCACATGAAGGCCGCGATGGCCACCAGGCCCCAGACCACGGAGTGGATGCCGCGGTTGATGTTGTCGGCGCCCAGGCTGGGGCCGATGGTGTATTCCTCGATGATCTCCATGGGCGCGGCCAGCGAGCCGGCGCGCAGCAGCAGGGCCGTGTCGTTGGCTTCCGCCGTGGTCATGCGGCCCGAGATCTGCACGCGTCCGCCACCGATCTCGGTGCGGATCACGGGAGCCGTCACGACCTCGCCCTTGCCCTTTTCGAACAGGATGATGGCCATGCGCTTGCCCACGTTCTCACGCGTGATGTCCTTGAAGATGCGCGCGCCCTTGGCATCGAGCACCAGGTTGACCGTGGGTTCCTGGGTCTGGCTGTCGAAGCCGGGCTGTGCGTCGGTGAGGTTCTCGCCGGTCAGCACGACCTGCTTTTGCACGATCACGGCCTGGGCGTTGCGGTCCAGGTAGCGCTCGGAGCCGAAGGGCACGGGGCCCGAGCCCAGCTCGGCGCCGCGCGCCTCGGAGGATTCGTCGACCAGGCGCACTTCCAGCGTGGCCGTGCGACCCAGGATGTCCTTGGCCTTGGCCGTGTCCTGCACGCCGGGCAACTGGACGATGATGCGGTCCAGACCCTGCTGCTGGATCACGGGCTCGGCCACGCCCAGCTCGTTGATACGGTTGTGCAGGGTGACGATGTTCTGCTTGAGCGCCTGTTCCTGCACCTTGCGCAGGGCTTCGGGCTTGATGGAGGCCAGCAGCTTGAAGCCGGCGCCATCAGGCTCGGAGGTGGCTGCCAGATCGGGGAACTGGTCGGTGACCAGATTGCGTGCGGCCGTGAGCATGGCCTCGTCGCGCACGCGGATCTCGACGGTGTTGCCGTTGCGCGAGACGCCGCCGTGGCGGATGTTCTTGTCGCGCAGCGAGGTGCGCAGGTCGCCGGCAAAGGAGTCGGCCTTCTTGGTCAGGGCCGCAGCCATGTCCACCTGCAGCATGAAGTGCACGCCACCGCGAAGGTCCAGGCCCAGGTACATGGGCTTGGCGCCGACGGCCGTGAGCCATTGCGGCGAGCGCGACACCAGGTTCAGCGCCACGATGTAGGCCGGGTCGTTGGCATCGGGGATCAGGGCCTTCTGGATCACGTCCTTGGCCTTGAGCTGCTCGTCGGGCGTGTTGAAGCGCGCCCGCACCGAGGTGCCCTCGATGGTCAGCACATCGGGCTTGACATCGGCAGCCTTCAGGGCCTCCTCGACCCTGTGCAGCACCGCGTTGTCCACCTTGATGGTGGCCTTGGCCGAGGAGACCTGCACGGCAGGCGCCTCACCGAAAAAATTGGGCAGGGTGTAGAGCACCCCCACCAGCAGCGCGATCACGATGATCGCGTACTTCCAGACCGGATATCGGTTCATGATCGCGCTCTTCGCTCTTTGTAGACAGCAACGCACAAAAGGGTGTGCTGCCGCCTGCGCGGTCCGCACACCCGCAAGACAGGGACAGCGCTTACTTCAGCGTGTCCTTGGGCAGCACCTGTACGACGGCGCTGCGCTGGATCTGGACTTCCACACCCGAGGCGATCTCGATGTGCAGGAATTGCTCGGACATGCGTGTCACGCGGCCGATGATGCCGCCGGACGTTGCCACTTCGTCGCCCTTGGCCAGCGCCTCGATCATGGAGCGGTGCTCCTTCTGGCGCTTCATCTGGGGGCGGATCATCACGAAGTACAGCACCACGAACATCAGTGCCAGCGGTGCCATGCCGTACAGCTGCGACATGAAGTCGCCACCGGAGGCTGCTGCTGCGGGTGCGGTCTGGGCAAAAGCGGAAGAAATAAACACGGGCAAGACTCCAGGATTGGAAGGTCGAAAAAGGGTCGCTGCGCACGCCGTATGCACGGGCCCGCGCAGGAGAACGGAGCATTGTATGCGTCAGCCCTGACCCACATGGGCTGCCAGGATCTGGCGGCTGCGGGTTTTTCGGCGACGATGGCTGCAACTGGCTGCCATCTGCCGTTTTTAAAGGGGTGGAGCGCGGTTTTTCGTGATTTTTGCGCCCGGCTTGACGGTCCATGGAACGGACCCTGACGGAGCCGCGCCGCCCACACCTTGCGGTGCGGGCGGCGGCAGCGATCTTACAGGAGGCCCCTGGAGCGGGGCGGTCCGTGTGGTTTCAGGCGACGCCGACGGCGGGCTTGCCCGTGCTGCCGGCACCCCGTGAAGGCGCGCTCCAGCGTGCCATCAGCGCCTTCCACTTGATGCGGGCCGCTGCCAGGTTGCGCTCCTTCACATGGCCGTAGCCGCGGATGTCCTCGGGAATGCTGGCGATCTCCACGGCCAGCGCCAGGCGCTCGGGCGTGAGTTCGGCCAGCAGGCCTTCGATGCACTGGCGGTATTCCTGGATCAGGGCGCGCTCGGTGCGGCGCTCCTGCGTGCGGCCGAAGGGGTCCAGCGCCGTGCCGCGCAGGCCCTTCATCTTCGCCAGCACTTCCATGGCCTTGCGCATCCAGGGACCGTAGGACTTCTTGACCAGATGGCCGTGCTCGTCCTTGCCGGCCGACGATGGCGGCGCCAGGTGGTGGACCACGCGGTAGTCGCCCTCGAACATGCCGGCGATGCGCTGGCTGAAGGCCGCATCGGTGTGCAGGCGCGCGACCTCGTACTCATCCTTGTAGGCCATGAGTTTGAACAGATATCGAGCCACGGCCTCCGACAGGCGCGTGCCGGAGCCCGCCACGCCGCGCTCGACGGCATGGACCCTGTCCACGAAGGCCTGGTACTCGGCTGCATAGGCGGCGTTCTGGTAGCCCGTGAGGAAGTCCACACGCTTGGCCACCATCTCGGTCAGCGAGGGCTTCTTGACGAACTGGATCACCTGGGCCGTCTGGAACAGGGCGCGCACGGCGGCCAGGTCATGGGCGCAGCGGCGGCCCCACTCGAAGGCGGCCTTGTTGTTGTCGGCCTGCACGCCGTTGAGTTCGATGGCGCGCATCAGCGCGGCGTGCGACAGCGGCACGCGGCCCTTTTGCCAGGCGTAGCCCAGGATCAGCGGGTTGGTGTAGATGCTGTCGCCCAGCAGCTGCACGGCCACCTGCTCGGCGTCGAAGCTGCCCAGCAGCTCGGGGCCTACGGCCTGGGCCAGGGCGCTGGCGCAGCGGTCGTCCGGCGCCTGCCAGTCAGGGTTGGTGACGAAGGCTGCCGTGGGCGAGCCGTGGCTGTTGAGCGCCACGAAGGTGCGACCCGGCTGCATCACGGACATGGTGGTCGGCGTGGCCGTGACGATGGGGTCGCAGCCGATCACCAGGTCGGCCTTGGCCATGTCCACCTTGGTGGTGTAGATGGCCTCGGGACGGTTGGCGATCTGGATGTGGCTCCAGGTGGAGCCGCCCTTTTGCGCCAGGCCGGCCGCGTCCTGGGTGATCACGCCCTTGCCCTCCAGGTGGGCCGCCATGCCCAGCAGCGAGCCGATGGTGATCACGCCCGTGCCGCCGACACCGGCCACGACGATGCCCCAGGCCTGCTCGGCCACGGGCAGCACGGGCTCCGGGATGGCGGGCAGCATGGACAGGTCGCCCTTCTTCTCCTTCTTGGGCTTCTTGAGCTGGCCGCCTTCGATGGTGACGAAGCTGGGGCAAAAGCCCTTCACGCAGGAGTAGTCCTTGTTGCAGGTGTTCTGGTTGATGCGGCGCTTGCGGCCGAACTCGGTCTCCACCGGCTCGACCGACAGGCAGTTGGACTGCACCGAGCAGTCGCCGCAGCCTTCGCAGACCAATTCGTTGATGACCACGGTCTTGTCGGGCGTGGCCAGCGTGCCGCGTTTGCGGCGGCGGCGCTTTTCGGTGGCGCAGGTCTGGTCGTAGATGATGGCCGTGCAGCCCTTGAGGGTGCGGAACTCGCGCTGGATGCGGTCCAGCTCGTCGCGGTGGTGCACGGTCACGCCCTCGGCCAGCGGCACGCCGTCGTACTTGGCGGGCTCGTCGGTGACGATGACCAGTTTGGCCACGCCCTCGGACTTGAGGCTGTTCATGATCTGCAGCACCGAGTGGCCCTCGGGCCGCTCGCCCACGCGCTGGCCGCCCGTCATGGCCACGGCGTCGTTGTACAGCAGCTTGTAGGTGATGTTCACGCCGGCCGCGATGCTCTGGCGTATCGCCAGCAGGCCGCTGTGGAAGTAGGTGCCGTCGCCCAGGTTGGCGAAGACATGGGCGTCCTTGGTGAAGGGCGCCTGGCCCACCCAGGTCACGCCCTCGCCACCCATCTGCGTGAAGGTGCTGGTGGAGCGGTCCATCCACACCGTCATGTAGTGGCAGCCGATGCCGGCCACGGCGCGGCTGCCCTCGGGCACGCGGGTGCTGGTGTTGTGCGGGCAGCCGCTGCAAAACCATGGCACGCGGTCGCCCGTGGGCTGGCTCTGGGCGGCCTTGAGCGCTGCCTCGCGGGCGTCCAGCACGGCAATGCGCTCGTGCATGCGCTGGGCGATGTGTTCGGGCACGCCGATCTTGGTCAGGCGCTGGACGATGGCGCGCGCGATGAGGGCCGGCGTCAGGTCCGCATTGGGGCGCAGCAGCCAGTCCTGGCTGGGATTGGGCACCGACCATTCGCCGCCGTGCTCATCGCTGAACTTGCCGACCACGTTGGGCCGCACGTCGGAGCGCCAGTTGTACAGCTCTTCCTTGATCTGGTATTCGATGACCTGGCGCTTTTCCTCCACCACCAGGATTTCCTGCAGGCCGCGCGCGAAGTCGCGCGTGATGGTGGCCTCCAGCGGCCAGACCACGTTGACCTTGTGCACGCGTATGCCCAGCTGGCGGCAGGTGTCGTCGTCCAGGCCCAGGTCGGCCAGGGCCTGGCGCATGTCGTTGTAGGCCTTTCCGCTGGCGATCAGGCCGAAGCGGTCGTTGGGGCCGTCGATCACGTTGTGGTTGAGCCGGTTGGCGCGCACATAGGCCAGGGCGGCATACCACTTGTAATTCATCAGCCGCTGTTCCTGCTCCAGCGGCGCATCGGGCCAGCGGATGTGCAGGCCGCCGGGCGGCATCTGGAAGTCCTCGGGCAGGATGATGTTCACGCGGTCCGGCTCCACCGACACGCTGGCCGAGGACTCCACCACCTCCTGGATGGTCTTCATGCCCGACCACAGGCCCGAGAAGCGGCTCATGGCAAAGGCGTGCAGCCCCATGTCCAGGATGTCCTGCACATTGCTGGGAAAGAACACCGGCGTGCCGCAGGCCTTGAAGATGTGGTCGCTCTGGTGGGCGGCCGTGCTGCTCTTGCTGATGTGGTCGTCGCCGGCCAGCGCGATCACGCCGCCGTGCCGGGCCGTGCCCGCCATGTTGGCGTGCTTGAACACGTCGGAGCAGCGGTCCACGCCCGGGCCCTTGCCGTACCACAGGCCGAAGACGCCGTCGAACTTCTTGGTCTCGGGATAGAGATCCAGCTGCTGCGTGCCCCAGACGGCCGTGGCGCCCAGCTCTTCATTGACGCCGGGCTGGAAGACGATGTTGTTGGATTCGAGGTGCTTTTTCGCGGCCCATAGCGCCTGGTCATAGCCGCCCAGCGGGGAGCCCCGGTAGCCGCTGATGAAGCCTGCGGTGTTCAGGCCCGCTGCAGCGTCGCGCTGGCGCTGCAGCATGGGCAGGCGCACAAGGGCCTGTACTCCGCTCATGAATGCACGGCCGTGCTGCAGAGCGTATTTGTCGTCGAGAGTGACCGTCTCCAGGGCGCGGCGCACGTCTTCGGGCAGTGGGGCATTCATGGCTTGTCTCCATCGATGGTCGGCGCCCTGTCATGTCCTGCCCGGAACGGGAAAGAGGCATGCACGGCACTCGTTGTCTGAACCAAATCGCCTTTTTTCAGTGTATTCGTGCTCGTCTGATAGGTCTTTGCTTTCTTTGCGCTGTTTCAAGTATTCTTGGCAAGAATCTTTCTTGAAAACGGTGTTTTGTGCAAACTTTGGACAAATTCGACATTGCCATCCTCGGCCACCTGCAGGCCGATGCGCGCCTGACCAATGCCGAGCTGGCCCAGCGCGTGGGCCTGTCGGCCGCGCCCTGCTGGCGCCGTGTGCGGGCGCTGGAGGAGGCGGGCTTCATCCGCGGATACCACGCCGACATCGACCGCCACAAGATCGGCCTGGGCGTGCTGGCCTTCGTGCGGCTCGATGCCGTGCGCACGGCCGGCACGCTGACGCTGGAGATGGAGGACGCCATCCGCAAGCTGCCCGAGGTCGTGACCTGCCACTACATCAGCGGCACCGGCACCTTCGAGCTGCAGGTGGTGGCGCGCGACCTGGACAGCTTTGCGCAGTTCGCGCGCAACACGCTGCTGAACCTGCCCAATGTGAAGGACATGCAGACCAGTTTCTCGCTGGGCGAGATCAAGTCCAGCCATGCGCTGCCCCTGTCCCAGCTGGGGCCCATGGCGGGCAAGGGCCTGCCGGACCAGTAGCCGCAGGCCGGCGGACTGGCCTGTGAAGGTCGCGCCGAAGCGACAGTGTGCTCCTGCAAAAGGAGCAAAAAACGCCTGCCGCGCAAGGCGGTGATCGTGGTTCTTAGTGCAACAACCATTTCTGGCGCCACCCCCGCGTTTGGGCCGAGAATCAGGGGCACATGGCCGCAGAACAAACAACACCAGTCCCCGCCCAGCCGCCTGCCTCTGAATCCGAGCCTTCCACCCAGCCTCCGGCCGAGCCTTCGGGCATGGGGGCGCCGGGCACCCTGATCGAAGACCCGTCAGGCATGACGGCCGCCGACAAGGCGGCTGCCGAGGCCGAAGGCCAGAAGGCGGCCCAGGCCCAGCAGGGCGTCTGGGCGCCGCTGTCGGGCCCCACCTTCCGCATGCTCTGGCTGATCTGGATGGCGGCCAATACCTGCATGTGGATGAACGATGTGGCGGCGGCCTGGCTCATGACCTCGCTGACCACCTCGCCCGTGCTCGTGGCCCTGGTGCAATCGGCCTCCACGCTGCCCGTCTTCCTGCTGGGCCTGCCCAGCGGCGCGCTGGCCGACATCCTGGACCGGCGCCGCTACTTCATCGTCACCCAGTTCTGGGTGGCGGCCGTGGCCCTGGTGCTGTGCCTGTTCGTGCTGTCCGGCCAGATGACGGCGCACTGGCTGCTGGTGCTGACCTTTGCCAACGGCATCGGCCTGGCCATGCGCTGGCCCGTGTTCTCGGCGCTGATCCCCGAACTCGTGCCCAAGCACCACCTGCCTTCGGCCATGGCGCTGAACGCGGTGGCCATGAATGCATCGCGCATCATCGGCCCGCTGGTGGCCGGCGCCATCATCGCCAGCCTGGGCAGCGCATGGGTGTTCGTGCTGAACGCCGTGCTGTCCATCCTCTCGGGCATCGTGCTGATCCGCTGGAAGCGCCGCCATGTGGCCAACCCGCTGGGCCGCGAGCGCCTGCCCTCGGCCATGCGCGTGGGCCTGCAGTTCGTGCGCGAGTCGCCCCGCATGCATGCGGTGCTGGCGCGCACGGTGTGCTTCTTCCTGCAGTGCACGGCCGTGATGGCCTTGCTGCCCCTGGTGGCCCAGCGCCTGCACGGCCCCACCGAGGGCGGGGGCGGCGCCGAGACCTTCACGCTGCTGCTCGCCTCCATGGGTGCGGGCGCCATCGTGGGCGCCATGTTCCTGCCGCGCCTGCGCCAGGCCATGTCCAAGGAAAGTCTGATCCGGGCGGGCTCTGCCGTGCATGCGCTGGCCACGCTGGCCGTGGCCCTGTCGCCCAATGTCTACATGGCCGTGCCGGCCATGATGCTGGCCGGCATGGCGCTGATCTCCACCGCCAACGTGCTGGGCGTCTCGGCCCAGATGGCCTTGCCCAACTGGGTGCGGGCGCGCGGCATGTCCATCTACCAGATGTCCATCATGGGCGGTACGGCGACAGGCGCCGCGCTCTGGGGACAGGTGGCCAGCATGGTGGGCGTGCGGGGCAGCCTCATGGTGGCCGCCGCCAGCGGCGTGGTCTGCATGCTGCTGGTCCAGCGCCTGGTGCGCGACCGCCAGATCGAGGAGGATTTGAGTCCCTCCAAGGCCTTCCAGCGCCCCGAGGTCAACATCCCCGAAGCCGGCCGCGTGGTCGTCACCATCGAGTACCAGATCGACCCCACCCAGGCCGAGGCCTTCCGCGCCCTCATGCAGGAAAGCCGCCGCAGCCGCATGCGCCAGGGCGCGCTGGGCTGGAGCCTGCTGCACAGCATGAGCCACCCGGAGCGCTACGTGGAGCAGATCATCGACGAATCCTGGACCGAGCACCTGCGCCGCTTCGACCGCGTCACCGCCGCCGACGTGGCCCTGCGCGACCGCAAGCTGGCCTATCACAAGGGCAAGGAACCGCCGCGCGTCACGAGGTACTTCGATACCCTCTGAGCCGCTGCGCTGACTCCATGACCCTCGCATCCCGCCGCCAATTCATCCACTCGCTGGCCGCCCTGGCCGCAACGCCGGCCCTGCCCGCCATGGCGCAGGCACCGGCCGGCGCCTGGCCCCAGCGCCCCATTGAACTCATCGTGCCCTTTGCCGCTGGCGGCGGCACCGACGTGCTGGCACGCGCGCTGGCCGAGGTGGCGCGCAAGCACCTGCCGCAGGACCTGATCGTGCTCAACCGCGCGGGCGCCAGCGGCGCCGTGGGCTGGACCGAACTGGCCAATGCCCGGCCGGACGGCTACAAGATCGGCATCATCACCGTCGAGCTGACCATGATCCCGCACATGGGGCTGACCAAGATCAGCTCCGACGCCCTGCTGCCCGTGGCCCGCCTGAATGCCGACCCCGCCACCATCGCCGTGCGTGCCGACTCGCCCTATCGCAGCATCGAGGAACTGATCGCTGCCGCGCGCAAGGACGAGGCCGCCGTGCGCATCGGCAATGCCGGCCCGGGCTCGCTGGGCCACCTGGCCGCCGCCGCGCTGCAGGACAAGGCGGGCGTGAAGTTCAACCACGCGCCCTACCGCGGCGCCAACCCTGCCGTGCTCGACCTGCTGGGCGGCCACATCGAGGCCGTGGCCGTCACGCCCGTGGAGGTGGCCACCTATGTGGCGGCCGGCAAGATCCGCCCGCTGGCCATCATGGCCGAGCAGCGCATACAGGCCGGCTGGGAAGCCGTGCCCACGCTCAAGGAGCGCGGCATCGACCTGCTCATCGGCGGCTGGCGCGGCCTGGCCGTGCCCCGCAACACGCCCGACGCCGTAGTCCAGACCCTGCGCAAGGCCATGGCCCTGACCCTCAAGGACCCCGTCCTGCGCGAAACCATGGCCAAGCAGAACATGGGCGAGGGCTACCTGGACCAGCCCGAATTCAAGGCCGTGATCGACCGCGACAACGCGGTGTTCAAGCAATTGGTGGACAAGCTGGGGATCAAGGCCTGAGGGCTCGCCCTCAGCGGATGAACCCCGCCGCAAACGACGCCCGCAGGAACTCCACGAACACCGCCACCGCGCGCGGCACGTGGCTGGCGTAGGGGCGTATCGCGAACAGGTGTTCGCCGAAGGCATCGACGGGCCGCCAGCCGGGCAGGACCTCGCGCAGATGGCCGGAGGCCAGGCCCGACTGGGCGCTGAAGTCAGGCACCAGGGCGATGCCCAGGCCTGCCATGGCGGCGTCGCGCAGCATTTCGCTGTTGTTGGCGGCAAAGCCGCCGGCCACGGGCACGACGGTGCGTGCTGCGTCTGCACTGGCGTCTGCACCGGCGTCCGCACCGGCATCGGCGGGCACGAAGCTCCAGGCCATGGCGCCCTGGGTGCGCGGGTAGTGCAGGCACTGGTGCGCGGCCAGGTCTTGCGGGGCGGCCGGGGTGCCGTGCGCGGCCAGGTAGTCCGTGCTGGCCACCAGCAGCGAGCGCGTGGGCGCCAGCGCCCAGGCCACATGGGTTTCGGGCGGGGTGGAGGCATGGCGCACGGCGATGTCGAAGCCCTCCATCGCCAGCGAGCGCAGGTGGTCAGACAGGTCCAGCTCCAGCCGGATCTGCGGATGGGCGCGCAGGAAGGCCGGCAACCGGGGCATGAGCTGCTGGCGCGAGAAGGCCACGGGCGCGGTCACGCGCAGCAGGCCGCGCGGCTCGGCCGCCAGGTCGCGCACGCCCGCAAAGCTGTCGGCGATGTGCTCGAAGGCGCCGCGCGTCTCGTCCACCAGGCGCTGGCCCGCTTCGGTCAGGCGTACGCTGCGTGTGGTGCGTGTGACCAGGGCCACGCCGGCCGCGCGCTCCAGCTCGGCCACGCGCTGGCTCATGGCCGCCTTGCTCACGCCCAGGCGCGCGGCGGCCGAGGTGAAGCTGCCTTGCTGCTCCAGCACGACCAGCCAGTGCAGGTGGCTCCACAAGGCCTCGGCCTTGGCATCGGGTTTTTCATTTGCCATGCAGGGATTGTTCAGCAAAATGAACAATCAATTCAAGCGCAGCGCCTAGGCAGGCCGAAGGCGCACTCCTAGACTGGCCGGCATGAACACCGCAAACACCTCCTTCGCTTCCATCGTCCATTACGTCAACGGCCAGCGCACGGCAGGTGCCAGCGGCCGCGAGCAGGACGTGACCAACCCGGCCACCGGCCAGGTCACGGGCCGCGTGGCCCTGGCCTCGCGCGCCGATGTCGATGCCGCCGTGGCGGCCGCCCAGGCGGCCTTCCCCAAGTGGGCCGACACGCCGCCGCTGCGCCGGGCGCGCGTGATGTTCCGCTTCCTCGAGCTGCTCAACCAGCACAAGGACGAACTGGCCCACGCCATCACGGCCGAGCACGGCAAGGTCTTCACCGATGCGCAGGGCGAGGTCAGCCGCGGCATCGACATCGTGGAGTTCGCCTGCGGCATCCCGCAGCTGCTCAAGGGCGATTTCACCGACCAGGTCTCCACCGGCATCGACAACTGGACGCTGCGCCAGCCGCTGGGCGTGGTGGCGGGCGTGACGCCGTTCAACTTCCCCGTGATGGTGCCGATGTGGATGTTCCCGGTGGCCATTGCGGCGGGCAACACCTTCGTGCTCAAGCCCAGCCCCATCGATCCCACGCCCTCGCTGCTGATCGCCGACCTGCTCAAGCAGGCCGGCCTGCCCGACGGCGTGTTCAACGTGGTCCAGGGCGACAAGGAAGCCGTGGATGCGCTGATCGAGCATCCCCAGGTGAAGGCCGTGAGCTTCGTGGGCTCCACGCCCATTGCCAACTACATCTATGAGACGGGCGCGCGCCACGGCAAGCGCGTGCAGGCCCTGGGCGGCGCCAAGAACCATATGGTGGTCATGCCTGACGCCGATATCGAACAGGCCGTGGACGCACTGATCGGCGCCGGCTACGGCTCGGCCGGCGAGCGCTGCATGGCCATCAGCGTGGCCGTGCTGGTGGGCGATGTGGCCGACCAGCTGCTGCCGCGCCTGATCGAGCGCACCAAGGCGCTGAAGGTGCTGGACGGCGAGGACCTGGCTGCGGAAATGGGCCCCATCGTGACGCGCGCCGCGCACGAGCGCATCAGCGGCTACATCGATCTGGGTATCAAGGAAGGCGCGCAGCTGCTGGTCGATGGCCGGGGCTTCGACGGCAAGGCGGCCGGCGCCGCCACGGGCACCGACACCTCGGGCGGCTTCTGGCTGGGCGGCACGCTGTTCGACCACGTCACGCCCGACATGCGCATCTACAAGGAAGAGATCTTCGGCCCCGTGCTGGCCGTGGTGCGCGCCAAGGACTTCGCCGAGGCCGTGCAGCTGGTCAACGACCATGAGTTCGGCAACGGCGTGGCCTGCTTCACACGCGACGGCAATGTGGCGCGCGAGTTCGGCCGCCGCATCGAGGTCGGCATGGTCGGCATCAACGTGCCGATTCCCGTGCCCATGGCCTGGCACGGCTTTGGCGGCTGGAAGCGCAGCCTGTTCGGCGACATGCATGCCTACGGCGAGGAAGGCGTGCGCTTCTACACCCGCCAAAAGAGCATCATGCAGCGCTGGCCCGAGAGCACGCCCAAGGGCGCGGAATTCGTGATGCCCACGGCCAAGTAGTCGCAGGCCCGCTCCATGAAAAAACCAGCCCGCGGGCTGGTTTTTCTTTGGGGACTGCGACCTGTCAGAAGCGGTATCCGATGCCGATGGCGTAGACGTTCGGGTTCAGCTTGAGCGACACGCTCTGGCCCGAGGACAGGTGTGCCGTGGTCTTCAGGAAGCTCTTGTAGTAGGCCACGTCCAGGAACCAGCGCTCGTTGAAGTTGTAGACGAAGCCGATCTGCGGCGTCAGGCCCCACTTGCTGTCCACCGAGGCCGTGGTGGGGTTGGCCAGCGTGCCGCCGGTCAGGCCGTTGAGGGAGGCCGTGGTGCGCTCGCCGAAGAACTTGGCATAAGTCACGCCCAGGCCCAGGTAGGGGCGGAAGGCGGAGTTGGCCTCGCCGAAGCGGTACTGCGCGAACACGGTGGCGGGCAACACCTTGGTGCGGCCGAGCTTGCCCGTGCCGGAGATGGCGCCATCGCCCACGAAGTCGTGCTTGAACGGCAGGCCCATGGGCACGTCGATGGCCCAGTTGTTGGTGACCATGTAGGTCACGCCGCCCGTGAGCTGGCTGTTGGCCTTCACGTCCACGCGGGTGTCGGGGAAGCTGGGCGTGCTCAGCCAGCCGCTGCTGGTCTGGGGATCGATGCGCGTGGCGCCCAGGCGCACGCTCCAGGTTCCGGCGGACTGGGCGGTGGCGGCCATGCAGGCCGTGGCCATGGCCACGGCGGCGGTGATGCGCAGGAATGTCTTCATGGATGTGTCTCCTCGTGCTGCGTGTCTGCGATCACAGCCAGCCGGCGCGGGCCAGGGTGCGGGAGGCCAGCTGGCTCATCTGCTGGTGGCCATAGGGCGTGGGGTGGAAGCTGTCGGCAAAGGCATAGCTCTTCCACCAGTTGGCGCTGGTCTCGCCCACGGGAATGGAGGCGGACAGCGCGGCCTCGGTGCAGGTCGGGAAGCTGTAGGTGGGCAGGCCGTCGGCGCCCACGCCGGTGGCAGGGCAGGCCGCCTTTTTCACGTTGGTGTAGGCGTACTGGGCGGGGTCAGCCATCTGCTGGCGGAACTCGCTGTAGAAATCGATGATGGCCACGCGGTTCTCCCCCGTGAAACCGGCCGCGACCTGCTGGTTGAAGGCCTTGACCCAGCCGTCGAACACGGTCTCCAGCTGCGCGGCGGCGGCCGAGCCCTGCTGCTGGGCCACGGACTGCAGCACCAGCTGGAAGCGCGGCGTCAGCGTGATGGCGGGCACGTTGAGGATGGCCACGCGCGTGGCGCCCTTGCCCAGCACATTGGTCTGGATGCTGGAGACAAAGCCCTTGGCCAGGTTCTGCATGTACAGGCCACCGGCCTGGGCCATGCCGGTCTGGCCCTGCTGCAGCAGCGCGCCCAGCGTGGCCGCGTCGATCTTGGTGGACAGCAGCGCCTTGAAGTTGGCGCCCTGGTCCCTGGAGGCGGCCAGGAAGGCGCCGATCACATCGGCCGCGTCATTGGCGCCACCGTCGATCACCGCCAGGTCATCGGCCGTGAAGCCCGCCGCACCCGCCAGCAGGATCTGCTGCGTGATGGAGATAGGCGCCGTGGGCGCGCTGGTGTAGTTGATGCGGCCGCCGCCCACGGCGTAGTTGTTGCACGAGGTGTTGGGCGTGAAGGCCGTGCCGTTGAAACGCGGGCACAGGGAGATGTTGTAGAGACCCGCCACGCGCTCGGCCCAGACCTGGTTGGAGCCGGCGCCCGTCAGCGTGGCGTTCTGCACGGTGAACTTGTAGCCGAAGGTGCCGCTGTCGGAGAGGCTGTCGCCCATCACCTTGACGGAAGTGATCTTGGCGCGGGGAGTGGTGTCAGCGCCGCTGCCGCCGCCGCAAGCGACCAGCAGGCCGGCCGTGGCCAGAGCGGCCGCGAGGATTCGATAACGATTTGCCAAGATGGAATCTCCGTGAAGTGTTATGAATAGCACGACCGTGCTTTTTTGCTAAAGCCATCGTAACGACACTTGCGCATTGGCGACACCGGGCAACTACGGATAGAAATCGCACGCCGACAAGGCAATTCGCACGCGGGCGAACAGACGATAAGGACCGCCGCATCGCCCGTGGGTAGGACAACGCCCTTGCTGGGAAAACAATGAAAAAGGGCCTGCGAAAGCAGGCCCTGCACAAGACGCGAAGGCGCCCGATCAGCGGTCGCGCGCCGTCCAGTCCACCAGCGCATCCCAGGCCGCGCGCGCGGCCGGGGCGTTGGTGTGGTTGGCCATGGCCACCAGCACGTAGCGGCGGCCGCTGGCCCCGTCCACATAGCCGGCCAGGGCCGAGGCATCGCGCAGCGTGCCGGTCTTCAGATGCGCCATGCCCTGGGCCCGGCTGAGGCTGCGGCGCAGCGTGCCATCCACGCCGACGATGGGCATGGAGGCCACGAACTCCGGCATCACCGGCGAGGCCCAGGCCTGCTGCAGCATGCGGCCCAGGCCGGAGGCGGTGATGCGCGCCTCGCGGCTAAGGCCGGCGCCGTTGTCAGCCACGGGCTGCTCGGCCGCGCCCCAGCGCGCCTGCCACCACTGGCCCAGGGCCTGGCGCGAGGACTCGAAGCTGGCCACGCCCGTGCGCTGCATGCCCATGGTCAGGAACACCTGCTGGGCCATGACGTTGTTGCTGTACTTGTTGATGTCGCGCACCACCTCGGCCAGCGAAGGCGATTCGCTCTGGAACGCTGGCTGCAGCCCGGCCGGCACGCGGCCGTCGTGCACGGTGCCGGTGAGCTTGCCGCCCAGCTCGCGCCACATGCCCTCAATGGCGCGGGCCGCGAAGGCCTCGGGCTGGGCCGGCGCCAGCGACCAGCTCTTGTCGCCGCAACTGGCCGGGAACGGGCCGGCAAAGGCGATGCGCAGCGGGTCGGCCATGTCCAGCTGCAGCCGGGCGCGCCAGTCGCCGCATTCGCTGCCGGCCGGCGCCAGCGGCACGGTCTCCTGCTGCTGGATGCCGGCCAGCGGCGGATCGTATTGCAGCCGCGCCACGCCCGCCGCCGTGTCGGGCGTGAAGCCCACGGTCACGGCCTTGTAGTTGACCAGCAGCGCGTCGGGCGCCACGTTGTAGGGGCGCCAGGGTTCGTTGTCGAAGGTGGCCGCGTCATGGCCGCTCACGGAAAACGCGCTGCGGTCCAGCACGATGTCGCCCACGATGACCTTGATGCCCATGCCCTGCAGGCGGCGCAGCATCAGCCACAGCCGCTCCATCACGAGCTTGGGATCGCCCTGCCCCTGGATGTACAGCGGCCCGCGCAGCACGCCGTCCTGCACCGGCCCGCCCAGGAACACGGGCGTGCGCCAGACATGCGCAGGACCCAGCTGGTCCAGCGCCGCATAGGTCGTGACCAGCTTCATGACCGAGGCGGGGTTCATGGCCACATGGCTTTGCCAGTCCAGGCGCGGGGCGGCCCGGTCATCGACCTCGACCACCAGGGCCGAGACCGCGTCGCGCGGCAGCTTGGCGCGCGCAAGCGCCGCCTCCACGGCCGGGGGCAGCCGGCTTTCGCGTGCAGTCTTGGTGGACAGCGAGGCCGGCGAGGTGGGCGCATCTGCCTGGGCGCTTGCCACGCCGGGCAGGACAGACGCCGCCAGCAGCGCGGCCGCCAGGCCCCGGCGTGAACGCGGCGTTCCGAGTGAGAAGGCGGAGGAAATCGAGGAAATAAGGGAAGAAGACGGCGAAAGATGCAACATGGCCGGCAAGTCTACGCCGGTCATTGCAGCCGTGCCGGGCGCGGGACGGGCGGGGCACCGATAATCCTGCACTTGCTGCGGCACCGCCGCCTGCCCCAAGCCATGAATCTTCTTGCCCTAGACACCAGTACCGACACCCTCTCCATCGCCGTGCAGCGCGGCGATGCCGTCTGGGAGCACAGCGGCCCCGGCGGCCAGCAGACCTCGACCGAGCTGATCCCCGCCATCCTGGCGCTGATGGCCCAGGCCGGCCTGGAATTCGCCGAGCTGCAGGCCATCGTCTTCGGCCGGGGTCCGGGCTCGTTCACGGGCCTGCGTACGGCCTGCTCCGTGGCCCAGGGGCTGGCCTTTGCCGCCCGCGTGCCCGTGCTGCCCATGGACAGCCTGCTGGCCGTGGCCGAGCAGGCCCGCATGCAATACGGCTGCACCGACCTCATCGCCGTGATCGATGCGCGCATGAACGAGGTCTATCACGCCGCCTACCACTGGAGCGGCGGCCGCTGGAACGACATTGGCGAGCAAAGCGGCGACTTCGGCCTGTGCGCGCCCGAGGCCCTGCAACTGCCGCCCGGCACCGTGGTGGCCGGCAACGCCCTGGCCGCCTACGGCGAGCGCCTGGCACCCCAGGCCAGCCACCTGGCCGCCCTGCCCACCGCCGCCGCCATGCTGCGCCTGGCCCCGGCCCTGCTGGCGGCCGACCGCGCCTTGCCGGCCGACCAGGCCCTGCCGCGCTACATCCGCGATAAAGTCGCGCAGACCACGGCCGAGCGGGAGGCTGCCAAGGCGGCCGCCGCGCTGGCCCTGGCCACGCCCACTCCAGAGGCCAACCCACCCGCACCATGAGCACGCACACGCCACAGCCCTCGCGGCCGCAGCCGCCCCTGACCGACGCTCCGGCGCCGGAGCGGGACAGCGTGCGCTTCGAGCCGCTGAACGTGCTGTCGCTCGACATGCTGCTGCCCGTGGAGCAGCAGGCCTACTCGCATCCCTGGTCCCGTGGCAACTTCATCGATGCCATGGCGGCCGGCAATGAAGCGCAGCTGCTGGTCGATGCCCGGGGCGAACTGGTGGGCTACTTCGTCGCCATGATCGTGCTCGACGAGGTCCACCTGCTCAACATCACCGTGGCCCCGTCGCGCCAGCGCCAGGGCTGGGCCCGCATCCTGCTGGACGCGCTGGCCCTGTGGGCGCGCCAGCGCAAGGCCCAATGGATCTGGCTGGAAGTGCGCGAGAGCAATGTCCGCGCACGCAGCATCTACGCCGCGCATGGCTACCAGGAGGTGGGCCTGCGCAAGAACTACTACCCCATGCACGACGGCCCGCGCGAGCATGCCGTGCTCATGAGCCTCAAGCTATGGCCCTGAATCTAGACACCCGCCAGCGGGCCATGCTGCACGCCATGGGCATCACCGTCTGGCTGCCCGAGCCCGAGACCGCACCCGCCGTGCTGTCCGAGGCCCTGGCTGCGCCCGCCGATGCGCCTGCAGCGGCGCCCCTGGCAGATCCGCCGGTGGCCCGCCCCGTGCCGCCGCCCGTGCAGGAGGCGCCCCCCCCGACGCCTGCTGCACCGGCGCCTGTCGCCGCGCCAACGCCCGCACGCGTTCAGGTGCCTGTCCAGGCGCCGCCGCCTCCCGCACCCGTCATTCCCGAACGCGAACGCCCGCCGCGCCGCTACGTGCAGCAGCCCGTGGCCGGCGCCCCGGGCCTGGGCTGGCGCCTGGGCCCCGTGCGGCCCGTGTATGCGGCAACGCCGCCTGCCGGTGATGGCGGCGAAGGCGGCTGGCTGATCCTGCTGGAGCCGCCCGCCAACTCGCTGCCCCTGCCACCCGCCCAGCGTCCCGGCCCCGACTGCGCGCGCACCGCGCTGGAAGGCGACGCGGCCCGGCTGCTGGACAACATGCTGCGCGCGCTGAACCTGCAGGACCATCCGCGCCTGTACAGCGCCGCCCTGCACCGCGTGCAGCCTGCGGCCGAAGGACAGGAGGCGCCCGAGGTCCCGGCGCTGCAGCCATCGCTGGAGGCGCTGCTGCGCGATCTGCGCCCGGCCTGCGTGCTGGTGCTGGGCCTGGCCACGGCGCGCGCCGTGCTGCAGCGCCAGGAGGCGCTGGGCCGCCTGCGTGCCGAGCCGCACCGCATTGCGGGCGTGCCGGCCGTGGTCAGCTACGACCCCAACTACCTGCTGCGCGCGCCCCAGGCCAAGGCGGGCGCCTGGGCCGACCTGTGCCATGCGCAGGCTTTTGTGACAGGCCGCCAGATGCCCCCTGGAGCCGCTTCCGAATAGCGCAGCCGGCCCGCATGCTGCAGCGCAACGCTGCATAATCCAACGCTTTGCATCTTGGAGAAAGCTCCGTGGAAACCTACCCCAGTTGGTAGCTTTCAACTCCCGGTTGGCCTGTGGGGTTGAAAGCACCTCCGATACCCCGCACGCCTGAGAAGAACACCTGGAGTGAGCCTATGCTCAACATCTTTACGCTGGCCAATGGCCGCCTGGTTCAAGAAGAGATCGAGTCGCTGGAGGAGCTGTCCCGCTTCAAGCCGATCTGGGTGGACCTGGAGTCGCCCACGGTCGAGGAAAAGCGCTGGATCAAGCAGCACTACGAGCTGTCCATCCCCGAGGATGCGATGGACGACGACATCGAGGAATCCGCCCGCTTCTACGAGGAAGACAACGGCGAGCTGCACATCCGCAGCGACTTCCTGATCGACGATGACGAGGACCCGCGTTCGGTGCGCGTGGCCTTCATCGTCAACGAGCACAACAAGAACCTGCGCAGCTGCGGCGTGCTTTTCTCCATCCACGACGAGGACGTGCCGGTCTTTCGCCTGCTGCGCATGCGCGCACGCCGCGCGCCGGGCCTGATCGACGAGGCCAAGGACGTGCTGCTCAAGCTCTTCGACGCCGACGCCGAATACTCGGCCGACACGCTGGAGCGCATCTACGACGACCTCGAAAAAGCCAGCCAGATGGTGCTGTCCGGCGACGTGACCGACGACGTGGCCCGCGAGGTGCTGGGCGCCATCGCGCGCCAGGAAGACTTGAACGGCCGCATCCGCCGCAACGTCATGGACACGCGCCGCGCCGTCAGCTTCATGATGCGTTCCAAGATGCTCAATGCCGAGCAGTTCGAGGAAGCGCGCCAGATCCTGCGCGACATCGAATCGCTGGACAGCCACACGGCCTTCCTCTTCGACAAGATCAACTTCCTGATGGATGCCACGGTCGGCTTCATCAACATCAACCAGAACAAGATCATCAAGATCTTCTCGGTGGCCAGCGTGGCCCTGCTGCCGCCCACGCTGATCGCCAGCGTCTACGGCATGAACTTCAAGTTCATGCCCGAGCTGGAATGGGAGTTCGGCTACGTCTACGTCATCGGGCTCATGGTGCTCAGCGCCGTGGGGCCCATGCTCTACTTCCGCAAGCGCGGCTGGCTGAAGTAGCGGCAGCCGGCCCCCCTCGGGCCGGAACGCCTTCTCAGGCCAGCGCCACGGCCTCGATCTCCACCTTCAATCCGAAATGCAGCGCCCCCGCGGGCACCACGGCGCGCGCGGGCCGGTGCGCGCCGGCCCAGTCCGCGTAAATGCGGTCAAAGGCCGGCCAGTGCGCCATGTCGTCCAGGTACACGCGCACCTGCAGCAGCCGCGGCACGCCGCTGCCGGCCAGCTCCAGCGCCGCTGCCAGGTTGGCCAGCGCCTGCCGGGCCTGGTCCTCGAAACCGGCATCCACCAGGCGCGTGCCGTCGGGCCGTATGGGCAGCTGCCCTGACACGAAGACCAGCCCCTGGCCCGTGGCCGTGTGGCTGTAGTGGCCGCCCGGCGCAGGCAGGTTCGGCGATGCATGGCGCAGATCGATCCCGTTTTCACCAGCCATGGAGCCGCTCCCAGGTTTGCACCGAGCCATCTGCCGCCAGCGCCTGGTAGGCCGGGAACTGCGCGCCCGTGGCGCAGGCATGGTTGGGCAGGATGCGCAGCCGCGTGCCCAGGGGAAAGCGCGTGGCGATGTCGGCCTCCGCCGCGCCATCGGCCCGGGCCAGGATGCCGTGCTCCTGGTTGGCGCCCGTGAGCACGAAGCCCGGCATCACCCGCCCCTGCAGGTCGCAGACCTGGCCGTAGCCGAAATCCTGTTTCTGCCGGGCCGTTCCGCGGTCGCGGCTCATGGCCATCCAGCCCGCATCCACGATGGCCCAGCCCTTGTCGGCCTGGTGGCCGATCACGGTGGCGAGCACCGACAGCGCCACGTCCTCGGCCTCGCACACGCCGATGTTGCGCATCACCAGGTCGAAGAACACGTAGACGCCTGCGCGCACCTCGGTCACGCCGTCCAGCCGGCTGGCCGCCAGCGCCGTGGGCGTGGAGCCCACGCTGACCACGGGGCACGGCAGGCCGGCCGCGCGCAGGGCCTCGGCAGCCTGCACGCAGCCGGCTCGCTCGCGCTCGGCCAGGGCCTGCAGCGCCTCGGGCGTGTCCAGCTCGTAGCTGGAGCCCGCATGCGTGAGCACGCCGCCCAGGCGCATGCCGCCATCGTGCAGCGTGCGACCAATGGCCAGCAGCAGCGGCGTATCGTCTGCGCCCACGCCGGAGCGGTGGCCGTCGGTATCGATCTCTATCCACACCTCGAAGGCCTCGCCCTGCTCGCGGCCGAACGCGGCAATGGCCTGGGCCGCCGCCACGCTGTCCACGATGAGCTTGAGGTCGCAGCCGCGCCGGCGCAGTTGCAGGGCCTGCGGCAGGCGGTGCGGCGCCATGCTCACGGCATACAGGATGTCGGTGGTGCCTGCCGCAAAGAACTGCTCGGCCTCCTTCAAGGTGGAGACCGTGATGCCCGAGGCCCCGGCCGCACGCTGCGCGGCGGCCACGGGCACGCTCTTGCTGGTCTTCACATGGGGGCGCAGGCGCACGCCCTGCGCGTCCATGCGCTGCTGCATGCGGGCGATGTTGCGCTGCATGCGGTCGAGGTCGATCACGGCAGCGGGCGTGTCCAGCGTCAAAAGGGTGTCTTGCATGGCGGCTCCTGAAAAAAACTTGGCACAGTCAGCGGCCTGCGGCAAAGCCGCGCAGCCAGGGCAAGGCGGGGGCCAGCGTGGCGGCTTCCCCCTCGGCAGCAGGCGCGCCCGCAGGCCGAGACAGGCCCACGCGGTTGTGCCAGAAGGTGCGCAGGCCCACGGCCGAGGTGCCGAACAGGTCATAGCCCGATCCGGCCACGAAGGCGGCCTGGTCCGCAGGCAGCCCCAGCCGGTCCAGCGCCAGCTGGTAGGGCCGGGGGTCGGGCTTGTAGAAGCCTGCTGCTTGCGAGGTCACCACCACGTCCCAATCCACGCCCAGCAGCGCAGCGGCACGTTGACCCAGGCGCTCGGAGCAATTGGTCACCACGGCCAGGCGGCAGTGCGGGCGCAGGGCGGCCAGCAGCTCGCGCGCGCCATCCCAGGGCTGCAGCTGGTCCCATTGCGCCTCCAGCCGGTCGGCGGCCGAGGCGGGCAGGCCCCGGTTGCGGGCCGCGTCGCGCACCAGGTCTTCATAGGGCTGGTAGGCGCCGCAGCCATAGGTCAGGCGCAGGTACTCGGCGCGCCAGTCGCGCCCGGCGGCTTCGCTGCCGGCAGCGCTGTTCCATACCGTCCAGGAGTCGAGCAAGGCGGTCAGCAGGTCAAAAAGCACGGCACGGGGCCAGGCGGCGGCGGTCGGTTCCGTCAGTGGGGCTGGGGTGTTCATAGCCTGGAACTGTACGGATGGAACCTGTGCCCGTGGTTAAATCCGCCGTCATCAATCGTTAAGGCAAATTGAATGATTGCCATCGAAGACCTGCAGCTTGCCGCCGCCCTGCTGCGCGAAAGCTCGCTCAGCGCCGCAGCCCGTGCGCTCGATGTGACGCCGCCCGCCCTGTCCATGCGGCTGCGCCGGCTGGAGGCCGAACTGGGCCTGTCCCTGGCCAACCGCAGCGCGCGGCGCCTGGCGCTGACGCCCGAGGGCGAGCGCTTCGCCCGCGAGGCCGGGCGGCTGCTGGGCCAGATCGAGGAGCTGCGCGACTCGCTGCACGGCGATGCCCGCCAGCTGGGCGGCACGCTGCGCATTGCCGCGCCCTTTGGCTACGGGCGCAGCCGGCTGGCCCCGGCCCTGGTGCCCTTCACGCGCCAGCACCCGCAACTGAAACTGCAGCTGGACCTGCGCGAAACGCCTTTCCCCGACCGCCACGATGCCGACGCCGTGGTCCACATCGGCGCGGTGCGCGACTCCTCCTGGGTGGCGCGCGAACTGGCCGCCAATGACCGCTGGCTGTGCGCCAGCCCCGACTACCTGCGCCGCCACGGCACGCCCGCCACGCCGCGCGAATTGCTGCAGCACGCCTGCATCTGCATCCGCGAGAACGAGGAAGACGTGACGCTGTGGCACCTGCGCCCCGCCGCCAGCCGGCGCGCCGCGGACGGCCAGACCCTGCGCGTGACGCCGTCCTACGTCACCAACGATGGCGGCGTGGCCCGCCACTGGGCCGAGCAGGGCCTGGGCCTGGTGCTGCGTTCGCAATGGGACATGGAGCAGGCCGTTGCCGAGGGCCGGCTGGTGCGCGTGCTGCCCGACTGGCATTTCGGCAGCGCGCCGGTCACCCTGCTGGTGCCCACGCGCAAGGGCCGCACGGCGCGCGTGCAGGCTCTGGTGACGTTTCTGGAGCAGTGCGCCGCAGCGGGCGCGCTGTAGTGCAGGTCAGGCCGTGCGCGCGGACGTGTCCCGGGCATCGCTGGCACTGTCGGTACCCTGGCCGCGCTCGCGCAGCCACAGCACCAGGCCGCAGACCATGACCACCAGCTGCGTGCCCACCAGCAGGCTGAAGCCTGCGACGAACCCGCCACCGGCCGAATGCGAGGTCCAGCCGATGACGGCCCCCATGAGCGCAGGCATGAAGCCCGCCACCAGGGTCGCCGTGCCGTTGACGACGCCGTAGGCGCTGGCCACATGCTCGGGCCGCGCGCAGTACTGCACGGTGCTGGGGATGGCCGGGCTCATCAGGCCCCAGCAGAAGTTGGCGGCGATCAGGCAGTAGGCCGCCGCGTAGCGGTCTTCCATGTGGATGGCCAGCCAGATGGCCAGCGCCAGGCCCAGGCTGCCGCCGACGAAGATCAGGGGCACCTGGCGGCGCGGCAGGCGGTCGATGATGATGCCGCCGACCAGCACGGCCAGCACCGTGGCGTATTGGGGCAGCGAGGCCAGCCAGCCCATCTCGCGCAGCGAAAAGCCGCGCGACTCCAGATAGGCCGGCAGCCAGTTGCTGCTGCCCCAGAGGTAGGAGAAGAAGGCCGCCGACAGCACGGCCACCAGCACCAGATAGCGCGTGTGCATGGCGCCGCGCACGATCTGGCCGACCTGGCCCACCGCCTCGCCCAGCGAGCGCGGGCGCGGCATGCCGGTGTCCACGCGGGGCATGCGGATGAAGGCCAGCACCAGCGGAATGCCGATGGCCACATTGATCAGGCCCAGCACGTGGAACGAGGTCTGCCAGTCATGGCCGGCCACCAGGTAGCCGATCAGCGGATAGCCCACCGCCAGCCCCAGGCCCGTGCCCATGTTCACGAAGGAGTTGGGCAAGCCGTTCTCGTGGCTCTGGAAATGCGCCTTGATGTAGCTGCCCGCCAGCGAGTACAGCGGTCCTTCGGAGATGCCCAGCAGGATGCGCGAGGCCAGCAGCAGGCCATAGCTGTTCATGGCCGGGGACAGAAAGGACACGGCGCCCCACAGCAGCAGGCCGACCACCAGGCTTCGGCGCACGCCGAAGAGCGCCGCGCAAAACGGCGTCAACACGAAGGAAGAAACGCCGTAGCCCACCATGAAGGCCGTGGCCAGCAGGCCCTGGCGCGTGCGGTCGTCGTGCGTCAGCCCGATGTGGTCCAGAAATCCCTGGTCGAGGATGAGGATCGAAAGGTTGATCCGGTCCACATAGGAGATGGCGACGATGATGAAGAGGCTGATCACCCCCCACCAGCGGGCCGCACGCATATCTTTCATGGCAAGTCTCTATCGCCCGATGGGCTGTATCAGAAGAAGTGGCGCACGCCCACCTCGAAGCCGGAGGAGCGGCCGCCCAGCGTGGTGCCCGGGGCCGACAGGCCCTGCACGCCGATGGACTTGGCCGCGCCGTCCTTGTTCTTGAGGAAGGCCACCGTGCCGTAGACCTGGGTGCGCTTGGACAGGTTGTGCCCGTAGCCCACGCTGATCTTGTTCCAGTCGGCATTGCTGCCGTCGGTGTTGTAGTGGCCGTAGGAGGCCTTGAACTCGCCCATGCCCACGGGCGCGGTCACGCCCAGCTGCAGGGCGGTGACCTTGAGGGCGCCGCGCTTTTCGCTGGCCCACAGCAGCATGGGCTTGGCCACGCCGAAGTCCCAGCTCAGGCCCACGTTGCTGGCCGTGAGGTTGGTCGCATCGCTGTCGCCATAGAACTTGCCCGTGGCCAGCGCGCCGTTGAAGGGGCCCTGGCGGTAGCCAAAGCGCAGGCCGCGGTAGTCGCCCTGGTTCTTGTTGGGTGCGCTGCGCGCCTGCTCGCCCATGGCCACCTGCACCTGGCCGTAGAAGCCGCCCAGGTTCTGCGGCAGGAAGTAGCTGACCGCGTTGCTGATCTGGATGGGCGCGCCGCCCGTGGCCGTGCCCGTGCCGGGAATGCCCAGCATGGTGAAGCCCATGGTGCCGCCCACGCCGTTGGTGAGGAAGGGGTCGAAGATCAGCGTGCTCAGGAAGGTGGCCGAGTCATCGCGGCCCAGGCGCACTTCGCCGAAGTCGCCCGACAGGCTCACGGTGGAGCGGCGGTTGAAGCTCAGGCCGCCACCGCTGGCCTTGCCCGAGCCGCTGTCCACGTCCATGCCTGCCTCCAGCCAGAAGCCCGCACGCAGGCCGCCGCCCAGCTCTTCCGTGCCGCGAAAGCCGAGGCGGCTGATGTTGGCGCCGCCCGTGGACAGGCCGGTCTTGGACGGGCCGGAGCCGTTCAGGTGCGTGACGCCGACATCGACGACGCCGAAGATCTCGACCTTGGACTGCGCCGAAGCGGCACCGGGCAAGGACGCCAGGCAGGCTAGCGCCACGCCCAGCATGGGCGTATGGATGGTTTTCATGGGGTTGTCTCCTCTGGGGTGGTGGCTTGGGGGGCTTGGGGGTGGTGGGTTGTTGCCGCGCAGGTCTGATTGCCTGCTCAGATATCGAGCACTAAACGTTCGCTCTTGCAGCCGGAAACGCAGACCATCATCACTTTGTTGCTGGCCTTTTCCTTGGGGCTGAGCACCGAGTCGCGGTGGTCCGGAATGCCTTCGAGCACGCGCGTCTCGCAGGAGCCGCAGACGCCTTCGCAGCAGCTGTGGTCCATCTGGATGCCGGCATCCAGCAGGGTGTCGAGCAGCGACTTCTCGGGCGTGATCTCGATGAAGCGGCCGCTGCGCTTGAGCTCCACCGTGTAGTTGCTGCGCGCGTCGTCGGCGGCCTTGACCTCCACAGGCGTGAAGCGCTCGACGTGGGCGTTGGCGTGGCCCAGCTCGGCGCAGAACTTCTCGAAGGCGTCCAGCATGGGCGTGGGGCCGCAGGCGTAGTGGTGCGTGCCCGCGTCGGGCTGCCGTTGGGCCAGCAGCGCGCGCAGGTCGGGCGGACCGCCGGCCTCGCTGTCGAAGTGCAGGTGCAGCGGCATGCCCAGCGCCTGCAGCTCTTCCAGGAAGGCCGCGCCCTTGCGCTCGCGGGCGAAGTACAGCATCTCGAACGAGCGGCCCTGGCCCTTGAGCCGGCGCGCCATGCACAGCAGCGGCGTGATGCCGATGCCGCCGGCCACCAGCACGGTGTGCGCGGCACTTTCGTCCAGCGCGAAATGGTTGCGCGGCTCGGAGATGGTGATGGGCATGCCCACGCGCAGCGACTCGTGCACGCAGCGCGAGCCGCCGCGGCTGGCGCGGTCGCGCAGCACGCCGACCACGTAGCGGTGGCGCTCCTCGCTGGGGTTGCTCAGCGAGTAGCTGCGCACCAGGCCGTTGGGCAGGTGCAGATCGATGTGCGAGCCCGGCGTGAAGGCGGGAAGCTCCCCGCCCGCCACGGGCCGCAGGTCCACGCTGATGGTGTCCTGGGCCTCGAAGCGCAGCGTGTGCACGAAGGCCTGGAGGTTGGTGCTCATGATGCGGCGCCTTCGTCGATCTGCTCCTGGGCCAGGCGGCGCAGGTGGCGGCGCAGGCGCACCAGGCCGATGTCGTGCTGGTAGAGGTTCTCGCGCTCGTTGGCGTCCAGCTCCATCTGCTCCATCATGATCCGGTCCTGCTCCAGCACGGCCCAGTGGCGCGCCTCCAGGCGGTTGCGGTACAGGAAGCGCCAGGTGTCGCGCATCCAGCCCTGCACCTTGCGGCAGCGCCAGAAGAACACGGCGCACAGGTCGGCGCTGATGGGCGTGACGCAGGCCACGATGGCGAAGTTGCCGCCGGGGCCGCCGGTCTTGGGGTACGGAATCTCCAGGCGCATCCAGTGCACGCCCGTGCTGCCCCACTCGGTCCAGTCGAAGTTCACGTCGCGCTGGCCCACCTTCTCGAAGACGAAGCCGTCATCGGTCTCGCGCACCTGGAACGTGGCCTTGCTGTCGCCCTCGGCCATGGAGTGCGACTGCTTGTGCAGGAAGGTGCCGTGCATGGGGTCCATGACGTTGTCCAGCGCATAGCGGTAGTCGCTGCGCCACTCGGCATAGCACAGGAAGTTGGAGTACTCGGGCGAGGTCAGCTCCTCGGGCAGCGTGAACTCGGGCGCCTCGTCAACGGCCTTGTCGCTGTTGTAGAGAAAGATGGCGCCATGGGCCTCGCGCGCATGGAAGGCCAGCGCCGCGCGCGAGCCTTCGAGCTTGCAGCCGGGGCTGCCGGGGACCTTGGTCACCGTGCCGTCGCCGCGCACTTCCACGCCGTGGTAGGGGCAGGCCAGGCGGTCGCCCAGGATCACGCCCTGCGACAGCGGCGCGCCCCGGTGCGGGCAATGGTCTTCCAGCGCGTGGACCTGGCCGGCGGCATCGCGCCACAGCGCGATCTTGCGGCCGAAGCGTCGCACCGACACGGGCTGGGTCTTCACGAAGTCCGAGGGGCAGACCGCGTACCAGAGGTTCTTCAGGCCTTTGTTGAGCAGGCCGTCCACCGGATCGATGGTGATGGTTTGTACGTTCATGGGGCTCTCCAGTCCTGCTCGGTATCAATAGCCCAGCCGCGCCATCAGCGCCTGGAAGCTGTCTTCGGTCCAGGCCTGGCCGTTCTCGCCGGCGGGGCCGCTGCGGTTGAGATAGGCCACCAGTTCGGGCAGGGTCTGCACGCCTTCGCCGAAGGCGCGTTCGATGGAATCGCCCAGCAGGTCTTCCATCAGGGTGGGGGCACGTTCGCGCGCCTGGTGCGGCTCGAGATAGCGATCAGCGGCCATGGTTCTCTCCTTCGAAAACTGTCTTGTGTGGGGGGTGCTCAATCAGCCCTGATATCCAGGTCTTTGATGAGCTTGCCGAAGCGGTTGAAGTCCGCTGCATTGGTCTTCTCAAGCCTCGCGGGCTCGCCGCCTGCTGGCAGCGCGCCGAAGGTGGCCATCTTGGAGACCACGTCGGGCATCTTCAGGATCTCGTTGAGGTGCGTGTTCAGCAGCTTCACGGTCTCGGGCGACATGCCCTTGGGGCCGAACAGGCCCTGCCATGCGGACACTTCCACGTCCTTGACGCCCAGCTCGGCCAGGGTGGGCACATTGGGGGCCAGCGCGCTGCGCTGGCTGTCGGCCACGGCCAGGGCGGTGACCTTGCCGCCGATGTAGGGCGCAATCGGGCCCCAGGTCATGAAGGTCGTGGGCACATGGCCGCCGATCAGGTCGTTGACGGCGGGTGCCACGCCCTTGTAGGGGATGTGGGCGATGCGCGTGCCGGCGGCGCGGTTGAACATCTCGCCCAGGATGTGCATGGGCGAGCCGCTGCCGGGGCTGGCGTAGGTCAGGCCGTCGCGCTTGCCCTGGGCGATCAGGGTCTTCATGTCCTTGATGCCCGAGGCCTGGTTGGTGGCCACGAACATGGGCTGCACGCTGGTCTGCACGATAGGCGTGAAGCCATGCAGCACGTCGTAGCTGGAGCCCGAGGCCGTCTTGAGCACGAACTGCGCGATGGCGAAGGTATTGGGCGCCAGCAGCAGGGTGTAGCCGTCCGGCGCGGCCTTGGCCACATGCACGCTGCCGATGGTGCCGCTGGCACCGGGGCGGTTGTCCACCAGCACGGGCTGGCCCAGGCGCGTGGACAGCTTCTCGGCATACAGGCGCGCCATGGCATCGGTGTCGCCACCGGCCGGATAGGCCACGATGATGGTGATGGGCTTGGCCGGATAGGCCTGGGCCATCGCGGTGCCGGACAGCGTGGCTGCAGCCAGGAATGCAGCGGCAAGAGAAACCTGGCGACGTGTCTTGTTCATGGTGGGGGCCGTGGGGTGGTTGGGTTGTGGGGGTAGGCCGTCAGGCGCGGTCTCAATGCCGCTTGTCGGTGATGAATTTCCCGTCGCTGGTACCCACGCCCTTTTGGCGCCGGGTGTTGCCGTCGATGCCGCCATCGATGGCCCATTCGGCAAACACCGTGGGACCGGGCTCGAACTCGCGCGGCTGCCAGTCGGCGGTGAGCTGGTCCTCGTCGGCGTAGTACTCGACCAGAGCACCGGCCGGATTGCGGAAGTACCAGAAATAGGCCGAGGACACGGGATGGCGGCCCGGGCCCAGCTGGGTGTCCCAGCCGCAGCGCGAGATGTGCATGCCGCCGCCGAAGACCTCGTGGATGTCGCGCACCGTGAAGGCCACGTGGTTCAGGCCCGCGTCCTTGGCGGGGCGCTGCAGCAGGAAGATGTCGTGGTGGCCGCCGTCGGGTGCGCAGCGCAGGAAGGCGCCGCGCTCGGGGTAGCGGTCCGAGGCTGCGAAGCCGAAGTTGTCCACGTAGAAGCGCTCGCAGGCCTGCACATCCTTGACGAAGAACACCACATGGCCGACCTCGATGGGCTGGGCGCGCTCGTAGGCGGGGCTGGCCTGGTTGACGCGGTCCTTGCGGTTCCAGGTGTTGTAGGCAGCGCCTTGCACATCCACATCACGCTTTTGCGTGACCTGCAGGCGCACGGACAGGCCGTTGGGGTCGGTGCAGCCTATGCGCCCCTGGCCCTGCGAGAAGCCTGGCAGCGCGGCAATGCGGCTGGCGTACAGCGCCAGATCGGCCTCGCTTTCCACACCCCAGACCACTTCGCGCAGCGTGGGGCCGGCCTCGATGGCGGGCGGCAGATCGGGATGGTCCACGGCGGCCACGATCACGCGGCAGCCGTTGAGGGTCTCGAACACCAGCCGGTCGTCCGCTTCCTGCACCAGCGCCAGGCCCCAGTCCAGGAAGAAGCGGCGGCAGGTGGCCAGGTCGTCCGCGCCGTAGGTGATTTCGTCTATGCCCAGTACGCTCATGTCGTGCTCCTTCAATTTGCCCAAGCGATGGGGCTCTCGTTCAAGCCCCAGTACATGCTCTTTTGCTCCATGTACTGCTGTATGCCCAGCCGTCCCTTCTCGCGGCCCAGGCCGCTGTCGCGCCAGCCGCCGAAGGGCGTGGAGATGGAGAACTGCTTGTAGGTGTTGATCCAGACCGTGCCGGCCTGCACGGCGCGGCCAATGCGCCAGGCGCTCTTGTAGTCGCGCGTCCAGATGCCGGCGGCCAGCGCGTAGACGCTGTCGTTGGCCTGGGCGAGCAGGTCGTCCTCGTTGTCGAAGGGCATGGCCACGAGCACGGGGCCGAAGATTTCCTGCTGGCAGATCTGCCAGTCGTTCTTCACGCCGTCGATGATGGTCGGGCGGTAGTAGTAGCCGCGCTCGAACTGCGCGCCCTCGGGCCGCTGGCCGCCCGTGAGCAGCCGGCCGCCTTCGGACAGGCCCAGGGCCACATAGCTCTCTATGGATTCGCGGTGCTTGGCGGTGATCAGCGGCCCCATCTGCGTGCGCTCGTCGGCCGGGTCGCCCACCTGCAGCGCGGCGGCCTTGGCCGTCAGGCGCTGCATGAATTCGGCATGCAGGCTGCGCGCCACGAACAGGCGCGAGCCCGCAATGCACGACTCGCCCGAGGAGCTGAAGATGCCGTAGAGCACGCCGTTGACGGCATGGTCGATGTCGGCATCGGCCAGCACCATGGTGGCCGACTTGCCGCCCAGCTCCAGCGAGACCGGCATCATCTTGTCGGCCGCGATGTGGGCGATGTGCTTGCCCGTGGACGTGCCGCCCGTGAACGACACGCGCTTGACCAGCGGGTGCTTGGTGATGGCGTCGCCAATCACCGAGCCACGGCCCGGCAGCACGCTGACCAGGCCCTTGGGCACGCCGGCCTCTTCGCAGATCCTGGCCAGCTCCAGCGCCAGCAGCGGCGTGGCCTCGGCGGGCTTGACGACCACGGCGTTGCCGGCGGCCAGCGCGGGCGCCAGCTTTTGCGCCTCGCTGGCGATCGGCGAGTTCCACGGCGTGATGGCCGCCACCACGCCCATGGGCTCGTACACGCTCATGGTCATGAAGTCGCCGCGCGAGGGCGTGATGGTTTCTTCCATGGTCTCGCAGGCCGCTGCAAAGAACTGGAAGGTGGCGGCGGCGCTGGCCACCAGCATGCGTGTTTCCTTGATGGGCTTGCCGTTGTCCAGGCGCTGCAGCTGGGCCAGGGGCTCGGCGCGCTCACGGATCAGCTGGGCCACGCGGTGCAGCACGGCCGCGCGCTCATGGGGCTTTTTCTGGGCCCAGCCGCTGGTGCGGAAGGCGTGGTCGGCCTTCTGGATGGCCTCCTCCACATCCTCCAGGCTGGGCGCGCGCAGGCGGCCCACCACTTCGCCGGTGGCGGGATAGAGCGTGGTGGATTCGCCACCGCCGCCCAGGCGCCATTCGCCGGCGATATTGATGGGGAGCAGTTCCAGGTTCGACATGGTGAGCCTCTCTCGTTCGTTCGAATCCAGCCGCCTCAGGCGGCCTTGGATGCCGTGGTGGTGGCCGGGATCTGGTCCAGCTTGTTCACGGGCGGGCCCGAGAACGTGGCCTTGAAATTGCCGATGGCGCGCATGTCGATCTCCAGCAGGAAGGGGCCCTTCTTCGTCCAGGCCGACTGCAGCACCGCCGGCAGCTCCTTGAGGTCTTGCACGCGGGCATGGGGCAGCTGGATGGAGGCGCACAGCTGCGCGTAGTCGGGCGTGTGCAGTTCCACATAGCAGCGGCGGCCGCCGTAGGAGGCGTCCTGGATGTTCTGGATCACGCCATAGCGCTGGTCGTTCATCAGCACGATCAGGGTGTCGCACTCTTCCTGCACCAGCGTGGCCAGCTCGCCCAGGTTCAGGATGAAGCCGCCGTCACCCGCCAGGCCCAGCGTCTTGCGGCCCGAGCCGCTGACCGCCGCGCCCACGGCCGCGCCGATGGCCATGGGCATGCCCATGCCGATGCCGCCGCCCGTGGCGTGCACGCCCGCATTGGGCTCGAAAAAGCGCAGCTCGCGGTTGCCCCAGGTGCTGTTGGAGACGGTCACGTCGCGCACCCAGTTGAAGTTGCGGCCCACGGCCTTTTGCAGCTCCTGCACCAGCACGCTGTACGGGCCCAGGCCGTCGCGCATGGTGGCCACGGCCTCGTCGTGCACCTGGCGCAGGTCGGCCAGCAGCTCGGGGTCGGCCTTGTAGCCGCGCGCCTCCAGCCGGTCGGCAAGGCCCGTCAGCGCCAGGGCCGAGTCGCCGCAGACAAAGCCGTCATCGGCGTAGCAGCGGCCCTGCTGGGCGGCGTCCACATCGATGCGCAGCAGCGGGCGCGGCAGCTTCAGTTCGTACTTCAGCGTCTCATTGCTGCGCAGGCGCGTGCCCACGGCCAGCATGGCGTCGCAGCGCTGGTAGAAGGCCTCCACGGGCTTTTGGATGTTGTAGGCGCCCAGCGAGGCCGGATCGTCCTCGGCCACGATGCCGCGGCCCTGGCCCGTGCTGACGATGCCGAAGCCCAGCGCCTTCAGGCGCTGCACGGCAGCGACTGCGTGGCGTGCGCCGCCACCCAGCCACAGCAGCGGGCGGCGTGCCTTGGCCAGCGTGTCGGCCAGCGCATCCAGCGATGCCTCGCTGGGGGCCAGCACGGCCACCGGCAGCGGCGACAGGTCGGCCGGCATGTCGATCACGGTCTGCTGGATGTCGATGGGAATCTCCACGCTCACCGGGCCCGTGGGCGCGGTCATGGCGGCCTGCACGGCGGCCTTCAGGGTGGACAGGCAGGTCTCGGCGCTGCGCACGCGGAACGCCGCCTTGGACACGGCGCCCAGCATGGTCAGCTGGTCGGGCGCCTCGTGGATGTACGACAGCTTCTGGTCCAGGTACTGCGTCTCGATCTGGCCCGTGATGTGCAGCAGCGGCGTGCCGGCCGTATAGGCCTCCACCAGGCTGCCCGCAATGTTGCCGGCGGCCGGGCCGGTGCTGGTGATGCACACGCCCAGGCTGGAGGTGGAACGCGCGCAGGCATCGGCCATGTTGCCGGCGCCGGCCTCGCCGCGCGCCATCACGAAGCGGACATGGCCGCGCGCATTCATCGCGTCCAGGATGGGCATGTTGTGGATGGAGATCACCCCGAACGCGGCCTGCACGCCGCAGTGTTCGAGGAACTGGGCCACAACGGCGCCGACGGTGATTTTGGATGCGGAAGAAGTCATGTTCTGCTTTGAATCGGGTGAAGGGGCTGGAGCACTACGCTTGCCGTGCAAGGCCACCGGAGACGTCGATGTGGCTGCCGGTCGTGTAGGAGGACAGGGGCGTGGCGAGATAGAAGATGGCGCGCGCGGCCTCGTCGGGCGAGCCCAGGCGGCCCAGCGGAATGGACTTCTTGCGGGCGAGGTCGGCGCTCCAGGCGTTCCAGTCCTGGCTGCGGTCCTCGCGCGCCTCGAAGCGGCGGCGCCACTGGCCGGACTCGATCAGGCCGACCAGGATGCCGTTGACGCGCACACCCTTGGGCGCGAACTCGGTGGCCATGGAGCGCACCAGGTTCTTGAGGCCGGCGCGCGCGGCCGAGGTGGCCACCATGTGCGGCTCGGGCTGCGAGGCCAGCAGCGAATTGACGCAGACGATGGCCGGCTCAGCCGTGCGCTCGAGCTGCGGCAAAAAGGCGCGCGTGGGATGCAGCACCGAGAAGAACTTCAGGTGCAGCTCCTCGGTCCAGGCCGCATCGTCGGTGCTGGCAAACGTCGAGACCCGGCCCTGGCCCGCGTTGTTCACGAGGATGGAGGCCGGACCCAGCGCAGCCTCGCTGTCGCGCGCGAATTGCTGCACCTGGGCAGCGTCGAGCACGTCGCAGGCCTGGGCGAACAGGCGGGCCTCGGGATGGCGCCCGCGCAGCTGCTGCACGGCCTGCTCCAGGCGTTCGGCGCTGCGCCCGCACAGGGCGACACGCGCGCCCTGCGACAGCAGCAGATCGACCGTGGCCAGGCCAATGCCCGAAGAGCCGCCGGTGACGACGGCCGTGGTGTCCTTGAGTTGGGAATCAAACATGGCCGCCTCCTGCGCGCCGGGAATTGAGGGAAAGCAGCTGTGCCGTCTGCGTTTGCGTTTGCGTTTGCGGGCGGTAGTTCAGCAGCTCGGACAGCTCGGCCGCCGCGTCGCAGACGCCGGCGATCAGGGTCTCGGCACGGCCCTCCTCCACATGGGGCGCGGGGACCGTCGTGCCCAGCGCCGCCACCACGCGGCCGCTGTGGTCGCGCACGGGGGCGGCGATGGTGCAGATGGAGCTTTCGTAGAAGCCCTCGCTGAACACATGGCCGCGCTCGCGGTCGGCCTCGACCAGGTTGAACAGGTCCAGCACCGTGCGCGGCGTCTTGGGCGTGTGCGCTTCCAGGTGGTCTTCGGGATAGAGCGCGCGCAGCTCGGGCAGGGACAGGTCGGCCAGCAGCACGCGGCCCAGGGCCGTGGCATGGGCGGGCAGGCGCGTGCCCACGCGCACCGAACTGGTCAGCGGCGTGGGCGGCGTCACCTTGGCCACGTAGACGATGGAGCGGCCATCGCGCACCACGATGTTGCAGGGATAGCGGATCTCGCCGCACAGCCGCGCGATCACGGGCTGGCCCAGCTCGGTCAGGTCCATGGACGACAGGAACTCGAAGCCCAGGCGCAGCACGGACAGGCCCAGCCGGTAGTCATTGCTGCCCTCGGCACGCTGCAGAAAGCCCATGGCCTCCAGCGTGTTGAGCATGCGGAAAATCGTGGCGCGCGGCAGCTGCAGGCGGCGGGCCAGCTCGGGCGCGCCCAGCGTGGCATTGCCGCGCCCGAACTCCTGCAGCAGGCGCAAGCCGCGCTCCAGCGCGGGCACCATGTATTTGTCGGCGCCGTTGTCCGCGCTTTCGGCGCTCTCGGCATTCCCGGAAGGGGTGGTGTCGGTCATGGCGAACCCCTTCAATTCATGACGAAGCCGCCGTTGACGGGCAGCACCTGCCCCGTCACGAAGCGCGCGCCATCGGACAGCGCATAGGCCACGGCGCCCGACACGTCCTCGGGCCGCTGCTCGCGCTGCAGCGCGCGCTGGTCGATGTACAGGCGGTGGCGGTGCTCGGGCACGTACTCCGTGGCCTCCACCAGCACCAGGCCCGGCGCCACGGCGTTGATGGTGATGCCGTCGGCGCCCAGCTCGCGCGCCATGGAACGCGTCATGGCCATCACCGCGCCCTTGCTGGCCACATAGGCCATCAGGTTGGGGGCGCCCCACATCGCGGTGTCGGAAGCCAGGTTCACGATGGCACCCCGGCCGCTGTCGCGCAGCGCGGCGCGGCAGGCCCGCGTCATCAGCCACACGCCGCGCACGTTCACGTTCATCACCTGGTCCCACTTGTCCAGATCGATGTCGTCCATGCCCTTGCCGCCCGAATCGGTCACGGCCGCGTTGTTCACCAGGCCGTCCAGCCCGCCCAGCGCCTGCACGGCCTGCTGCGCGCAGCGCTCTATCGACTCCGGATTGCCGGCATCCAGCCCGAAGCCATGGGCCTCGAAGCCCTGCGCACGCAGCCGGGCC
The DNA here is from genome assembly GCF_016516495.1 of Delftia sp. S65. NCBI lineage: Bacteria > Pseudomonadati > Pseudomonadota > Betaproteobacteria > Burkholderiales > Comamonadaceae > Delftia > Delftia sp. S65. Next base: position 233,021 of record NZ_JACVUR010000005.1, read on the forward strand.
ACGGACTCGGCCAGCAGCTCCTCGCGCAGATCGGCCATGGCAACGCGCGCGCCCTGCTCGCAAAAGGCCTTGGCGAACGCAAAGCCCAGGCCGCGCGCCGAGCCTGTGACGAGGATGCGGCGGCCGGCAAGCTGGCCTGTGGAGGGCGTGGTGTTCATGGCGTACCTCAATCGAAGGGGGTTTGTGTCTGTTTCAAATTTGAAATGACACTTTTTTCTTGAAACAAGCGTGAGTTTAGGACTGATGGTTCGGGGTGGGATTGGGGAAAACACGGAGGCGTGTGGGAAATGGATGACAGAGGTGTGTCTGGGTGTGTTGTTGATGGGGGCTTTTGGTGGGCTTGCGGGGACATGCCCGCCTTGCAGGTGAGAGCAGGGTTTCGGCCCAGCCGCCGTCCTCCTTTCTTGTCATGACGACCGGAGTGCCGGCCACAGGAAAAGAGGCAAAGAAACATGCCTGAATGCCCGTGAACGCTGCGCGGCATCCGCCACGCCGCCGGCGCGTTCACACGCGGGGGTACGGGCCATCGCTGCGCTTGGCCTGGGTTCGGAGGTAAGGACTTGCGGAATGCCACCATGATTTCGGTGGCCTCCTGTTGCGGGCTGGCAGAAGAGGAAAGCGGTGGCGCAACCAAAATGCAAACAGCCGATGCGCTATCGCTGCGCTCGGCTGTTTTTCGTGGTGGTCGACCGACGTGGCGACCCTAAGCGATCACCATTGAAATGGCTTGAACTTGCATTTGGGGCAGTGCAACACTGTCTTTTCCCTGTTTTCCAGGAACAGCGCGCCGCCTCGGAACTGGTTGATGCTCCAGCTTCCTCGGCTGCCATCGCTGAATGCGATTTCTCCGCTTGCATAGCAGGGCGACCAGTCGAGCGTGTAATGCGCGTCGTTTTCATTGGTCGTTTTTGCATGTTAGAAGTAGCGGCGTACCTGGGCAATCGACAGCATAAAACTGGCGCAGCTCACCGCCGGATATTTTTCGACGGGTGATTTGGCCGCGTTTTTCTGGATGGTGATCTTGCTGATTTTTGGAGGTACCAGCGGGCACAGCGGTGGCTCGAATTCTGAGCCTGTGGTGCATTGATTGGCGGCAGAGGCTGTGCCGGAAAGGACGGACAGCAAGATAAAGAAGAAGCCTTTCACCATTTTGCGGATCTCGCTTCTGTGGGATTTTTCCGGGAAACATCTAGATGTCGGAAAACTTCACTCATCGGGATCCTAAGGGTCAGCATTAGCTCTGAAACAAGCCATTGCAGCGAACCGTTTTGCTCGCTAGTAACCGCTTGGTAGGTTTTCTTTTCATCTGGCATATCTTCGCCGCGAGGAAGGGCTTCACCCACTAACTCAATGCCAATTCTGTCTTGGTTGGCTGGGAACAGTGCAGGAGCCTTTTTCAACATCTCGCGCTTGTATTTCACCTTGTTAAATATTTTGGGTGATTGCCTGCTTGATGCGAGAGTGGATGGTAACTCCATTTATATCAATTATTGGCATTCAAGTCCTCAAGAATGTCGGATTGATGAAGGTATATAAGTCGATGATTCGGCGATTGGAGGGACCTATCTCGTCATTGCAACTGGCATGTTAGTGGTTGTGGAGACTGATTGTTTGGTCTGAATTTGTAAAATTTCTATTACTCGTAGCCTTTGTGCACAGGTTGCGTTATTGGAGATGCGCAATCAACAGCTTTTGGGACTGGGGATAACCAGCCTGCGGCTGAGGAGGCTGCCGCCTTGGCTTTGACCGGAAATCAAGAAATTGGCCGACTGTCGTGCCGGGTCCGGCTTCGTGGGCCTGCCTCAAATACCTCACCTCAACACACCAAGCCCCCTGTACGCCATACTCCCGCCCGAACGCGCCCACCGGGCGCTCACCCCCAAGGAGAATGCGTGCAATCAGCAAGTGACCAGTGGTTCGACGAGGCGTACTACCAGCGCTACTACTTCGACAAGAAGACCAGCGTGGTCGATACCGAGCATGTGAACCGTCTGGGCGCTTTCGTCTGTTCCTACCTGAGTTATGTGCGCGTGCCCGTGCGCCGCGTGCTGGATGTAGGCTGCGGCATCGGTCTGTGGCGCGAGGCGGTGCAGCGCCACTTCCCCGGTGCCAGCTACCACGGCGTGGAGTTCAGCGAGTACCTGTGCGGGCGCTTCGGTTGGGAGCGTGGCTCGGTGGTGGACTATGCGGCGCATGATCCTGCAGAGCCCTTCGATCTGGTGATCTGCCAGGGCGTGCTGCCCTATCTGAGCCCGCCGGATCTCAAGCGCGCGCTGGCCAATCTGGGGCGGTTGAGCCGAGGCGGTCTGTATGTGGAGGCGGTGGCGCGCGAGGATTACGAACGCGGCGTGATCGATGAGGATCTGACCGATCCGCGCCTGTTCCGCCACCGGGCCGATCTGTACCGGCGAGGGCTGGCCGAGCATTTCAAGGAACTGGGCGGCGGCGTGTGGCTGAGCCGCCGCGCCGAGCTGCCGCTGTTCGAGCTGGAAAGCGTGGGATGAGCCTGGAAATGTCAGCTGTGCCTGCTGCGGCGCAGGATGCCTGCGTGCCTCTGTCCTATCTGCGCGGCGTGGACTCCGGCGTGGCGCCGCATGCGGTCTCGCGGCTGCGCACGCAGCGGCTGGCGCGCAGCACGCGGCCGTTTCTGTCGCGCGGCGGGCCGCGCGGCGAGCGCTGCGAGGGATGCCGGCTGCGGCCTTCGCACTGCCTTTGCGCGCTGCGTCCCATGCTGCCGACGCGGGCGGGCTTTTGCCTGTTGATGCACGATGCCGAGCCGCTCAAGCCCAGCAACACGGGCTGGCTGATCGCCGATGTGGTGGAGCAGACGCACGCCTTCGGCTGGGCGCGCACCGAGGCCGATGCGGGCCTGCTGGCCTTGCTCGATGATCCGCAGTGGCAGCCCTATGTGGTGTTTCCCGGCGAGTTCGTGGAGCCGCCGCAGCGAGTGGTGCATGCGCTGCCGGTGCCCCGGGCCGGAGCCCAGGCCGGGACCGAATCGGACCCGGGCCGGCGCCCGCTGTTCATCCTGCTGGACGCGACCTGGCCCGAGGCGCGCAAGATGTTCCGCAAGAGCCCTTACCTGGACCGCTTTCCGGTGCTGAGCCTGCACCCGGACCAGGTGTCGCAGTACCGTCTGCGCCGCTCGCAGCGCGAAGACCATTTCTGCACCAGCGAGGTGGCGGCCCTGTGCCTGGAGCTGACGGGCGACGGAGGCGACCGGCGCGCAGGCCGTGCGCTGGAGAGCTACCTAGCCCTGTTCACCGAGCACTATCTGCGCGCCAAGAACCAGCAGCCGGTGCAGGCAGACAGTGACGCGCGCCGTGGTCTGCAGGACGCGATCTCTTCCGTTTGTCCGCCTGCTTGTTAAAAACGATAGCGGAAGATGCTGGTGTTCATTGGGATTGGTGGCGTTTTGTTCCAAATTGTTGACAGCGCATCCAACTCCCCTTGCCCTGTGTTCGCCAGTGGCTCAACAGGGCGGCGCAGGGCGGCGTGAGGCCGGGCACAGCAGCGTCGGCGACAACTTCCTGTTACGTTCCGGCCGCGGTGCGCTGCCCATACTCGCGGCGTGCGATGAGAGGTGGACAGGCGGCGGGGCGGGGTGACCCAGGACTCCAGGCCGAATGTCCATCGAACCTGGCCTGCAGGCGGTGATGGCTAAAATCGGATTTCGCTGAAATTCATCAGCCATTGCCCTGCACTGCAGGGCATGTTCGTGCACGCAGGGCCGCCCGTAGAGGCGGCCCGCATCCTCCAGGTGCGCCGCAGCCGCGGCTCGCGGATTGCTGGTCACAGCATCCGCCGGGAACCTTGGGGCGTGCCGTCTCTCTTATCGCGCTGGACCATGCGTTGCGACCCTCCCGGGGACGGCTGCGCCATGTCCGCGTGCTCCATTTTTCATGGGGTTTGTTCATGGCCCGGGGCGTATGCCCCGGCGTTGGAAAGGTGTCCGGTTTTGGTGGTCAAGGATTTCAAACTGCACTACAACCCCGCCCTTGACGGGCTGCGGGGCGTGGCGATCCTGTTGGTGATCTTGTCGCACTCCCATGCGCCTTTGTTCGATGGCGCATTCTTCGGGGTGGACCTGTTCTTCGTGCTCAGCGGCTATCTGATCACCTCGCTGCTGCTGATGGAGAACGAATCCGAAGGCCGCATCGGCTTCTGGCGCTTTTACCGCCGCCGCTTCTATCGCCTGATGCCGGCGCTGGCCCTGTTCCTGGGCGCGTACTGCATCTTCGCGCCCTTTCTGTGGCCGGACCTGAACGACATCTACACCGATGCGCTGGTCTCCATCCTCTATCTGGCCGACTACGGCATCGCCTTCTTCGACAGCCCGGACACGCTGCTGCACATGTGGTCGCTGTCGGTGGAGGAGCATTTCTACCTGATCTGGCCGCCGCTGCTGGTGCTGCTGCTGCGCTTTTCCAAGCCAGGCCGTCTGTGGCGCCCGATTGCCCTGCTGTGGGCGCTGAGCTGGCTGTGGCGCGTGTACTGGGTGGACCAGGGCCAGCACTTCTATGAGATCTTCTTTCGCTTCGACACCCGTGCCTCGGGCCTGTTCGCCGGTGCGCTGCTGGCGGCGGTGATGATCGAGCGGCCCGACTTCATCGCTGCACTGAAGGCGCGCATGCACCACGCCATGTGGGTGCCACTGGCCGTGCCGCTGTTGATGGCGCTGCAATGGGACAACCAGGACGCCATGGTCTGGGGCATCACCGTGGTGGAATGCGCCGCCGTGGTGCTGCTGGTGGCGGCAAGCCAGGGCTCGGGCCTGGTCTTCGACATGCTGTCGTCGCCCACGCTGGTGAAGCTGGGCCGCCTGTCCTATGGCGTCTACCTCTGGCACTACCCGGTGGTGCGCTATCTGCGCGCCGACTTCTCGTGGCCCGTGGTGGTGGCGCTGGGCCTGGCGATCTCGGTGGCGCTGTCGGCGCTGTCGTTCTACACGATCGAGCGCTGGGCGCTGCGCATGCGCGATGGCGAGCGCAAGGGCGGCGAGCGCCAGCCGCAGGCGCAGCCGGCCTGAATGCCGGCAGCGCGCCGAAAGCAAAAAAGGGAACGTTGGCACGTTCCCTTTTTTGTGGGTGAAGGAGATCCGCTGCGCTCTCAGAACCCTGAGCCGGGCTGGGACAGGTACTGCAGTTCCTCGGCCGTGCTGGTGCGGCCCAGGATGGCATTGCGGTGCGGAAAGCGGCCGTAGCGCACGATGACGTCGCGGTGCCGGTGGGCGTAGTCCAGCGTGCCGGCGAGGAACTCGCGCACGCCCTCGCCGCCAGCGTCACCGGCCTGGTCGGCCAGGGCCTGGAAGGCGGCCACGCTGCGGTCCTGCAGGGCCAGGTCTTCGGCATGCTCCAGCGGCAGGTAGCAGAAGATGCGCGCCACGGCAGGCAGGTCGGCATGGCGGTCATGGCCCAGGGCGATGCCGTCCAGCGCCAGTTGCAGCGCCTGCGGGTCGCCTGCAAAGCTGCGCGCCGTGCCCCGGAACAGGTTGCGCGTGAACTGGTCCAGCAACACGATCAGCGCCAGCCGCCCCAGCGCCGTGCCGGCCCAGCCGTCCAGTTGGCCGGCCAGCGCATCTTCGACCAGTGCGCCGAAGCGCTCGCGGATCTGGTCGTCAGTGGCATCGGACTTGATGAACCACAGGTTCTTGCAGGCCAGGGCGCCCGCGTTGTCGGGATGCGCGGAGCCCAGCCAGTAGCTGAGCACGTCGGCGATGCGTGGGTCTGCGGCGTGAGAAGGGGCAATGCTTGTCATCGGTGGCCAGGCTCTTGTCGGATGAGGAAGCCTTCGATTGTGCAGGCGGTGGCGTACGGTCCTTGTGGATGGCAGGTTTTGCGCAGACAAAGCACAGCTTGTGCAAATGTTTTTCAAGAGAATGTGCACAGGTTTTTCAAGAGAAATTACCGGTGTTATCCACAGATTGGCATCTGAATTTCATTGCTGTTGCCTGTCAATCAGGCACTAATGAATTCAAGATTTCGCGCAGCGATGCTGCGAAAGTCCCCGGAGATGCGCGCATCCTGCGCCACGGCCTGCCAGAAGCGGTGTGCCAGCGCCTGGGCATGCGGCCATTCGGCCAGCGTGGCGGCCGTGGGGCGCTGGGGCTGGGCGCCGAAGTCGCGCTCCACGATCTCGCCGTTGATGGGCATGTAGAGCATGGGCAGCATGTCGTAGGTGGGCGACAGCGCCCAGTCGCCATGGGGATGAGGCAGCACGAAGGAGATGTTGCCGTAGTGCCGGTCGGTGTTGGCGATGAGCTGGCCGTAGGCTTCGAGCAGGCGCAGGCTGCGCGCGTCGGCCTCGGTGATGAGGCCGCGTGCGGCCAGTCGGTTGGCCGTGGCCGCCCAGTTGTCCACCTCGCCCACGTACTGGGCATTGAGCACCTGCAGGGACACCATGCCGATGCGTCCAGGGTTGCTGCCCGGGTGGGCCTGTGAGACTGGCACATCGCCTGGTACATCGCTTGGCACATCGCCCGGCGCCGGCTGGCTGCGGTCGAAGCGCTCCGATTCGAGGAAGGCACGGCCGCCATCGAGGAACAGCCGCGTGCGCGCTGCGGGCAGGCCGTCTTCGGCCAGGGTCTGCAGTGCCAGGTGCTCGCAGACCAGCAGGTCGCGGATGCGCTGCTCGGCCGGCGCGTTGCCTGCCGGGGAGAACTTGACGATGACGCTGCGCCCGGCCGTGATGCAGCAGAACTTGGGCTGCTCGCCGCCCGCCGACGAGCCCGGATGCGTGCCCTGCATGGCCTGCATGGCCAGGCGCGGATAGTCGGCCGCAGAGGCGGCGCGCAGCGTGCGCGCGGGCAGGGAGTGGAAGCGCTCGAAGGCGGCTTCGCCCACGATGAGGTTGCCCGGCAGGTCTTCGCCAAAGCGGGCCAGGGCGCGCAGCACATCGTCCTCGCCCCACTGGCGCGGGTCGCCGCCCAGCTGTAGTTCGGGGTGGCTGTGCGCAAAGCTGCGGCCGATGAAGCCCTGGGGCCGCATGTCGTCCAGGAACCAGGGCAGGCCGTCGTGCTGCTCGCTGAGGCCGTCGGCCTCATCCACCCAGAAGCCGCCGCCGTGCAGGGCGATCATGCGGCCGAAGGGCGATGCATGGCCTTCGGTGTCCACGCGCATGATGGCCACCTCGGCGCCCACGCCCGCCACCTGGCGCGGCAGCACATAGCGCTGCGTGCGCGCCGCCCCCACCTTGCGCACCTGGCCCGACTGGATCAGCGGTGCCAGTGCGCGCGACACCGTGGGCTGGCTCACGCCCAGCATCTGCTGCAACTCGCGTGCCGCCAGCGCACCGCCCTGGCGGCGCAGTGCTGCCAGCACCTGCAGGGAGAGGTCTTCAGTGGCCATGGAGAATCAATTCATGAATGGATGAAACAATGGGTTAATTTATTGAAAATCAAGGATTTATGCAAATCCATGAATAGATATATGAATAGATAAAAAAACCGCGCCCAAGGGCGCGGCAAAGCTGGATTTCGCGGCGGCTTGCAGGTCTGCGAATCACGATCACAGCCTGTGAAACTGGCGTGCTCCAACTCAGAGACGCCGAGCAAGAGCCGCCTCGCGGCGGGGGCGCCTAGCCGAGGGCGTCGTCCCCTGGGGGAAGCGGCGCCAGCCGCTCAGGGGGTCAGAAATTGTGCGTGATACCCAGGCTGATGCCGCTGGCGCGCGTCTTGTTGCCTGCGCCCTGGTAACCGTTCTTCCACTTGGTCGTGTCCAGTTCCAGGAACAGGCTGGTGCGCTTGGACAGCTGGTAGTCCACAAAGCCGATCAGGCGCTGGAAGCCGTCGTCGCCCTGGCCCGTGCGCTCGCGGTCCACCTTGTAGTAGCCGCCGTTCAGACCGATGACGGGCGTGACGGCGTAGCGCGCGCCCAGGGCCAGGATCTTGTTCGTGGTTTTCGCGGTGTCGCTGGTCTCGGCCTTGTTGCGGCCGTAGTTGAGCATCAGGCGCAGGTCGCCACGGCTCCAGGCGCCACCGATGTTGGCGGCGTCCAGCGTGCGGCCGCTGGCGTCGTGGAACTGGGTGTAGGCGCTGGTCAGCACCAGGTCGTCCTGGCGCCAGTCCAGGCCCAGGCCGCGCGTGTCCAGGCGCGAGGCCGACACGCCGGTCTCGCCGAAGCTGTACATGGCGCGCGCCGTGAGGCCGCCAAAGCTGCCCGAGTACTTGATGGAGTTGTTGACGCGGTTGGAGCCCACCTTGGTGTTGGTGGCGCCCCATTCGTTGTTGAGGCCGTGGCCCGTGAGGCTGGTGACCTGGATGTTGGGGTTCAGGCCCGCAAAGCGCAGGGCAATGGGATCGACCAGGCCCACGGAGTCGGAGATCAGCGTGTTCTGCCGGCCAGCCGTGACCGCGCCCCAGTGGCCGGCCAGGCCCACGATGGCCGCCCGGTCGAAGGTGCCGGCCACGCCGCCGATGCCGCCCACGTCGGCGCCCAGCGTGGATTCGAGGTTGAAGATGGCGCGCAGGCCGCCGCCCAGGTCCTCGCTGCCGCGTATGCCCCAGCGGCTGGTGGGACCCACGCCGCTGTTGACCGAGCCCATGCTGCCCGCAGCCGGCGCATTGGCGCCCGACAGGCCGCTTTGCGCGCGCACCGACACGTCGATGATGCCGTACAGGCTCACGCTGCTGGTGGACTGCGCCAGGGCGGGGCCGGCCGCGCAGCCTGTGGCCAGCAGGGCGAGGGCGATGTTCTTCCTCATGGTGTCTCCTTGATTTCTTCTGGAAGGCGGGAACTTTGCGAGCGGCCGAGTTTCCGTATGGGAGCCGGTACTGCCTATGTCCGGCGGGCACTAGCTGCTATGTCGTTTCGTTCTCGAAGTGGCTGCGCGCAGGTGCCGGGCAACACCCACTGCAGGGACAGGGAATAGCCCCTGGCGGGACAATGTCGCTCTCAAAAAACATAGCGCCATGCGTATGGCATGCATGGCGCTTCAGGGTTTCGTGTCGGGCTTTCTGAGGCTTGTGCTGTCGTGATGAATCGCCGCTTTTTGTTGATGGTCGTGGCAGCGGGCTGGAGCCTGGCCGCGACCGGATGTTCGGGAAAGTCCGGACCTGGGAATGTCTCGGTTTCGCGGCAAAGGCTGCAGGAGGTGGTGGCCCAGCGCTTTCCCCGGCAGTTCCCCGTGGCCGGCATGCTGCAGCTCAAGCTGCATTCGCCGGTGCTGGGATTGCTGCCCGAGCGCAACGCGCTCAATGCGGTGCTGCAGGCCGATCTGTCGGGGCCCGTGCTCAAGCAGAGCTATGGCGGCCATCTGAACCTGGACTTCGCGCTGCGCTACGAGCCCACGGACCGCACGCTGCGCGCCCACCAGATCAAGGTCAACAGCCTGGTCATCAACGACCTGGCGCCCGCCATGAGCGACATGCTCACCACCTACGCCAGCGCGCTGGCCGAGCAGGCGCTGGGCCAGCTCGTGCTCTACCAGCTGCAGGACAAGGAACTGGCCCTGATGGACTCGCTGAACATGGAGCCCGGCGCCATCACGGTGACGCCGGACGGCCTGAGCGTGGCCCTGGTCCAGAAGCCCGTCGCGCCGCGCTGAGCGCAGCGGCGCGCCTTCGTCCTTCCCTTCGCCCGCGCCTCAGTCCGCGCGGATATTGGCGGCGCGAATCACCTCGCCCAGCTCAGCACTCTCGGCCTGAATGAAGGCGCCGAACTCGGCCGGCGTGCCGCCCATGGGCGATGCGCCGATGTCGGCCAGCTTCTGCAGCACGGCGGGCTGGGCCAGGCTCTTGTTCAAAGCCTGGTTCAGCGCCTGCACCACGGCCGGCGGCGTGCCGGCCGGCGCCACCAGGCCCCACCACACGGTGGCCTGCACATTCACGCCCAGCGAACGTGCCGTGGGCACGCCCGGCAACAGGCGCGAACCATTGTGGTTGAGCACCGCCAGGGCGCGCAGCGCGCCGCTGCCCACATGGCCTGCCACCTCCAGCGGGTTGATGGCCATGAAGTCCAGCCGCCCGCCCAGCAGGTCGGTCACGGCCGCCGAGCCGCCCTTGTAGGGAATGTGCACGGCCTGGAAGCCGCCTGCGCGCTCCAGCAGGGCGCTGGCCATGTGGCCCGAGCTGCCCACGCCAGCCGTGCCATAGGACAGGGCGCCGGCCTTGGCCTTGCCGGCGGCGATCAGCTCGGCCAAACTTTTGTGGGGCGACTTGGCGTTGACCACCACGACCAGCGGCGCCTCGCCGATGCGGCCCACCGGGATGAGGTCCTTGAGCGGATCGAAATTGAGCTTGGCGTACAGCGCCTTGTTGGTGGTCAGCGTGTTGGATGCCGTCAGCAGCAGGTAGCCGTCGGCCGCGCCGCGTGCCACCGCGCCCATGCCGATGTTGGTGCCGCCGCCGGGCTTGTTGTCCACCACCAGGGACTGGCCCAGCAGCTCCGCCATGGGCGGTGTGACCAGGCGCGTGATGATGTCCACGCCGCCGCCGGGCGAGTAGGGCACGACCACGGTCACGGGGCGCTCGGGGTAGCCGGCCGCTGTGGCGACCAGGGGCAGGGCCAACCAGGCGGCGGCGGTGGTGCCGAGCAGGGCCAGTGCGTGGCGGCGGGTGGAATGTCTTGTCATGCATGTCTCCGTTGATTGTTATGACCCGGCGGCAGGGCCGGGTCCGCCATTATTTAGCGTGCCAAGCATGGCTGGGCGCCGAACGTTACGATGCAGCGGCCATCGATTTCTTGGCGAACCCGTCCAGCCTTCAAGGTGCCCCATGACTCCACAGAATCCGCTTTCCGCCTTTTCCGTCACGCGCAAGTGGCCGGCCACGCAGCCGGACCGCATCCAGCTGTATTCCCTGCCCACGCCCAACGGCGTCAAGGTGTCGATCGCTCTGGAGGAGATGGGCCTGCCGTATGAGGCGCACCGCGTGGGCTTCGAGAGCAATGACCAGCTCTCGCCCGAGTTCGTGGACACCTTCCCCAACAACAAGATCCCGGCCATCCTGGACCCGCAGGGTCCGGGCGGGAAGCCGCTGGCGCTGTTCGAATCGGGCGCCATCCTGGTCTACCTGGCCGAGAAGACCGGCAGCCCGCTGCTGCCCGCCGAACCGGCCGCGCGCTATGAAACGCTGCAGTGGCTGATGTTCCAGATGGGTGGCGTCGGCCCCATGTTCGGCCAGCTGGGTTTCTTCCACAAATTCGCGGGCAAGGACTTCGAGGACAAGCGCCCGCGCGACCGCTACGTGAACGAGTCCGTGCGCCTGCTGGGTGTGCTGGAGCGCCGCCTCACAGGGCGCGCCTGGGTGATGGGCGAGCAGTTCACCATTGCCGACATCGCCCTGTGGCCCTGGGTGCGCAACATGGTGGTGGAGCAGGGCTACAACGCGGCCGAACTGCTGGGCTGGGAGCGCTTTCCCGAGCTGCAGCGCGTGCTGGCCGCCTTCGTGGCGCGCCCGGCCGTGCAAAAGGGCCTGGTGACGCCGCCGCGCAACTGACCCGGCGGGCGTTGCATTCCTGGGCCGCACTGTCCCAGCCATGGTGGCTTTCAAAACCGGCGCGGGGGCCGCATCTGTCCGAGAATGCAGCGCCCCCTTTTTTCTTGCGGGCGCAGCCTCACAGGAGCCACGATGACCGCAGCCACCACCCCCGTCCTCCAGAGCCAGCCGCTGGGCCCGCTGTGGCCCACCATGGACCCCTTCCTGTTCTGTGCCCACCATGACGATGCCTATCCGCCCAGCGATGGCCGCCTGGGCGTGCAGGCCGTGGACCTGGAAGGCCGCCAGATGGGCAGCGACTTCAGCCGCAAGGACGGCTTTTCCATGTACCACGGCGACGGCGTGCCGGGCTTTCCCGGCCACCCGCACCGCGGCTTCGAGACCGTGACCCTGGTGCGCAAGGGCCTGATCGACCATTCCGATTCGCTGGGCGCGGCCGCGCGCTTTGGCGGCGGCGACGTGCAGTGGCTGACGGCCGGCAAGGGAATCCAGCATTCGGAGATGTTCCCGCTGCTCGACAGCGACGCGCCCAATCCGCTGGAGCTGTTCCAGATCTGGCTGAACCTGCCTGCGCGCTCCAAGATGGTGGAGCCGCACTTCACCATGTTCTGGAACGAGCGCATCCCGCGCCTGGAGCACGCAGACGCCGCAGGCCGCAGGACCGTGGTCACCGTGGTCGCAGGCAGCCTGCCCGGCACGGCGGCCGCCCTGCCGCCGCCGCCCGAATCCTGGGCCTCGCAACCCGAGGGCGACGTGGCCATCTGGACACTGCGCCTGGAGCCCGGCGCACGCTGGACGCTGCCGCGCGCAGCCGGTGCGGACACGCAGCGCATGCTGTATTTCTTTGCAGGCCAGGCACTGCAGGTCGGGCCCACGGCGCTGGCACAGCATGCGGCCCTGCATGTGGATGCCACGCAGGACTGGGAGCTGCACAACAGCGGCGCCGACGCCGTGGAATGCCTGGTGCTGCAGGGCCGCCCCATTGGCGAGAGCGTGGCGCAGTACGGCCCCTTCGTGATGAACACGCAGCAGGAAATCATGCAGGCCATGCAGGACTACCGGCGCACCCAGTTCGGCGGATGGCCCTGGGCCGAGCAGGACCCGGTGCATGGCGCAGAGAACCGGCGCTTTGCGCGCTACCCGGGCGCTGCGGCCGAGGAGCAGCCGCCGGCCGCCTGAGTCCGGTCAGGCCGCGTCAGGCCGTGTCTGCGGGCGGATGAAAGCTGGCCGGCGCGGGCGTGCGCCCCAGTTCCTTGAGGATCTTCAGCGTGATGGCCATGCCGGTGTTGCCTGCGGGCACGCCGGCATAGACGGCGGTCTGCAGCAGCACTTCGCGGATGGTGTCCAGATCCAGCGGCGCGGCCTCGGCATCGGCCGGGTCGGCCAGCAGGCCCGTGCGGATGTGCAGCTCGAACTCTTCCCAGCGGCCCATGGAGGCCGTGATGGCCAGCACCATGATGCGGCGCGTGCGGCGCTCCAGGCCGGGGCGGCTCCAGATGCCGTCCCAGGCATAGGCCGTGATCATGCGCTGGAACTCCACATTCAGTTCGTTGGCGCGCGCCACGGATTGGTCCACCCATTCATCGCCCAGCACGCGGCGGCGGTTGGCAAGGCCGCGCTGCAGGGCGTCGGCGGAAGATTCGGTCATGGCGGGGTTCCTGTGTCAAGCATGGGAATGGGCATTGGCGTGGGCGTGGGTCTGCGGCGCTGCCAGCAGCGCCAGGCACGCATCATGCGATGCCTGCACGGCGCGGGCCGGGTCGCAGGCCCGGGCCAACGCATCTTGCAGCGCCTGCAGGGCCGCCGCGTCCAGCCGGGGCGCGGCCCATTCGACCAGCAGCAGGCGCAGCTCGCGCCCCTGCTCCAGCGCCTGCGGGGCCAGCAGCTCCACGGCGGCCAGGGCCTCGGGCTTGCCTGTCCAGGGCGCCATGGCGTGCACGCAGGCCTCTGAAAACACCAGTCCGTGCAGGCCCCGCACATGGCCCAACATGCGCTGCGGATGCACCTGCAGCGACTGCGCGGCCTGGCGCAATGCGGCGGCGGCGCCATGCACGTGGCGCCACAGGTCGGGCCAGTGCGCGACCTCGGCCTGCCACTCGCCCAGCGCGCGCTCATGGGCCTGGGCCATGCAGCCCAGCAGCAGGGCCGCGAGCGGGGGCACGGCCTGGGCCTGTGCCACCGCCTGCATCAGGTGCACGGGATTGCGCTTGTGCGGCATGGCGCTGGAGGTGCTGCCGCGCGGCGCCTCGCTGACCTCGCCCACCTCGTACTGCGCCATCAGCGACCAGTCCTTGGCCAGCTTGGCCAGGCTGCCGCCGCATATGGCGGCCTCCATGGCCAGGCGCATCCAGTCGTCGCGCTGGGTATGCCAGCTGCGGCCGCAGGCCGACAGGCCCAGGCGCCGGGCCAGTGCCTGCTCCACCTCGGCACGGTGGCGTCCCAGCACGGCGCCATTGCCCACGGCGCCGCCCAATTGCACGCACAGCGCAGCGGTGGCAAGCCTTTCAAACTGTTCGATGCTGCGCCCCACGGCGGCAGCCGACTGCGCGCATTTGAAGCCGAAGCTGGTGATCTGCGCGGGCTGCAGCAGGCTGCGCGCCAGCATGGGCGTGGCCGCGTGCGTGCGGGCCAGGGCCTGCAGTGCGGACTGCAGCGCGTCCAGCTCGGCCAGCAGCGCCTGCAGGGCCTGCTGCGTGAGCAGGGCCTGCGCCGTGTCCACGGCGTCCTGCGTGGTCGCACCCCAGTGCAGCCAGGGCAGGCCTTCCGGGGCGTGGGCCTGCAGCCACTGCTGCAGCGGCCGCACCACGGCCAGGCCCAGCGCGCCGCTGGCGCGCGCCTGCTCCACCACGCCTTCGCACGTGAGCGGCGCCTGCGCGCAGGCGCGCGCAATGGCCTCGGCGGCCGGGCGCGGCACCAGGCCGCAGTCGGCCTGGGCCTGGGCCAGCGCGCTCTCGAAGCGCAGCAGCGCCTGCAGCCAGCGCGCGTCTGCAAACCAGTGGCCGCTGTCGGCGGGGCCCAGATAGTCCTTCACCAATGACATGCTGTCCTTGCCGGTCTCAGGCCGTGGCGCCCGAGGCCTTGATCACGGCAGCCCACTTGGCGCTCTCCACCTGGATGCGGGCCGCGTACTGCGCGCCATCGCCCAGCAGCGGCACGGCCCCCTCGATGCCCAGGCGCGACTGGAAGGACTCGGCAGACGCCACCTTGAGGATGTCGCGCCCCAGCGCGCGCACCGTCTCGGCAGGCGTGCCCCTGGGCGCGAGGATGCCGTAGGTCAGCGAGCTCTCGAAGTCGGCCAGCGCACGCACGCCGGACTCGGCCACCGTGGGCACGTCGGGCAGCTGGGGCTGGCGTTTGGCGCCGGTCACGGCCAGGGCGCGCAGCTTGCCGGCCTTCACCAGGGCCATGGCCGCGGGAATCACGCCAAAGCTGAAATCCACATTGCCGCCCACCAGGTCGGTCAGCGACGGGGCCGTGCCTTTGTACGGCACGTGGATGGCCTTGGCGCCCAGCGCGTGGGCGAACATCTCGCCCGTCAGGTGGCCGCCCGTGCCAGAGCCGCTGGAGGCGTAGTTCATCTCGCCGCTGCGCTTGCGCATCTGCTCGGCCAGATCGGCCACGCTGCGCGCGGGCGAGGAAGCCGGCACGACCAGCAGCAGGGCCGACGAAGCGAACATGGCCACCGGCTGCAGATCGGTGGCCGCATTGAACTTGAGGCCCGGATACAGCGAGGGATTGATGGACACCGTGCCCGTGTGGCCCAGCAGCCAGGTGCTGCCGTCGCCGGCCGAACGCACCACGGCTTCCGTGCCCAGGTTGCCGCCCGCGCCGGCCTTGTTCTCCACGATCATCCCGTAGCCGAAGGACTCGTTGAGGCCATGCGCCATCTGCCGCGCGAACACATCGTTGCCGCCGCCCGGCGCAAACGGTACCACCAGGCGGCTGCCGCGCTTTTGGGCCCAGGCCGGCAGCGCACAGGCGGCCAGCGCGGCGGCGGCGGTGGACAGCCACATCCGGCGCGGCAAAGAGGTCTGAGAGGCTTGAGCGGTTTGAGAGGTGGGCCGGGAATCCATGCGTCTGTCTCCTGAAATAGTCGTTGTCACGCAGTGTGGTGCAGCGCAGCCTGGGAAAACAGCAGTTGCATCTGCGTTGTGATTCAAGAAAATGTGTGAAATGGACGTGAGATACATACACAATTTCTTGAGAGTGGTGGACACCGGCTCCATGTCCGAAGCTGCTCGCCAGCTGGATCTGAGCCCCTCGGCCATTGCCCAGCAGATGCGCGTGCTGGAAGGCGAGCTGGGTGCGCCGCTGCTGGTGCGCCATGGCCGCAGCGTGCGCGCCACCGAGGCGGGCGAGCGGCTGTTCGAGCGTGGCCGCCAGCTGCTGCAGGACTTCGAGGGCCTGCGCGAATGGGTGGCCTCGGACGCGGACGGCGGCGAGCTGCGGCTGGGCACCGTGAACACGGCGCTGCACGGCTTTGTGCCCGCCGTGATGCGGGCCTTCGTGGCGCGCCACGCCGAGGTGCGCATCAGCGTGCGCGCCGGCCTCACGCCCGAGCTGTACACGGCCCTGGTCCAGTCCGAGCTGGACGTGCTGATCTGCCTGCAACCCTCGTTCGACCTGCCCAAGACCGTGTGCTGGGCCGAGCTGCGCCAGGAGCCATTGGTCGTGCTGTGCCGCGCCCGCGATGCGCAGCAGGACCCGCTGGCCCTGCTGCGCACCCGGCCCCTGGTGCGCTACGACCGATCCCTGGCCGGTGGCCGGCTGGCCGACCGCTACCTGCGCGCCCAGGGCATTGCGCCGCTGGAGCGCATGGAATTGAACTCGGTGCTGGCCGTGGCCATGATGGTGGACCAGGGCCTGGGCGTGGGCCTGGTGCCCGACATAGGCCCCGTGCTCTCCCAGGGCCGCGACGTGCGCGTGCTGGCGCTGCCGGAGCAGGGCGCTGCTGTGGACGGCGCCGGCTCCCGCCCCGCCGATGCCCGCAAGGTGGGCCTGCTGTGGCTCAACACCTCGGCCCGCGCGCGCTGGGCGCGCAGCCTGCTCGAATGCGCGCGCGAGTGCCTGGCTTGAGGTCGGGCGGCCGGTGAACCCACGGCCGCGACGCTGGAATGCCCCAGGTCGCCGACAATGGCAGCTTTGCGCGGCGCGCCTTCTGCGCTGCGGTTTTCCAAGGCCTTTGCCATGAACATCACCAAAGACACCGCCGTCACCATCAACTACAAGATCACCGACAAGCTGGGCAAACTGCTCGACAAGGGCGACGTGGCCTATCTGCACGGCGGCTACGACAACATCTTCGCCAAGGTGGAAGCCGCCCTGGACGGCAAGGCCGTGGGCGACACGCTGACCGTGGACCTGGCCGTGGAAGACGCCTTCGGCGCGCGCGACGAGAGCCTGACGCGCACCATTCCCAAGGGCGAGTTCCCGCCCGGCGTGAAGGTCGGCGGCCAACTGCGCGGCACCGATGACCAGGGGCAGCCCCAGATCTTCCACGTGGTCAAGATCAAGGGCCCCGTGGTGCTGCTGGACGGCAACCACCCGCTGGCCGGCATGGCGCTGCACTTTTCCTGCAAGGTCACCGAAGTGCGCGCGGCCAAGCCCGAGGAAATCGAGCACCGCCACGTGCATGGCGGCCACGGCCACCACCATTGAGAGGCAGGGCCGGGATACACCCGGTCCGCACGGCCCCGCAAAGCACAAAGGCCGCCTGGCATGCCCGGCGGCCTTTGTGTTTCCGACTAGACCGCTTCCAGCGCCAGCAGCGCCGTGGCGGTGTTGGAGATCGGTATGTGGTAGTTGCCGTGCACGCGGCGCACGCCGGGCGCAGCCGCGGACAAGGCGCCGCGCATGGCCAGCCACATCAGCAGTTCCACGCCCTGGGTGCCGGTCTTTTCCACCAGTTCATGCACGCTGAACTGCGTGGCCCATTCGGGATTGGTGGCCATGCTTTCAAGGAACTGCAGGTCGAACGCCTTGTTGATGAAGCCCGCGCGCTCGCCATCGAGCTGGTGCGACAGGCCTCCTGAGGCGATGACGGCCACGCGCTGGTCGCTGTTCCAGCGCGCGATGGCCCGGCCCACGGCCTGGCCCAGCGCATAGCAGCGGCGCGCCGAGGGCAGCGGGAACTGCACGGTGTTGATGCACACCGGCACGACGGCCACAGGGCAGTCGCCCTCGGGCCAGAACAGCTTGAGCGGCAGCGTGCAAGCGTGGTCCACCAGCATTTCCTGGCAGCTGACCACGTCGAAATCCTCGCCCACCAGGGACTCGATCAGGTGCCATGACAGCTCCGTGTGGCCGCGCAGCGGTGCCAGCGTGGGAATGCCCCAGCCTTCGTCGGCGTTGCAGTAGCGCTCGGCCGCGCCCACGGCGAAGGTGGGCATCTTGTCGAGGAAGAAGTTCAGGCCGTGGTCGTTGTAGAACATCACCACCACGTCGGGGCGCTGCGCGGCCAGCCATTCGCGGATGGGCGGGAAGCCGTCGAAGAAGGGCTTCCAGTAGGGCTCGTTCTGCAGGCCCTTGTGGATGGCGTTGCCGATGGCGGGAATGTGCGAGGTGCCGAGGCCGCCGATGAGATGTGCCATGGTGGGTGTCTCCTGTGCTGTGTCTTGCGTGTGGGCTGCGGCGGGGCTCAGGCGTGCGAGCGCAGCAGGGCCTGGAACTCGGCCTTGGTCATGCCGGTCTGCTGGGCGCCTATGTCCTGCATGTCCAGGTGGAAGATGCCGGCCAGCTTGGCCAGGTAGTAGGCGTTGCCGCCGGCCGCGATCATCTGCAGCACGTTGCGGGCGCGCACGGCCTCGGCCTGCTCCTGGTTCAGCCCGTAGCTGCGCATATAGGCCTCCTCGTCGGCCAGGAAGGCCTGGCGGTTGGCCAGCTCGTTGAAGGAAAAGCACATGCTGTTGAGCGCATAGCCCTTGCGGGCCTGCCTGCCATCGAACAGGGTGGTGCCGGGAATCTGCGGCTGATCGGCCATGTTTTGTCTCCGGTATTTGCGTTGGATCAGCGGCAGTGTCCGGTCCGCGTTGCCAAAGATAAAGCGGCGGCCAATCATGGAATGCATGAGACAAGTCGATGGATCGCAGCTCGATGGCCGGCTGCTGCAACTGCTGCTGGCCGTGCTGGAGACCGGCAGCGTCACGGCGGCGGCGCAGCGCCTGGGCGTGACGCAGTCGGCCGTCAGCCATCTGCTGGACAAGCTGCGCGCCATCACGGGCGACCGATTGTTCGTGCGGCAGGGGCGGGGCATTGCACCCACGGCCCATGCGCTGGCGCTGCAGGACCCGGCGCGCGAGCTGCTGCGGCAGATGCAGCAGTTCGGCCAGGGGCCCAGCTTTGACCCCGCGCACTGGCGTGCCGAGATCACCATTGCCGCCAACGACCTGCAGCGCGAACTGCTGCTGCCCGCGCTGGCCCGGCGCCTGCGCTCAGCCGCGCCCGGGACGGTGCTGCGCGTGATCGACAGCGGCGCGCCGGATGCCGAACTGCTGCGCTCGGACGCCTGCCTGCTGGCCATCAGCCCGCGCCCGCCCGATGCCACGGACATCGTGCAAAAGCGCCTGTTCAGCGATGAGTACGCAGTCTTCTATGACAGCGCCGTGCGACAGCCGCCGGCCAGCCTGGCCGACTATCTGCAGGCCGACCACGCCACCGTGGCCTATGCCGACCGCCAGGCGCTGGACCTGGACCTGCAACTGCAGGCGCGCGGGCTGGAGCGCCGCTTTGCCGTGCGCGTGCCGGGCTTTGCGGCGCTGGCCGCCTTTGTGCGCGGCACGCCGCTGCTGGCGACGGCGCCGTCGCTGCTGGGACGCACGGCCCTGTCATCGCTGGCCAGCTTTGCCGTACCCGTGGACTGCCCGCCGCTGCCCATGTTCATGATCTGGCACACGCGCCACCAGGCCGATCCAGCCCATGCGTGGCTGCGCGGGCAGTTGCAGCAGGTGGTGGCGCAGGCGCTTGGCGGCGCCGGGCCGTCAATGCCTGCGAAGCAAGGCGCGGCGCAGCAGGCGCGCGGCGCGGTTGCGGATCTGGAAGGGGCTGTGGCTCACGGCCGGGCTCACGCGGGCGCGTGAGCAGGCGGCCAGGAAGTCGCGCAGCAGCACGCTGTCATCCAGCGTGCTGGTGTCCGGGTTGCGGAACTGGAATTCGGGGTGCCACTGCGTGGCCGCGATATAGCTCTTGAGCGTGCCAGGCTTGCGGAAGATGGCCTCGGGAATGCGGTCGGGCAGGCTCCAGGCCTCCACATCGAACTCGGGCGCCACGTCCTTGATGCCCTGGTGGTGGATGCTGTTCACGCGTGCGCGGTCCAGCGTGGGGTACAGCGCCTCCAGCCGGCTGCCGGGCACGATGGCGATGTCGTGGTAGTGGCGGTCGTACTCGGTGGGATTGCGGTGCAGCTGCGAGCCGGGCACCTGGGTCTCGATGTCCTGGTAGAGCGTTCCGCCGAAGGCCACGTTGATCAGCTGCAGACCGCGGCAGACGCCGAAGATGGGCTTGCCGGCCTGGGAAAACGCCTCGACCACGGCCAGGTCGTAGAGGTCGCGCACGCGGTCGCCCAGCCATTCGGGGCGCATGGGTTCCTCGCCATAGCTGCCGGGCCAGACATCGGCGCCGCCGTGCATGACCACGCCGTCCAGCCACTCGGCATAGTGCTCCAGCGTCACGTCGCCGCGCGCGGTCTCGCCTGTGGGGCAGGGCACCATCACCACCATGGCGCCGGCCGACATGATCCAGTGCGCTATCGATTGCTCCACGTACTGCAGCGTCTTGCCCGTGAAAAGCGGACGCTGCGGGTCCGCATGGGAGAAACAGGCCGAAAGGCCGATCTTGAGGCGGCGTGAGGCAAGTGGGCTCATGGGGTGGTGGGCAAGGGGGAAGTCCTGATGGTCACGTTGTAAGCCCAATCGTGCCTGCGACCTGTAGGAAGGGGTTGAACGCCCGCGACCGGCGCAGGGCCATCACTGCAAATAGGTGTAGGTGAATGCAAGAGTTGTCTTGAGGCATCTCAAGCTTTTTCGGTCCATTCGTGCAGGCGCCCCGCCCGCGGGTGTAGCCTGTAGGCAGGGGTTGGGGCTGCGGATGCTGCAGCGCGAAAAACCTGACGACGCAGGGTGCGACTTGCTGTGCAGGCAGCCCGCATGGCGTTACGATGGATTCGCCAGTTCATCAATGGCCCCGACAACCCCGCCGCGCCGGTGGTGCGGCTTTTGGCGACTAGGAGGATATGCATGCAAGTTCAGGTTCATGCCGACGATTCGATCCAGGGTGGCGAGTCCTTGGCGCAATGGGCGCAGGAAGAGATCAACGCCAAGCTGGCGAGGTTCAAGGACTACGTGGTACGCGTGGAGGTTTTCCTCACCGGCGTCGATGCGCTCAAGACCTCCGGCGCTCCCGGCAAGCGCTGCGTTCTGGAGACCCGGGCCAATGGCCGCCCGCCGATCGCCGTGAACGCCGAGGCTGAAAAGGTCAAGGATGCCTTCAACGCGGCCATCGAAAAGCTGAAGCGGGCCGTGGAGACCGACCTGGGCAAGCTCAAGGACAAGAACGGCCGCGAGAGCGTTCGCGGCGTGGAGGACGGCACCGAGGTGGATGCGGCCAGCCCGGCCTGACCCTCGAAATTCCCGCAACACAAACGGCAAGGCGCCCCATTCGGGGCGCCTTTTGGTTGGGCAGGGCCATGGCTGCAGGTCGATCGCCGCAGCAAGCGCGTTCAGCGCGAGGCGCGCAGCACCACGCCGTCCAGCGAAGGCGCATGCAGCGGCTTCAGGGGCGATGCCAGCGGCGGCCCGAAGCGGCGCGCCGCACCTGCGGGCAGGGCCTGCGCATCCTGACCGGCCTCCGCTTCCCATTGCGCGCGGGCCTCGGCAATTTCTTCGCTGGTGCGGGCCACGAAGTTCCACCACAGCAAGATGGCTTCATCCATGGGCTCGCCGCCAATGACCAGCAGGCGGCTGCCAGGCGTGGTCTCGATGGCGACCGAGGCCGTGCCCAGGGGCAGGTAGAGCAGTTCCTCCACCGGCAGGGGCTGGCCGTTCACGCTCACGCTGCCTTCCAGGCTGAGCACGGCATGCTCGAAATCGGCGCGCAGCGGCAGCGTGGCGACGGCATTGCCATTGCCCGCGCTGTCCGCATGCAGGTCCACGCTCATCAGGGGCGTGTGCACCTCGGCCGGCGACGTCAGGCCCAGCGCTTCGCCGGCCAGCACCGTGGCCGTGAAGTCGCCCACCGTGGTCCTGGGCAGCTCGGGGTAGTGCTGGAAGCGCGGCGGACCGTTGCGGTGCGACTCGGGCAGCGCAATCCACAGCTGCGCGGCGTGGATGTGCGAGGGCGTCTGGCTTTCCTCGGAATGGGCGATGCCGTGGGCGGCCGTCATCAGGTTGACCTGGCCGGGGCGGATGATCTGGGTGTGGCCCAGGCTGTCGCGGTGCAGCACTTCGCCGCGGATCATCCAGGTGAAGGTCTGCAGGCCGATGTGCGGATGCGGGCCGACCTGCATGCCCGGTGGCGCGGGGTCGGCGGGACCGGCGTGGTCGAGAAAGCACCAGGCGCCGACTTTGCGCAAGGCGCGCTGGGGAATGGCGCGCTGGATGGGAATGCCGCCCACATCGGCGGTGCGGGTGGGCAGGTGCTGGGGTTGGGAGTGGGGCTGGGACGTGTCGGACATGGTCGGATCGGCCTGTTTCGTGGGGGAAGCCACCAGTGTCGTGCAGCGCGGCGCAGCAGGCAAACGCGGCTCGCATGGATTGGGCCTGTTCGCTGACAGCGCGTTCTCAGGAACATTGTTTACATTCGAAGAACGGACCGGGGGGGGGGCCAGAGAGATATGGGACGGCGCCCACCCCAAGA
>NZ_JACVUR010000060.1:0-29555 GCF_016516495.1 Delftia sp. S65
CGGCGAGACGGGGCTGCACTACAACCGGTTCAGGTATTACGATCCTGTGGTGGGGAGGTTTGTGCATCAGGATCCGATTGGGTTGGAGGGGGGTGATAATTTATTCTTGTATGCACCGAATACTAGTAATTGGAGCGATGCATTAGGACTAGCTCCCAAGAAGAGGTGCGGATGCCGCAGAGATCCATGCGATATTACAAGACACCGCGATCAACCATCACCACGTAGGCCCCAAAGACTCGCATCATGTAGTTCAAGACGAATGGGCCAAAAGTCAAGGATACGCCAAATATAATTCAGGTGATGCGCCTTCTATTCTCTTAAATAGAAGTCCAAATCATGGCACAATCACCACGCGACAAAATGCCAGACGCGATGCTCGTTTTGCAGCAGGCAGCGGGAAATGGTCAAGCACAATTCGAGAGGAATTTGAATATTCTTCAAAGGATCTTAAAGCTGCTGGAGTCTCGGAAAAATGCCGAAAGATAGCACTAAAGAAGAGTTATCAATACTTTGATGAAATTGGAGCATTTTGATTATGAATAATATTATTGAATCTATAAAAAATAGAGTATTAAATCAATATGACCGTGACCCACCCCTAGAAGAAAAAAATATTAATGATATATCCAAAATATTAAACCTACCTGCAAATTACGTTGAGTGGATGCGCTGGGCCAACGGAGGAGAAGGGCAATTTGGTAGTCTATATTTATCATTTTGGCCAATAGATGAGCTGGAGATTCTAAATAATGATTTTTTGGTTAAAAAATATCTTGGGGATAAGGCCCTGTGTTTTGCCACTAATGGCGGCGGAGTATGCTATATATTCAAACATCTTCCCAGTGATTCTTCCGTCTGGGCTGTGCCTCTTGGTGATTTAGACTGGGCAAGTGCAAAAAAAATAGGTGATGATTTTCTCGATGCATTGCTCAATGCATTAAATCGAAGCGTCACCGAAGATTAGTCATTATGTAAAACTTTTTCATATTCACAGCGGTGCATCTATTCGTAGGCAGCTGTGCTTTTCCGGAGGGTTAGACTTGTTTAATAGATCCGCCATACACATGGAACTTCAATACTTCCATAGAGTGGCGCGACAACTGGACAACAATTCACTGTATTTTGCAGTGGGCGCCGCGCATTGATCGCGATATGCATTCGAGCGCACCGACCCGCGACATAACGGCGACATTCTCACCAGGGAAATCCGTGGCTCACGCCTGAGCGAATACCTCTACGAGCCCGACAGCTTCGTGCCCCTGGCCAAGCTTGAGTCGGAATGGAAGAGCGAGAAAACCGCAACGCACAGGCAGATACTGAAACGGTCCAGACCAGCTTCGCCATCTACTACTACCACTGCGACCAGATCGGCGCCCCCCCCAGGAACTCACCGACGACGCCGACCGCATCGTCTGGGCCGCCAGCTACTACAAGGTCTGGGGCCAGACCCAACAGTTGCAGTATCTGCGCACCGGCCAAAGCAAAGAATTGGGAAATATCAAAGACTAGGTCGTTGTGGTCCAACGGCACAATAGACCGTCGCTGTACAAGGAAAATCTTGTGTAGTTTTTGGCGGCATTGAAGCCAAAATGGCAGCCGACCATATTGACCCACTTGTTGTGGAGCACTATCGAACTGGAACTAAGGATGTAGTTAAACAGACACAAGTTTCTTCAGTTCAGTCACACGGTCCCACATGCTCTAGAATTCAAGTCGGACAAGCATTTGTATTCTCTAAATGTATGGCTTGGAAAATATAAACGATCATAGCAAAATCAATTCTCTTCAGAAAGAAAAATGTATTCTGGCTGGATCTCCAGAATCTTATCCGGATGAGAGTTTAAAAATTGGCATCGCCTTGCAAACGAAAGGAAAACAACCCGTAACAGGAATGAGAGCCCATCCTGAAAATGGGACTGCCGGCTGGTATATTTGGGCAGGAGAGTACTCTGAAGATCCTGATTTTTTTAAGCCAATACACATTGGCCACGTCCCAGATGTATGGCCCGCACTCATGCCGTACTTGGCTCTTGCACCAGGTTATAGATTTATCATTGACAATGAGGGTTGCGAGGATATTTGGCATGAGCCAGTTATTACGAAAAAATAAGAACCTTCTGCAAAATTCAGCTCTCCAAAACTTTATCCCCATCAAGTCAAATTGATACAATTTACAATTAGCCGAAAATAAAGATTTTATGCATCATCCCAAAACTAATTGGGTAAGTTCATCAACAAAGAAGCCACTTCATCACAAGGAACATCTCCTTTTTAAAAATGATTATAGATTACCAAAAAATCAACCTAATATTAAGAACATATATTAATGGAGATATATGCACAAACATTGAATCAAAAGATAAAACGCCCTCAACTAGAGAAGATGCAGTATCAATGGGTTTCGACGGAACAGGAGATCCAAGCGATCATGAATTATTTGAAAAATACTATCCGACAGTTCGAAAAAATCAAGGTGTTAATTTTAAATTGTACACATTCAAAGGAGAAATATGGAGTAGCGGTCTTGATCTCCACGGATTTAGACTGTCAAATATTTTAAAAATAATTAATGAAAAAATAAACACAAGATTATTCATGGATTAATCAAAAACAAATGGAGCAGTTATAATAAATGACTTATGCGTTTGCAGATTTTCATATTTCAAAAAAAATCCACTTGCTCTTACTTTTGAAACTGACAAGGGAATATTTGAAGAAATGAGTGGAAAAAAAATATCCACGACTGCCATCAATAGTGAGTTCAAAGAAATATTTATAAATCAAACAGGAAGAAATAACAAGAAAATAAACAAATTGACAAATATCATAAATCAAAATTAAATATTAATTTAATAAAATT
The DNA here is from genome assembly GCF_016516495.1 of Delftia sp. S65. Lineage (NCBI taxonomy): Bacteria > Pseudomonadati > Pseudomonadota > Betaproteobacteria > Burkholderiales > Comamonadaceae > Delftia > Delftia sp. S65. The sequence continues at coordinate 2,864 of NZ_JACVUR010000060.1, forward strand.
CATTAAAATACCGCCATGCAAACTCCCCGTGCGGCCGCCAGGACTTCCGCTACGACACCACGGGCCGCATCCTCGCCAGCCTGCCCGCACAAGGCAGCCCGCTGGCCCGCGAACTATTTGCCTTCGACCCCGCCGGCAATCTGCATGGCATCCATGCCCGGCAAAGATGGCCAGTCCGTGGACACCACCCTGGGCGTCGTAGGCGACAACCGCCTGCGCTTCTACCAAGACCTGCACTTTGAATACGACGTGCACGGCAACGTCACCCGCCGCACCTGCGGCAACCAGAAGGCCGGCATTTCAGCAGGTGTTCTGAACCTCGGCGTCTTCCTTGGACGCTGGTTCAATTGCCTTGCGATCGCATCCAGGCCCGCTTGCGAGTAGCCCGACAGGTCAAGTCCTTTGGGAAGATACTGCCTGAGCAACCCGTTCGTGTTCTCGTTGGTGTATTGACCCAGCAGAACCTGCACAGGTCAGGCCCAACGCCGCCCCTTTTCCAGGGCCGATAGGCAACACCTCGGGACTGGTCATCCCCGACACGGCCCCCAACCTCCACGGAGCCACGCCCCCCCATCAAACCCCTCGCCTAGGAAAAAGCTGGTGGCAGCGCCGGGGCAGCGACGTTGTGCACACCGGTCTGGATGTCGTGGGCCTCATCCCCGGCGTTGGCGAAATTGCCGACGGCGCCAACGCTTTGATTTATCTTGCCGAGGGCGATAAAGTCAACGCAGCCTTGAGCGCGGCAGCCATGATCCCGGCCGCTGGGATGGCGGCCACCGGAGTCAAGTATGGGAAGAAGGCCGCAGCAGCGGCAACAGAGGAAGCTCTCACCCTTATGGAATAACAGAAGATGAAGGTCTTGTTATCTGTGTGGATGGTGAGAATATCTCTATGTCGAAAGAACACGGAAAGATTCATGCGATATACGATCCATTGGAACGGATGGCAGCGCTTGATGGAAACCCTCCAGACACAGCACCACTTGGTGTACTTGAAGCCGCTGGCGCAATATTGGCTGGAAGAATAACTGGATGCAATCCTATTTTAATATAAGCCCAGCTGTGTATTTTTCATCAATCGAAAGGATTGGATGCAACCACCATTGTACGAGCAGACCCCAGCGGTAAAATACCAATAGGCTCCTAAAAAATTGGACCAGAAAAAACCACTCAAGGAGGTCCGCAAAGATAGCGGAGCACATATGAAATCCACACCCATAACCTTTGATAAATGTCTGGCGATCGAGGATGATTACTATATGTTTTCATCAAGGCCGGATGGCACCGATGATTCTGCAAAGTTCAGTAGGATTTTCTTTTATGATGCTCAATCTTCGGGAGATCCTTGGAGACACCTAGATTTGCCTAATTTCACAACAGTTAGCATCTGCTCTTCAATCAAGGCTATGGGAAATAGGAGAAAATATGTAATTCTATCGAATAATGGGGAGATATCAGTTTATTGGCCTGGTGGCGCGAGCACCGAGAATATCGCAGAAGCAGGATTGGACAAAGAACTTCCAATATATGGATATTTGAATTCTTTAAAAGAAATAGATGGCGTATTATACGCATGTGGAGGTGGAGGACAAATATATAAACGCGGCACAAATGGATGGCGCGATATTGCAGGAAAACTCAGAAAACAGAGCCCTGCCCCAAAGGCTAATTTATCACCAAATACTCTTGAAATAGGTGATGATATTTCTGATATAGATGGTTATTCAGAAGATGATCTTTATGCTGCTGGACGAGATGGAATATATCACTTTGATGGAATATTGTGGAGTGAAGTTTATATTTCAACTGACGAAATAATTATGAGTATTTTCTGTGCCCCAGATGGAGTTATCTGGGCATGCGGATTCAACGGGGCCATACTTCGAGGTGATTTCAAGAATGGCTTCAAAGACATAAGTCATTATGATGACAACATGATTCTGACCAAGATGGTTTTTTTCCAGAACAGAATATATCTCTCTTCCAATGAAGGACTTTTTTCCTTGGACTATAAAAAAGAAAATTCCAAATTGTATAAAATCAAAGAAATAAAGGAATGTGAGGATATTTCGGTTCACAAAGAAACCTTGATATGCATAGGTCCAAAAAAGATAACTATTTTCAATAACAACGGTCATCGCGAATTAAAGCATCCCGATTTAAAATAATTGGGGTTCACTAGTTTTCACAAAACAAAACAACTCATTGAGCAAACGCCACAGGTGCCATCACAGGCCGCATCGGCCCGCGAGACCTAGTCGCCACACTTCGCGAAGCCCTGGGCCACGAATGGCAGCAGCAATGCAATGCCCACTGCCACCTTGTGCAGGCCACCGACCCGCTGGGCCGCACCACGCGCTACCGCCATGACGCCCGGGGCCGCACCGTGGAAATCATTGACGCCAAGAGCGGCTCCAAGCGCCTGGCCTGGGATGAGGCCGACCGCCTTGTGGCCTACACCGACTGCTAGGGCCAGACCACGCGCTTCGCCTACGACCCCCTAGGTCGGCGCGTCTCCAAGAGCGATGCCTTCGGCAGCACCCACTACCTTTGGGACGGTGACCTCATGGTTCACAGCCAGCGGGGCGCAAGACAGGCGCTCTATATCTATGGGTCTATGGGCCGGGCAGCTTTGTGCGGCTGACCACCGTGCAGGTCTCAGGCGAGGAACACAGCACCTACTGGTACCAGTGCGACCAGATCGGCGCGCCGCTGGAGCTGACCGACGAGCAGGGCGAAGTAACCTGGGCTGCGGACTAAAAGGTCTGGGGTGCGGCGGTCATGCGCAGCGTGTTGCGAACCGGCACCGATGATCGGCCGGTCAGCGCTCGGGCTTGGGGCTCAAAGCCTGTTGCACCACCTCCACCGCCGCCCATTGAGCAACCCTTCCGCTTTCAGGGACAGCAGTTTGATGAAGAGACCGGACTGCACTACAACCGGTTTCGGTATTACGATCCGGTCGTTGGGCGGTTTGTTAGTCAAGGTCCTATTTAACTCTTGGGTGAATTTAACTTATATCAATACACCATAAATTCTATTGAGTGGTTTGTTCTACTTGGTCTCCCTGGAAGAAAATAACACAAACCTCGAATCGAGCCGGGAAATAGCAGGGAGGGATTCCAACATATTGACGAAAGACATATAAGTGGCACTCATCCCGATGGTCTTGGTGATTTGCTTGAACCAGGTACAGCGCAAGCAGAGTTACAGAAAACTTGTGAATGCCTTGTAAAAAATGGAGTAAGAGTTAGTGATCCAAAAAAACGCATTCAAACTTACGAAAAAAGAATGCTAGTCAATGGAGAAATTGACAGAATCAAAGGTGTTTTTGATTCGCACGATGGCAATAGAACAATTACGGCATATAAAGCTAGAAGCGAGCAAATAATGATAAATGTATCCTTTTCGAAGGTAAATGAAGAAAAACCATCTGGTTTTGATTTGGGAGACATGGAATTTATATTAGATAATGAAACAATTACATCAAAAATAAACAAAAAATTCAAGATGATGATTTATCTATCAATAATTTCATTGATCGATGATTTGCTATCTATAAAAAATGGGGGAAAAACAGAGTTCAGCGCTACAGATTCTTCATTCTCATTGTCATTCTCAAACATTAAAGATAGACTGTATATAAAGTACCAAGAAGAACAATTTGGACCATATGAATTTCACTATTTCATGCGAAAAATTTATATTGCCTCACAAGAATTTTATTCATTAAAAAACTCCATAGATAGAAAAGATCCAGCGTTTCATGATTTAACCAATGCCTTTGATCAGCTAAAACTTTTCATCAAAAGTAGTTAATCGCCTTAATTCAATCATTGAATACATGAATTCAGGAAATATGAATATCTAATTTTGTAGATATTATTTACGCAAGGTGCTATAAATTTTTCAAATTATGGGAGATCTCGCCCTGCAGTCTAGATTAAAAATTCCGTAAGTCGTCGATGTTATCTGACGTATTCAAATAGAATATTTTTAAATCAGTGAATACAGTTTGCGTAATTCCTAGTAGACATTAAGCAAACACCAGAGCGCGAGCTTGCAATAACCTTAAATCTTTAGCGCATGTTACGAGCCTACATGCAAGCCGTTAATTCCATCGAAGAATTTTTCATCCTCATTTTCTCAAAACACACGTAAAGTGCATAACCCGCTCTAGAAGTCTATGAACTACTAAATCGAGCAGAATTCCTTGGAATAAATAATATGCAAGATTCAACACTAGATAAATTTGGCGAAGACATTATCCACACAGTTAGAGACTCATCTATAGAAAGAGTCACCGACTGTGCAAACGGGAAATACGCAACAGATGAAGCAAAGAGGTTGCAAGAGTTTTATGCTTCACTTTCAGGAAATCAGAAATCTCATTTTGATTTCCTAGTCGCTTTCGCAGTTGATTCCGCTTTATTCAGAATTCTACGAATGGCAGAGCAAGAAGTTATTGGTATAAGCTATCAAGGAGTTGAAGATATATCAGAACTAAGTGACGGCTTAACTGGCGAAATTTATGGCAATAATGGCTGGATAAAAAAATACAGCAAATTCATAAATTCAATGGAATAAATCCCCGCTGGAGCTGACCGACGAGCAAGGCCAGGTAGCCTGGGCTGCGGACTACAAGGTCTGGGGCGAGGCGGTCATGCCCAAGTGTTGCGGACCGGCACCGGTGATCGGCCGGTCAGCGCGCGGACTTGGGGGTCAAAGCCTGTTGCACCACCTCCATCGCCGTCGATTGAGCAGCCCTTCCGGTTACAGGGGCAGCAGTTTGATGAAGAGACGGGGCTGCATTACAACCGGTTTCGGTAGCATGATTCAAGCCCTGTTTAATGATCATACGAACAACGCTATCTTCTATCAAATAGAAGACCTTAAACCAAATATGAGCCACAAATACGAACCACCATGAAAAATAATACCAAAATCCATTCAGAAATGATAGATGCATTTGTTTCAGATGATTTTGAAGCAATGAAGAAACTAATATCATCAGGTTTGGCAAGTGTAAATTCTGCCGATCCAAGAAAAAATTGTCAGATAACGCCATTAATGCGCGCAGCCATGAGTGATGAGAATAATAATTTTCTTAGATGGCTCATAGAGCATGGTGCCAACGTCAATCAAAAGGACAGTGTAAACTGGACGGCTCTGCATTTTAGTTGCGAATACAAATGCAAGAGAAATATAGAATTTCTCATCCAATCTGGGGCTTCCGTAAACGAAAAAAATAGCACTGGAGCAACTCCACTCCTAAGATTACTCGCTCAAAATACGTCAGAGAATTTTGAAATGGCAAAAATTCTTATAATTAATGGAGCAGATCCATTTCTAAAAAACAATGCTGGAGTTTCTCCAAAAGATATTAATTCAGACCTAATAAAAATCCTGATGAATAATTGAGAAAATATTAGCCATTGAAGCTTGGTGCAATAATTTTCGAGGCTATTCAGGAGGCTGTTAATGGACAATACAACTTATCTTATGGAAAATCTATTTTCCAGAAATGCAAACGACCCTGAGCATGGGGGTCAGAAAATTGGTGAAGAAGAGGATCATAGAGATGAAATCATGATGCTTGATTGCAGCTTCAGAAAACTCTCTCCAATGCTCAAATCTCGGTTTGAATATGCAAGCAGCTGGAAAAATGCCAATCTCGATCAAGACTGGCTAAGTCTTAAAGAAATATCAGAGATATACAATAACGAAATTGCAAGGGAATGGTTAAATTTAAGAAGAGAAAACTGGTCTGAAAATCCGCCCAAAAGTATTTCTGCAAGTCACTGCGCACTTTTTGCACTAAATCCTTACGAACCTGAAGAGGCCTATTTTGTATGGATAGAAGAAATTATTGAGCCGCAAGTGTGGAGATACTTCGGCGCAGACTATAAGATGTTCCTTAATTTAGATAGATTCTTGGAATATCTAGTTGGAGAAAGAGAGAAGGATGATACCAGCCGGTAAGGAGGCATTGCATCTCTGATCTGCTCTTATACCTATAGTTTGGCAGCCCGCTGGCCCGCGAACTATTTACCTTCGACCCCGCCGGCAACCTGCTGGACTCCATGCCCGGCAAAGACGGCCAGCCTGCGGAACCAGTGCGACCAGATCGGCGCGCCGCTGGAGCAAGGGCATCTGTCGCTGGACATTCGTTCAAGGCTACAACTTCGGCAAGCACTCGAAGGCGCTCAGGTGGAAGACGCCATTTCGAGCGATTTGCGAGGCATGGGAGAAAGATCCAGGCCGCTTTAGACTTCATCAGCACCATCTCACTGTGGGACTGAACATCCAACTGTAGCAAACAGGAAATGACTGAATCATACTTGGAAAATAATTCCAAAATCATTTCTAATATAAAATCAATAATATAAGAAATGGCCAATGAAAATTACGACGTATTGCATACAGAAAAACTGCTAGGCAATGCATCGCCACAGGAATATACTGAGCGTTCTCGTGACATCTTTCGCGGAAGATTAATTACAATGCCACCCGACGATGCATTGCAGAAATCATACATATTTGATCTTCCAGGAGATCCAAATGATAAATACGCCATCGATGTATTTCTATGGAGCAACGGCGAAGAAAGTGACGCCGTGGCGACCTTTTGCGTAAGAAGAAATCCGAAGTCCAATGCTCAAGCAGTTTATCTTTATGATCTAAAAACTCCATAACACGTCCAGATATACGCCCCACCGGCCGCATTCTCGCCAGTCTGCCCTTCCAGGGAAGCCCATGAGCCGGGAAGTTTTGTGCCACCGGCCAACATTCAGGACGCGGGCGAAGAACCCAGCACCTACTGGTGCCAATGCGACCAGATCGGCACGCCGCTGGAGCTGGCCGACGCACAGGGCAAGGTGGCGTGGGCTGCGGACTACAAGGTGGCAGCGCTGGGGCAGCGACGTTGTGCGCACAGGTCTGTATGTCGTGGGCCTCATCCCCGGCGTTGGCGAAATTGCCGACGGCGCCAGCGTTGATCTATCTTGCCGAGGGCGATAAAGTCAACACAGCCTTGAATGCAGCAGTCATGATCTTGAGGGCCGGCATGGTGGCCACCGGGACCAAGTATGGAAAGTAGACAGCAGCGGCGACCACAGAAGCCCAGGAAAGAAGGTTGGCGTGAAGCAGCAGAAACTGGTTCATAAAGCAGCCCCACAGGCTAAAGGCGCTGTAGCGGAGAAAGCAGATGACCAAGGGGGTGGAAAAGATAGAGTCAATCCCACGAATCACAAGGATTTCGGTAAAAAATCGACGATGCCTTTGATGAGTACATGCAATCGTTTTCAAGAGTTAAATAGTCTTGATTTTGATAAATACGTGGAAGACATGGTTCTATCTCATAGAGCCGTCAAACCAAAACTACCATCAACATAAGCAATCACAATGAACATCGAAAAATTGCTATCGCTCTTGGGCCATACTTCTACAAGCGATAGTTTTAAGTATTTTCTTCTAGAAAATGGCATAAATAAATTTCCAAAAGGAGATTTCACAACAAGAATAAAAACCAAGGACAAATTGATTTCCATGGAATTTGATCCCACGGATTCATACAAGGAGAAATATCTTTCTCAACCCATTGGGGATGGCGGGTTCACTTTTGAATCCTTCGACATCAACAAAGGCTTCGAAGAAGAAATGCCATTCAAGCTCGACTTCGCAATGGATAAGAACCAAGTCGAAGAAAAATTGGGTAAATCGGTCAGCAAAAATAAGGAAGACCTTGTCCAAATATATAAAAAAGAAACCTATATAGTTATTCTATTCTATAAAAATAAATGGAAAGGCATAGAAACAATAAGAATAAGGAAGATGAACATATTTGACGAAAACAATCTCAGCCTCAAATAGACCCTCCTGTTCCAAGGGATGAAAACTCTTGAAGAACAATAATCACCATATATTGCATGAGCTGGATCTAACAGAAGAGGAGCACGCCTTTTTTATTAGAATTTTCTACGAAGGCTTGATATCTTTTGCCAAGTCCAGAATTTTCGCCGGAAGGAAACAAGACGCAGTTGTGAACTTCAGCCTCGAAGGAACTTAAGAAACCAGGTAGACAGAATGCTGGAAAAAATACATCTTGATTATTTTAAATTGGAAGACATTCAGTATTTTGGAGAAACCGAAGCAAAATTCGCCGACCAAGAGTTTGGCTTATTTATACTGGAATCAATTTCATCCATCGGCAGAAAATTCTCTGAAGCAGATGAACGCGAATTGGATGCGCCGGTCCAATGAAGGCGCAGGAAATTTTGGCGACCTATACCCGACGTTCTGGTCGCTGAACGAACTGGAGCAACTCAACAAAGTGATATTAGCCGCTTATAGGAAATATTTGGATGAATAAAGAATATTACATCATGGCCATCAACGAGGAATTTGGATGCCCTGCTGGATTTTATCATTCCGTACTTGCTAAAGATTTTGAAGAGGTAAAAGCGGACTATGGTTATAACCCCTGGTATGCCGGCCCCAAAAGATACGGAGGAACACTACCATCGCTTCCTGAGAAACTTATTTTGATGGAGAAAAATGAATATAACTATGATGTTCGCAAGGGTGCAGATTACTTTTATGTCATAAGTGCTGGATTCGCAAGATGTCTTCCAGAAATCAAACATAATTTTTCCGAAATCAAGCGTGTTGATTGCGTCGATAGCAAAGGTATTGCTAGAAATACCAGGGATGTTTTTATTGCAATACCAAAGAAGTTCAAAGCCGAAAACTGCTTGGATATTTCAAAGAGCAAACAAATATCCCCAAGAGGCGTTGAATATGAAAGCCTCCATTTCAAGGAGGAATTGGATTTTGACATTTTCGACATTGTGAATATCTCGTCCAGCCAGGCAAGTCTAATTTGTTCAGAGAAGGCAAAAAAGATATTCGAAGATCATGGCATACGATGTGTGAAATACATACCCATAAGTGATATAAACGCAAGCATGCAATCGCATATGAGTGAGCTATACAAACCCGTTGGATTTTATGATCCGGTATGAAAATTCAATTTTCGCTGGCTATTTGATTAAAGTAGAGTATCGATATGAGCATTGGCTCGTCTAAAATTTCTTTTGAAAATATGCACAGGATTTGAAGAAACCAACACCCCATAGAAAAAATAGAATCACCACCTTTCGACGAAAGAAGAAGCAAACTCATTGAGCTATGCGGCACATTAATTACTTCGATTGTCTTGTTGAGTATTTTTCCAAGCACAAGATCAGCACCCTTCTTGATCCTCAAGAAATCATGGATCTTTCCGAGTCCATATATGAAGATCTTATGCTGTGTGCAGAAGCAAGACTGCTAGTGCAGGATTCACATTCTTATTTTGAAAAAATGCTCAGCGTATATCATCGACAAGGCCATCCCTGTGCCTGGACTGGTGGTAATAACTGGAGAAGTGGAGATTTTGTTGTCTATGCGACATAACTATCGACATCAATGACGTTCTGCTATTTGAAGTGTTGTCACGGAATCTATGTCAATGGTCAAAGATATTCCAAATGCAAAAATACAGATCATGGATCTATTGAAGATCATCTGCAATCATCAAATTACCCAAAACAAGCAAATTTTGGACGAAGATAACTCATTCGAAATTTCACGTGTCTTAGAAAACTACATTTCCAACCCAAAGCACAAGAGGCAGAGGTACACGATGCCTCCAGAATCAAGTGTGGCAGAAATGGAAACACGGGAAGGATTGGGGCTATTTGACAAGCTTTCAGACATTGATCTCTGGATTGATGGAGAGCCATCTGATTTAACTGCTGTATTCAGAATAAAAACATCGGCATGCACTGGTGAATCCACTGTATTTCTTTATGACTTGAAGGTATTATAGATATTCAATCGTACAACACAGGAAAATGTCCCGCATAATTTTGCGATCGCATTATTCCAAATTTGATTTTCATGGGCAAGATGACAGCACCCCTCATTAATCAACTCATTATTCATCCATGAAAAATCTCATCAATCTCAAGAAAGTCATTGAGGAAATTTCCATTAATGAAGGATGGCTCTACGCAAAGACTGATATCGATATAGAAGATGATGCCAAGGTATTTTTCTATAGCGCGGATTTAAATCAGAGTCCCCAGGATGAATTACAAGTTAGAGAATTATTTTTCAGGGCAGGATTTTCCCCCTATCTTTCAAAAGAAGATGTGGAGGATATAATCGAAAATCTGGAACAGCAAGTGGAATTACCCACCATCGTTGACTATATAAATGCGATACGTTTTTATAAAAAGCATGATGCATTTATCGTTATGTGACAATGAGCAAAAAACCCCAAGGAATGACAAGTGATGGCAGCAAGAGGAAGCGCAGCGCTTTCTGGCCGCCACGGGCTATCGCCTGCCTTGGGACCATGAGTGGAAGTACGTTGCGAAGGCGGGCACGGAGCGGCTGTATGTGTGCGGGGACGTGGTTCCCCAGCGCGATCCGTCCGGGGATGTGTGCCTGACCCAGTTTGGCGATGGACAGGGCCGTATGGGCCAATCCGTGCACAGCCGTTGTTGTGGCGCTCCTGGCACAGCAATGTTCTGGTGGCGTCATTTTTCGGCTTTAGGATGGCGGGCCATGCGCAATTCCCACTCCCTTTGGACGGCAGCAGCCCTGGGCCTGGCAGCCTGTCTCGGCACCAGCCCGGCCCATGCAGCCCGGCCCATGATCACGGACGATGCCCGCATCGTCGATGCCAAGTCCTGCCAGTTGGAAAGCTGGGTCAAGTCAAAAAAGGACAGCACGGAGTTCTGGGCACAGCCGGCCTGCAATTTCACGGGCAATCTGGAGCTGACGCTGGGCGCGGCACGCACGCGAGAGGACGGCAGCAGCCGGACCACGGATGTGGTGATCCAGGGCAAGACCCTGTTCAAGGAACTGCAGCCCAATGGCTGGGGCTGGGGCCTGGCCGTGGGCAATGCCCGGCATCCGAATGACGAGGGCCAGGGCCGGGGGGATCTGTACGCCTATGTGCCCGTCACGTTCTCGCTGCGCGATGACCGGCTGTTCTTCCACACCAACGTGGGCTGGCTGCGCACGGCGCAGGCGCATCGCAACCTCATGACCTGGGGCCTGGCCACCGAGGCCCAATTGAGCCAGAGCACCTGGCTGATTGCCGAGACATTCGGCCAAAACCAGGGCAAGCCCTTCTACCAGATGGGCCTGCGCTACTGGCTGGTGCCTGGACATGTGCAGATCGATGCCACCTACGGTAACCGCGCGGGCAGCAGCACGCAGGAACGGTGGTTTTCCATCGGCCTGCGGCTGCTGTCCTCACCGTTCCTGCCCTGATTCCTTTCCAGCTTGCGCCCTGCCCGGCCCGCTGCTCACAGCGCGCCAAACCGCCTGAGCACCATGAAGGCCGCCATGGCCAGCACGCCCAGCATCAGAGAGAGCTGATTGGCGCAGGCCAGATTGCCATCCAATACGTTGTTGTAGATGGCCAGTGACAGGGTTTCCGTCCGGCCGATGATGTTGCCGCCCAGCATGAGCGACAGGCCGACCTCGCCCAGCGCACGGCCCCCCGACAGGATCAGGCCGGCCGCAATGCCGCGCCGGGCCAGCGGCAGCTCGATGCGCCAGAACACCGACCAGGGGCGGTGCCCCAGCATGGCCGCCGCCTCCAGCAGGCGTGGCGAAGTGCCTGCAAAGGCGGCCTGCGTGGGCTTGACCATGAGCGGCAACCCGGCAATGAAGGCCGCAATGACCAGGCCCGTTTGTGAAAACACGATGTCGGGCCGCAGCACGGCCGGCAGCATCTGGGTGACAAGCCCTTGCCGGCCCAGCAGCACCAGCAGGCCATAGCCCAGCACGATGGGCGGAAACACCAGCGGCAGGCTGACCAGTGCATCGACCAGCTGGCGCCCCGCAAACCGGCGCCGTGCCAGCAGCCAGCCCAGGCCCGCGCCCACCAGCAATTGCAGCATCAGGCTCCAGGCAATGACATGCGCGGTCAGGGCCAGCGGCGCCTGGGCGCAAACGGAGTCGTTCATGGACTGTCAGTTGCCAGCAGGGATTGGGTGGCCCATCAAAGGCCGTGCCGCTCCAGCACCTGGCGGGCCTGCGGCGTGGCGATGAAGTCCAGCAGCGCCTGCAGTTGCGGTGATGAGGCGCGGCCCTTGAGCACGGCCAGGCTCAGTTCGATGGGCGGATGGCAGCTGGCCGCCACCGGCACGCTGGCGCCCACGCGGTCTTTCAGGGCCAGGGCCTCGGTCTTGTTGACAAAGCCTGCGTCCACCTCGCCGGTGGTCACATAGGCGCTGACCTGGGGCACCGTGGCCACTTCGACCAGGCGTTCGCCCAGCGTCTGCGCCAGGCCCAGGCGCTCCAGGCAGATGCGCGCCGCGTTGCCGTACACGGCCTTGCTGCGGTCGGCGATGGCAATGCGCTTGAATTCGGGCCTGGCCAGGTCCTGCACGCTTTCCAGGCGCTGGCCGCGCGCTGCCACCAGCACCAGCTGGCCCTGGCCCAGCGTGATGTAGCGCTCGGCCAGTTGCATGGGCTCGACAAAGGCGCGGTCGCCAATCAGCACGGCGATCTCCGGGTTCTGGCGGGCCTGGGTCTCGATCTGCTTCATGTTGCCAAAGCTGGCCTCGGCGCGAATGCCCGTGGCCTGGCTGAAGGCATGCAGCAGTTCCAGCACGGGCTTGCGGTAGCCGGCGCCAGCGGCCAGCAGCAGGCCATCATCGGCATGGGCCAGGCTGGCCGAGCCAGCCAACAACAGCGCCAGGAGCGGCGCCAGACCGCGGGACAGTATGCGTTTGAACATGGATTTCCTCCTCTAGAACGCGGCGTTGAAGCCCACGCTCCTCTCTTTACGAAATATTCAATCGTATACGACGAATCCCGCACCCACCCATGTGTTCCTACTGCAGCGTCCATAAAAAAGCCTCCATGCATGAGGCATGGAGGCCGGCAGGCATGGCTGCCTGCGTCTCGGGCCAAGGTGTTTGGCCGCAGCGCTTACTTGTTGGGCTTGGCCGCAGGGCCGGCAGCGATGGGCTCCACGCCTTCGGGCTTGACGTAGGTGACCGAGGTCACATAGTGCACACCGTCGTATTTTTCTGCACCGTTCGGGCCGGTGCGCTCGCCGCCGCTGCGCTCGTCGTGCGTGGCTTCGGCCACGTAGGTGCCCTTCCAGGGCATGTCGAACTGCACCAGGCCCTGCTCGTCGGCATGGGCTTCCTTGCTCCAGCCCGATTGCACGGTCAGAACCACCTTGGCCTTGGGCAGGGGCTGGCCCTTGTAGATGACCTTGAACTCGCCGGCATTGCCCGAGGGCACGACATCCAGCGTGAGGCGCGGGGCCTGGGCGGCAAAGCCGGTGATCAGGCGCGCAGCCGGGTGGTACCAGTTGCGCAGTTCCTGCTCGCCCTTCTTGCTGGTGTACAGCGGGTAGCCGGCATCCTCGGCCACGATGCTGTCGCCCTGGCCGGCCTTGAAGGGCAGCGCAAAGCCGGTGCCGGTCTTGCGGCCATCGGCCGCCTTCTCGCCATGGGCAGACACCAGGGTGGCCACGGGCTTGCCGAACTTGTCGAGCAGGCCCGGCGATGTCTCGCGCAGGTTGTCGCCAAACTCGCCAAAGCGGATCACGGCGGTTTCGCCGGCCGGCTGTTCCAGCCAGATCTGGTGGGCCTGGCTGGCGCCGCTGGCGGCCAGGAGTGCGGAGACAAGAATCCAGTGTTTCTTCATTGCAGCTTCCTCAAAGGACAAAAAAACAGCCATCGGCGCCACAACGGGCCGACGGCATGAACGTGCTTGGGGAGTGGGGTGCGGCCGCATGGCGCCGCATTGGTTATTGAATGCGAATGGTTTGCATTCTATGCGCATTGCACACCGCCCCGGCGCAGTTCACCAGGTGGCTGCAATGGGGCCCGGCCCAGCGTTCAGGCGGCATCCTCGATGCGCACCGGCTCGCCCGTGAAGGCCAACTCCTCGGCGGCCTGCTCCCAAGGGCTCCGGTCAGCCGCCCTGGCCGGGCGCAGCACAAAGCCCTCGCCTTCCGCGTGCGTGGTGCTGGCCGCGGGCGGCAGCGGCAGGCCCATGCGCTCATGCGCCTGGGCCACGAGGGTGCGGGCGTAGATTTCTGCGGCCATGCTGCGCAGGCGCGGCTTGTAGACCTTGCCCACGTTGGTGGTGGGCAGCGCATCGATGATGCGCACATAGCGCGGGCGCGCAGGCGCTTCGTCCACGCCGGCTGCGGCAAAGGCCAGCAGTTCGGTCTCATCGGCCTGGGCGCCGGGCTGGAGCGCGACAAAGGCCACAGGCACCTCGCCCGCATAGGCATCGGGTGCGCCCACGGCGGCGCAGGCCTTGACGGCGGGATGGCGCTCCAGCGCCTGCTCTATCACCTGCGGATCGATGTTATGGCCGCTGCGGATGATGACGTCCTTGGAACGCCCGCGCAGCCGCAGCAGGCCATCGGCGCCCACCGAGCCCAGGTCCCCCGTGATCAGCCAGCCGTCATCGGTGAGGTAGCTGGACGGCCCGATGCCGCCCAGGTAGCCGGAAAACAGGTTGGGCGACTGGAACACCACCATGCCGGTTTCGCCGGGCGCGGCTTCCTGGTCCGATGGCCTGCCGTCCGGCCCCATGCGGCGCACGGCCAGGCGCGCAAACGGCAGGCGCAGGCCCACATGGCCCGCTGCCGCGTGCAGGCCGGGCGGCGTGATGGTGGAGATGCCCGTCATCTCGGTCATGCCCAGGCTCTCGTGCACATGGAAGCCGCTGTGCGCCTTGAAGCGCGCCGCCACCTCGGGCGACAGCGGCGCGGCGCCTGTGCGGAAGTAGCGGATGGAGGACACATCGGCCCCCAGCAGCGGCACCTCCACCAGCGCGGCCAGCACCGTGGGCACGGCCGACATCAGCGTGGGCTTCCACTGTGCCGCCATGCGCCAGAAGCCGGCAATCACGGCCTTGTTGCGAAACAGCCCCGTGGTCGGAATGATGACGTGGGCTCCGGCCGAGAAGCAGGCCAGCGAGCCCGGCAGCACGCCCGCCACATGGAACAGCGGGTAGCCGTTGATGGTGCGGTCGGCCGTGTTCAGGCCCTGCATCTGCACGCTGGCCCAGGCGGTGTAGACCTGGGCGCCATGCGTCTGCACGGCGATCTTGGGCGCACCCGTGGTGCCCCCGGTATGGAAGTAGGCCGCCACGTCGCCGGCCTGGGGCTGGCGCCCGCTCACCAGCCGGTCGGAGGGCTGGGCGGCCAGGGCGGCATGCAGATCGCTGGCGGGCCAGCGCTGTCCATTCGCCTGGGGAACCCGACCTTCATGCGAAACCCAGAGCACATGCGCCAGGTCCGCATCCAGCGCCGTGACTTTCTCGCGGATGCCGGCATCGTCCTCGTCCGCCCAGGCGATCAGAAAGCGCGCGCCCGTGGTCCGCATCAGGGCAGAGATCTTCTCGGCACTCAGCAGCGGATTGATGGGCTGCACGATGCCCGCCGCCTCGCCGCCCCACAGCGCAAAGTGGTACTCCATGCAGCCGGGCAGCAGGATGGCCACCGTGTCGCTGGCGCACATGCCCAGCGCATGCAGGGCGTTGGCCGTCTGGTGGATCTTGCCCAGCAGTTCGGCATAGCTCAGGTGCCGGGAGTCATCCACGCTGCCGGCCTGGGGCAGAAAGCTCAGCGCCCTGCCCTGGCCGTGCTCACGCGCAGAGTTGCAAAACAGGTCGTAGACCGTTTGCGCCGTGATCAGCCCGGCCATGGGCTGGCTTTCGATGGCCTCCACATCGGCCAGGGAACGCACGGCCCGCAGGGGCCGGAACATGGATTGCACAGGGATAGGACTCATGGCCATTGATTCACTCCGCGCCCAGGCCGTTGGTGCGCACCACCTCGCCCCAGCGTGTGTAGTCGCTGCGGATCAGGCCCTCGGTGTCCTGGGGGTTGAGGTAGGCGGCCGTCACGCCGATCTTCTCGAAGCGGTCGCACACCTCGTCGGTGGCCAGCAGCTGGCGCGAGGTGGCGCTGAGCTTGTCGATGATGGCGCGCGGCGTGTCCTTGGGTGCCACCAGGCCGCCCCAGGACGACGCCTCATAGCCGCCAAAGCCCTGCTCGGCCATGGTCTGCACGCCGTCCAGCGCCTTCACGCGCTGCGGCGTGCCCACCGCCAGCGCCCTCAGCCGGCCGCTGCGGATATGGGGCAGCGCCGACACCATGTCCGCATAGATCACCGGCACCACGCCGCCCAGCGTGTCGTTCATGGCGGGCGCGCTGCCCTTGTAGGCCACGTGTTGCATGGTGTGCAGCTTGGCGGATTTCATCAGTTCCATGCTCAGGTGGCCCGAGCTGCCCGCCCCGGAGCTGGTGTAGTCCAGCGTGGCGGGCTGCGCCTTGGCGTACTGGAACAGCGATTTGAGGTCCGTCACCTTGGGCAAGGACTGCGCATTGACCGCAATCACATTGGGCAGGTCATAGATCTTAGTGACCGAGGCGAAATCCGTGGCCGGGTGGAACTTGACGTTCTTGAAGAAATGCGGCGCCATGATGGTGGGCGTGACCATCATCATCAGCGTATAGCCGTCAGGCGCTGCCGTGCGGAACTGGCCTGCCGCCACCGCGCCCGATGCGCCGGGCTTGTTCTCTATCACCACGGGCTGGCCCAGCTGGCGCGCCAGCGCCTCGGCGTAAACGCGCGCCGCGCCATCAGTGGGTCCGCCCGGCGGGAAGGGAACGACCAGGCGAATCGGCCTGTCGGGCCAGGCACCGGTATCGGTATTGGCCTGTGCCGCGCCGCACAGCGATGCGAACGCAGCCATGCCGAGGGCGCCCAGCGCCATGCCCTTGGCCAACGCCTGTCTTTTTGTGATGTCTGCCATCTTGTCTCCTTGAATGTTTATGTGTTCTGGCTGGCCCATTCTGCCCAGCGCACCCTCTTTGACAATGGCGGCGGCGGTTGACATCATGTCAAACAATATTGACACCCCCTTGGACTGCAACGCATGGATCTCCTGGCATTCAACATCCTTGTCCAGATCATCGAACACGGAAACCTGAGCCAGGCGGCAAAGTTCTTGAACATGTCGCGGGCCAACGTGAGCTACCACCTGGCCCGGCTGGAGAAGTCCCTGGGCGCATCGCTGCTGCGCAGAACGCCCCAGGGCGTGGAGGCCACCGAGGTCGGACAGCGCATCTACCGCCATGCGCGCAACATCCTCAACGAGACCGAGCTGGTGCGCGAGCTGGCCCAAAGCAGCACGGACGACATCTCGGGAAAGATCGGGCTGAGCGTGCCCACCGGCTACGGCCACCTGGTCATGGCGCCGTGGCTGATCGAGTTCAAGCGCGCCCATCCGCAGGTGGTGCTGGACATCCGCCTGGAAAACTTCATAGACAACCTGCTCAAGGACAGCGTGGACATCGCCATCCGCGTCATGTCCGACCCGCCGCCCATGCTGGTGGCGCGCGACATGGGGCCGGTGCGCTACAGCCTGTGCGCCTCCAGCGACTGGCTGCGCAGCCACCGCCTGCCGGAGACCCCGTCCGAGCTGTCGCGCACGCCGCTCATCACATCGGGCGGCGAAAGCGGCAAGGTGCGCCTGCAGATCGCACGGAACGGCCAGCCGCTGGAGGAGCTGGACATCACGCCCACGCTGATGTCGCGCAGCTATCCTTTCCTGTGCGACTGCATCACCGGCGGCCTGGGCGTGGGGCTGGTGCCCGACTACATGGTGCGCCGCCAGGTGGAAGATGGCCGCGTCGTGCTGGCCATGCAGGACTACGAATTCAGCATCAACCAGGGCCGCATGTTCATGCTGTACATGCCCAACCGCTTCCAGTCCGGTGCCGCCCGGGCCTTGATCGACTTTCTGAGCGACAGGATGGGCCTTGCGCGCATCATCCGGCCGGGTGACTTGCCCGACACGGCGCAGACCTTGCGACCGCCGGAATGACGCGGGAACAAAGTTTGTAGACGACTGGTCGGTTTTTGCGTTAGACTTCGATCCCATGAAGAAACCCGCACAGGAAACACGCCAGCACATCCTTGATGTGGCCAAGGCGTTGATGACCCAGAAAGGCTATACGGCCGTCGGCCTGGCCGAGGTCGTCGCGGCCGCGGGCGTGCCCAAGGGCTCCTTCTACTACTACTTCAAGTCCAAGGAAGAGTTCGGCCAGGCCCTGCTGCAGGAGTATTTCGACGAGTACCTGGCCAAGATCGATGCGCTCATGGAAACGCCCGATCCGGCCATCTCCCGGCTGATGACCTACTTCCGCCATTGGACGCAGAACCAGTGCTCGGCCCATGCAGGAGGCCAGTGCCTCGTGGTCAAGCTGGGCCCCGAGGTCTGCGACCTGTCCGACGACATGCGCTCGGTGCTGCGCACCGGCACCGACGCCATCATCACCCGGCTGACCGACTGCGTGCGCGCCGGCCAGGCCGATGGCTCCATAACATCCGACCTGGACGCGCCTGCGCTGGCCGAATCGCTGTACCAGCTGTGGCTGGGCGCCTCCCTGCTGTCCAAGCTGGGCAGGCATGAGGAGCCATTTGCCGCAGCCCTTGTGTCCACGAAGCGGCTGCTGGGCTGAGCACGCCTGGCCGCCGCTTTTTATTTGCCTTGTTTGTAGACGACTGGTCAACTTCAAACCCTTCACCTCTTACCCATCCCTCTTCCTCTTTGTTCAACCACCACCACTGCACACCATGACCGACCACAGCCTTCACACCGATCTGTTCTCCCCCACCCAACTGGGCGGCCTGTCGCTCGCCAACCGCTTCGTCATGGCCCCGCTGACCCGCAGCCGCGCCGGTGACGACGGCGTGCCCACCGAACTGCACGCCGCCTACTACGCCCAGCGCGCCAGCGCGGGCCTGTTGATCAGCGAAGCCGTCAACATCTCCGCACAGGGCCGGGGCTACAACCTCACGCCCGGCATCTGGACCGAGGAACAGGTCGCCGGCTGGAAGAAGGTCACCGACGCCGTGCACGCGGCCGGCGGCAAGATCGTGGCCCAGCTGTGGCACGTGGGCCGCTACTCGCATGTGGACCTGCAGCCCGGTGGCGTGGCCCCTGTCGCCCCCTCTGCCATCAAGGCCGAAGGCGTCACCTTCACGCCCAACGGCGTGGCCGAGGTATCCATGCCCCGCGCCCTGGAAACCAGCGAAATCCCCGGCATCGTCGAGCAATACCGCCATGCGGCCGAATGCGCCAAGCGTGCAGGCTTTGACGGCGTGGAAGTGCACTCGGCCAACGGCTACCTGCTCGACCAGTTCCTGCGCGACTCCACCAACCACCGCAGCGACGCCTATGGCGGCAGCATCGAAAACCGCGCCCGCCTGACGCTGGAAGTCACCGACACCGTGGCCAAGGTCTGGGGCGCCGACCGCGTGGGCATCCGCCTGTCGCCCGTCACGCCCAACGCCGGCAACACGCCGCTGGACAGCGATGTGATGGCCCTCTACGGCTACCTCATTCCCCAGCTCAACCGCTTCGGCCTGGCCTACCTGCACGTCGTGGAAGGCGCCACCGGCGGCTCGCGCGAACTGCCGCCCGGCGTGGACCTGGACGCGCTGCGCAAGCTCTTTGACGGCGCCTACATGGGCAACAACGGCTATGACCTGGAACTGGCCATGGACCGCCGCGCCAAGGGCCTGATCGACACCGTGGCCATCGGCCGCCCCTTCATCGCCAACCCCGACCTGGTGGCCCGCCTGCGCCACGGCAAGGAACTGGCCGTGGCCCCGCACGAGGCCTACTACGGCGGCGGTGCCCAGGGCTACATCGACTGGCCTGCATTGACGTAACTCCCCCTGAGCGGCTTACGCCGCTTCCCCCGTTGCACGGCGCCCTCTCTCGCTTCGCGGGAGAGGGGCGTCCGGGCAGCCGGCGACACCCTCGGTGCGGGGCGGCGCGGCCGGCGTAGGCCCTTCCTCGGTGTCCCTTGCCTTGGGCTGCACCAGTTTTATGAGCCACGCCATCTACGGCACACTGGCTGATCCGTGTCCCATCGAAAGACCAAGCCATGCAACTGCTGATCGTGGGCGCCACGGGGCTGGTGGGCAGCCAGGTGCTGCACCAGGCCCTGGCCGACAGCCGCATTACCCGCGTCGTGGCCCCGGTACGCCGGGCGCTGCCGGCGCATCCCAGGCTGCTCGCCCCCATCGTCGATTTCGAGCACCTGCCCGAAGACGCCGACTGGTGGCGGGCCGACGCCCTGGTCTGCACCCTGGGAACCACCATCAAGACAGCCGGCAGCCAGCCGGCGTTTCGGCGTGTGGACCATGACTATCCGCTGCTGGCCGCACAGTTGGCGCGGCGCCACGGCACGCCCACCTATGTGCTGAACTCGGCCATGGGCGCCGACGCCGGCTCGCGCATCTTCTACAACCGCGTCAAGGGTGAGCTCGAGCGCGACCTGGAGGCGCAAGGCTTTGCCTCCCTCACCTTCGTGCGCCCCGGCCTGATCAGCGGCCCGCGCACCGAGCACCGCGCGGGTGAGCGCTTCATGGTCGGCGTTCTTGGCGCCCTGGGCCCGCTGCTTCCCCGGCGCTGGCGGCTCAACCCCGCGCACCGCATTGCGCAGGCCTTGATAGAGGCTGCTGTCAACGCCAGGCCCGGCGTCCATATCGTGGGTTCCGAGGCGCTGGCCGAATGAACCCGGCGCCTGCACGCGCAAAAACAGAACCCTTCAGGAACCCCTGCATGAACCCGCATATCGCCCCGGTCGATCTCGCCAAGTCCTACCGGCTGATCAACCACGGCCCCACCGTCCTGGTCTCGGCCCGCCATGGCGGCGTGGACAACGTCATGGCCGCAGCCTGGTGCTGCGCGCTGGACTTTGCGCCTCCGAAGCTCACCGTGGTGCTGGACAAGGCCACGGCCACGCGCGCCCTGGTCGAGCAAAGCGGCATGTTCGTGATCCAGGTGCCTACGGCCGCCCAGTTGCAGCTCACGCACCAGGTTGGCACGCGCACCCTTTCCACCGATGCCGGCAAGCTCGCCACCAGCGGCGTTCAGCTGTTCGGCATGGAAGGGTTCGACCTGCCCTTCGTGGACGGCTGCGCCGGCTGGCTGGCCTGCAGGCTGATCCCCGAGCCCCACAACCAGCAGGCCTACGACCTGTTCATCGGCGAGATCGTGGGCGCCTGGTCCGACACCCGCGTGTTCAGCGACGGCCACTGGCACTTCGAGGACGCCGACCCCGCGCTGCGCAGCCTGCACTATGTGGCAGGCGGGCAGTTCTATGCGATTGGGCAGGCGTTGAACGTGCAGGACGGAACGCCCTGAAACTCGCCAATGGCGGCATGGCTGTATTGCACAATCCAGCCATGCTCTCGGCCACTGCCTCTTCCCTTGCCTCTTCCCTTTCCTCTTCGCGCGCAGTCCCCACGCGCGAAACCTATTCCGAACTGCAGCAGGCCTACGAGCACTTCAACCAGCGCCTGTTCGACGATGCCCTGCCCCACTGCCTGATCACGCTGCAGCGCGAAAAGCGCACCTGCGGTTACTTCTCTGCGGCGCGTTTTGCGTCGCTGGATGGCAGCACCACGGACGAGATTGCGCTCAACCCCGCCTACTTCGCGGCCGTGCCCATCATCGAGACGCTGCAGACCCTGGTGCATGAGATGACGCACCTGTGGCAGCACCACTTCGGCAAGCCGGGCCGCGCGCGGTATCACAACGAGGAATGGGCGGACAAGCTGGAATCGCTGGGCCTCATGCCCTCGTCCACGGGCCGGCCCGGCGGGCGGCGCACGGGCGACATGATGGCCGACTACGCCATTGCGGGCGGCCCCTTCCTCGCGGCCTGCGAGCAGTTGCTGACCACGCGCTTCCAACTGAGCTGGTACGACCGCTTCCCGGCCATCGAGCATGTGGTCACGGGCCAGTGGAGCATGGCCACGCAGATCCAGGGCATGCAGGGCACCCAGCCGCCCATGTCCTCCGTGCCCGCCCTGGCCGAAGCCGTGCGGCCCGTGGGCACGTCGGTGGCGGTGCCGGGCTCCACCACCGGCGAGACCACCGTGCAGCCCGTGAACAAGTCCCTGCGCGTCAAGTACCGCTGCGGCGGTTGCGCCGCGCCCGTCAATGTCTGGGGAAAGCCGGGGCTGAACCTGATCTGCGGCGATTGCGGCAAAGGCTTCATGGCCCAGGATTGATCAGCGGGCAGGAGTCTTGCGCGGCAGCTCCAGCACCGCCTCCAGCCCGCCCCCCTCCCGGTTGCCCAGCACAATGCGCCCGCCATGCGCCTTGGCCACGGCATCGGCAATGGACAGGCCCAGACCAAACCCGCCAGAGCCCGCGTTGCGCGAGGCCTCCATGCGGTAGAACGGCTCCAGCACCTGGGCCAGTTGCTCCTGGGCAATGCCCGGCCCCCGGTCCAGCACGTCGATGCGCAGCAGATCGTCGCTGTCACTGATGCGCAGTTCGGCGTCGCGGCCATAGCGCAGCGCGTTCTCCAGCAGGTTCTGCAGGCAGCGGCGCAGGCTGTGGGGATAGCAATCGAGCGGGCGCAGGGCGCGGCCCGTGATGGGGATGTGCACTCCATGCGCCTCGCCCAGGTCCTGGGCCACGCCCTGCACCAGGGCGTTGATGTCCAGCGCCTGGCGCTCGCCGCGCGCGTCGGCGCCGGTGAGCATGTCCAGCGTGGCGGTGACCATGGCTTCCATCTCCTGCAGATCGCGGCGGAATTTGTCGCGCAGGGCTTCGGGCTCCAGCATTTCCGAGCGCAGGCGCAGCCGCGTGATGGGCGTGCGCAGGTCGTGCGAGACGGCTGCAAAGAAACGCGTGCGCTCGGCCACGCCATCGGCGATGCGCTGCTGCATGGCATTGAAGGCCTGGGCCGCCTGGCGCACCTCGCGCGGGCCGTCCAGCGGCAGGGGCGGGCTTTTGAGGTCCTTGCCCAGCGCGTCGGCCGCGCTGGCCATGCGCGCCAGCGGGCGCATGGCCAGGCGCACGGCCAGCAGGGCCACCACCACGACCACGATGATGCGCAGCAGGTAGATGCGCAGCACATAGTCGGCCAACGCCCAATAGGGCCTGACGGGGTAGCCAGCCTCGCCCTCCACGGCCTGCACCTGCAGCCACTGGCCGTTGCCCAGGCCCAGCAGCATGCGCACATGGGCTTCGGGCTCATGGGCAGTGAGCAGGGTCTCTGCGCCGCCATGCAGCTCCAGCGCCAGCAGGTGAAAAGGCACGACAGCGCCCACGCGCCGCGCCAGCACATCGGCCAGCAACTCGCCGGCCATGACGTCGGCTGCATCGGCAGCGTCGGTCTGCTGGCGGTCCATGAGGTGCCGCGCCTGGGCGCCGTCCAGCAGGGCCAGCTGGTAGCCCTGCGTGCTCAGCGTGCCCACGGCGGCGGCCCGCGCCTCGGGCGGCAGCGAGGACAGCAGCAGCAGCGAATCGGCGGCGCGCGCGCCCAGCAGGCGCAGCGGCACCTCCAGCAGCTGGCTGCGCCGGCTTTCCCACCAGATGGTGCCCGTCAGCGCCTGGGCCGCCAGCATGCCGGCCACCAGGATCAGGGCCACGCGCCCGGACAGCGTCTGCGGCCACAGGCGCCGCAGCAGCGCGCCGGCCTGCATCCAAGCCATCACGATGCCTGCGGCACCACGTCGCAGGTCAGCACGTAGCCGGCGTTGCGCACGGTGCGGATCAGGCTGGCCTGGCGCGCAGGGTCTTCCAGGTGCTGGCGCAGTCGGCTCACGCAGACGTCGATGGCGCGGTCCTGGGCCTGGCGCTCGCGGCCGAACACATGGTCGGCCAGGTAGTCGCGGCTCAGCGTGCGGTGCGGGTTGCTGGCCAGGGCGCAGAGCACGCGGTAGTCGGACTGGGCCAGCGGCACCAGCACGGCCTGGGGCGAGCGCAGCTCGCGCGCGCGCATGTCCAGCGTCCAGCCGGCAAAGCGCAGCACGGGCAGATGCTCCGGCTCGCTGGCCGGCGCCGGTGCCTGGGCCACGCGGCGCAGCACCACCTTGATGCGCGCCAGCAGCTCGCGCGGATCGAAGGGCTTGGGCAGGTAGTCGTCGGCCCCCATCTCCAGGCCCAGGATGCGGTCCAGCAAGGCGCCGCGCGCCGTGAGCATGACCACGGGGATGTGGGTGCGTTCGCGCAGGCTGCGGCACAGGGCCAGGCCGTCCGTGCCGGGCAGCATCAGGTCCAGCACGATGAGGTCGGCCGCATGCCGGCCCAGCCAGTCCCACATGGCCTGGCCGTCACCCACGGCGGCCGGGCGCATGCCCGAGGCGCGCAGGTAGTCGCACAGCAGCTCGCGGATGTCGGGATCGTCGTCCACCACCAGGATGCGCGGCCCCTGGGCGGCCGGGGATGCGGCGGCTGGTGCGCTCATGGATTGCATTGGCGCACGGCGTTTTGTAATGGAATGTTGTGGCGGCAGCCTGTGCAATGGAGCATTGCATTTGCCCGGCGGCCGCTGGCCTGTCTGCGCTGTCGCGTCACTAGAGTCCTGCTCGTCAATAAGAACGATTTTCATTCTAGTGATTCGTCGCCATGTCTTCTCAGCACTCCAACAGTTTCCCTCCGGCCCTGTCCACCAGCCTTGCGCTGACGCTGGGCGCCTTCTCCTCCCTGGCCGTGGCCCAGACTGCGGCCGCTCCGGCATCGCCCCTGGGCACGGTCGAGGTCCGCTCCACGCGTGAGGCGCCTGCCTACCAGCCCACCGCCGGGCAGTCGCCCAAGCTCACCCAGCCGCTGCGCGACACGCCGCAAAGCATCAGCGTGGTGCCGGCCGAGCTGATCCGCGAGCAAAACGCCCAGAGCCTGCAGGAGGTGCTGCAGAACGTGCCCGGCATCACCTTCACCTCGGGCGAGGGCAATCTGGGCTGGGGAGATTTCTTCACCATCCGCGGCTTCTCGGCCGAGCAGGCCATCACCATCGACGGCGTGCGCGACGGCGGCATGGCCAGCCGCACCGACACCTTCAACCTGGAGCAGGCCGAGGTCTACAAAGGCACAGGCTCGGTGGAGTCTGGCGTGTCCGCCGTGGGCGGCAGCGTCAACCTGGTCAGCAAGGAAGCCAGGCGCGACACGTTCTACAACAGCTCGGTGGGCGTGGGCAGCGATGGCTACCGCCGCGCCACGGCCGACCTGAACCGCAGCGTGGGCGAGACCGGCGCCGTGCGCCTGAACCTCATGAAGCACCAGAACGACGTGGCCGGCCGCAACGGGGTGGACTATGACCGCTACGGCGTGGCAGCCTCGT
Source organism: Delftia sp. S65 (assembly GCF_016516495.1). NCBI lineage: Bacteria > Pseudomonadati > Pseudomonadota > Betaproteobacteria > Burkholderiales > Comamonadaceae > Delftia > Delftia sp. S65. Next base: position 28,064 of record NZ_JACVUR010000060.1, read on the forward strand.
TCGCCCACGGCCTGGGCACTTCCACGCGCACCGTGGTCAACGTCTTCCACCAGGTGGACGACAACACGCCCGATGGCGGCCTGCCCATTCAGCGCGGCACGGGCGGCCAGGTGATGCCGGGCGTGCCGCGCAATGCCTGGTACGGCGCCTCCAACCTCTACACCCAGCAGTCGCGCACGGATATGGTGACGGCCCGCGTGGAGCATGACCTCTCGCCCGCGACCACGGTGCGCAACCAGTTCCGCTACGAGCGCTCGGACAACTGGAGCGTGCTGGCGCCCGCGCGCTTCAACAGCGGCAGCAGCAAGAACTCGCTGGGCTATGTGGGCCTGGGCGGGCTGGTGACGGCGCCGGGCGGCATCCTGTCCTATGGCGACTACGGCCTGGTGGACACGGCGGGCGCCAATGCCTCGCTGCGCCTGGCCTCGGTGCCAGTGTCCAAGCGCTACACCATCGCCAACAACCAGACCGATGTGCGCACCAGTTTCGAGACGGCAGGTTTCAAGCACGACCTCACGGCAGGGCTGGAGCTGTACCGCGAGACCTATGGCGACCGCGAGCGCAGCATGGACCTGCCCACGGGGACGCTGGGCTTCGACATGGCCAACCCGGCCACCATCTTCCCGGGCACGCCCACGGTGGTGGGCGCGGGCAGTGCGCGCGCCACGGTGCAGAACGCGGGCGTGTATGTGAACGACACCATCACCTTCTCGCCGCGCTGGCAGGCCCAGACGGCGCTGCGCTACGACCGCTGGCAGGCGAACAACGGCGGCGCCAGCCGCACGGACGGCGCGCTCGGCGGCCGCCTGGGCCTGGTCTACAAGCCGGCCAGCGAGGGCTCCATCTATGTCTCCTACAGCCGCGCGGCCCAGCCCTCGGCCATGGGCGTGACCACCAACAACGGCGTCTACGGCACGGCCGCCCAGCTGGCCTATGCGCCGGCCCTGTCGCGCACCTGGGAGGCGGGCAGCAAGTGGGACGTGCTGGGCGGGCGCCTGTCGCTGACCGGCGCCGTGTTCCGCACCGAGCTGAGTGAATCGTGGGAGTACAGCCCCGACAGCGTCTCGCCCGTGCGCGCCCTGCCCGCCAAGCGGGTGCAGGGTTTCGAGCTGGGCGCCCAAGGCGAGATCACGTCGCGCTGGTCGGTGTACGCCGGCCTGTCCCACTTGAATAGCCGCCTCACCAAGGGCGCGAACGAAGGTGCCGAGGCCAGGAACGTGCCCGACTGGAGCGGCAGCGTCTGGACCTCCTTCCTGGTCACGCCCGCCGTCACCCTGAGCTGGGGCGCGCAGTACGTGGGTGAGCGCCGATACACGGACAACGTCATGGTGGGCGGCCAGAACAATACGTCGAGCACCGTCAACGGCCCCAACGGCGTGCACCCCATCTATGTGGCCGACCACGAAAAAGCGCCCAGCTACTTCGTGCAGAACCTGGCGCTGGGCTGGGGCCACAAACCCCCCCGCCCCGGCCCCGTGGGGGGGTGCAACGC
>NZ_JACVUR010000061.1:0-28670 GCF_016516495.1 Delftia sp. S65
GGGCCAGGCGGGCGGGGGGGCCGGGGGCTGGCGGGCCGCCGCCCCATCCGCAGCAGTGATCGCGTGGCCCGGCGGGCCACGCCGCCGGGCTGTCTGCAACTCCACGGGCCTGCGCACGGGCCCTCATGAAAAGCCATCCCCATGAACCATTCTCACGATGCCCATGATCTTGCCCACGACCTGGGCCTTCAGCACGATCTGCAAGTCATGGCGCGCCGCCTGTTCGACCGGCGCCGCATGCTGGGCCTGATGGCCTCTGGCGGCGCCGTGGCGCTTCTGTCCGCCTGTGGCGGCGGTGGTGACGCCAGTGATTCGACAGGAACTGGCACGGGCACCGGAACCGGGACAGGAACGGGCACCGACACGGGTACGGGCACTGGTACGGGCACGGGGACTGGAACCACGACCGGCACCTGCATGGTCGATCCCACGGAAACCGAAGGCCCTTACCCCGCCGACGGCTCCAACGGCTCGCGCGGCAGCTTGGTCAATGTGCTGTCGCAAAGCGGCGTGGTGCGCAGCGACCTGCGCAGCAGCTTTGGCGGCATGAGCGGCACGGCTGCGGGCCTGCCGCTGACGCTCAAGATCACCCTGGTCAACGTCAGCACCAACTGCAGCCCGCTGGAAGGCTATGCCATCTACCTGTGGCATTGCACCCGCGAGGGCGAGTATTCGCTGTACTCCACCGACCTGCTCAACCAGAACTTCCTGCGCGGCGTGCAGGCGACGGACAGCAATGGCGAATGCACCTTTGTGACCATCTTCCCGGGCTGCTATGACGGGCGTTGGCCGCACATGCACTTCGAGGTGTTCCGCAGCCTCAACACGGCCGGCAGCTACACCAACAAGCTGCTGACCTCGCAGATGGCCATGCCCAAGGACGTGGCCAGCGCCGTCTATGCCGGTGTCAGCGGCTACAGCGCCAGCGTCTCCAACCTGTCGCGGGTCAGCGTGACATCGGACAATGTCTTCGGCGACAACACCAGCGAGCAGATCGCCTGGCAGACGCCCACCTTCACCGGAGACACCACCAATGGCCACACCGCCACGATATCCATCGGCATTGCCGTCTGACGCAGCAACTGAATGAGCCTCCGCCTCCCGCGCCTGAAGCTGCAGCACAAGGCCTTCTTCGCCCTGGCCGTGCTGCTGGTGGCCCTGCTGCTGGTGTTTCTCGGCTTCTCGCGCCTGGGGCTGCAGCGGGGCCTGGGCCCGTACATGGCCGAGGTGGAGCTGACCGGCATGGACGGGCTCGCCGAGCGGCTGGTCCAGCACCATGAGCAAAACGGCGGCTGGGATGCGGCGCGCGCCAACCCCGGTTTCTGGCGCGACATGGTGCGCCCTGGCGCAGGCATGGGCCGGGGCTTTCCTGCGGGCGAGCCCGGGCCACGGCCCCCCATGCCCATGTCCATGCCCATGCCCATGCCGGAGCCGAGGCCTGGTTTTGAGGGAAGCCACGGTCCGGGGCCGGGCCCGGAGTTTCCGCCGCCACCTGGGCCGGAAGGCGGAGAGCGTGCCGATCGCTCAGATCGCTCCGACCGTACAGACCGTACAGACCGCCCAGGCCCGCCGCCGGACCGCCCGTTCGGCGGCCCGTGGGCGCGCGTGGGACTGCTGGATGCCCAGGGCCAGCTCATCTCCGGCATGGCGCCGCAGCCCGGTGCGGCGCACCGCGTTCTGCGCGCCGCCAACGGGCAGGCCATTGGCGAGATCGTGCTGTCCCCCGTGCAGACAGGGCAGGGCATGCAGCGCGACCTGGACCGCGCCTTCCTCGCGCAGCAGATGGGTTTTGTGGCCTGGACCGGGCTGGCCGGCCTGCTGCTGGCGCTGTTGCTGTCGGCCTGGCTCACGCGGCGCTGGCTGGAGCCGCTGACCGCCTTCGTCGACGGCCTGCGCGGCATTGCGGCCGGGCGGCTGGACACGCGCGTGGCCATCAAGGGCGATGCGGAACTGGCTCGCCTTGCGGAAACCTTCAACGACATGGCCGTGCAGCTGGCCACCATGGAGGCCTCGCGCCAGCGCTGGCTGGCCGACGTGGCGCATGAGCTGCGCACGCCCCTGTCCACCATGCGCGCCGAGGTCGAGGCCGTGCAGGACGGCGTGCTGCCCATGGACGACCGCATGGCGCTGCGCCTGCACCGGCAGATCATGCGGCTGATACGGCTGGTCAGCGATCTGCGCGTGAGCCTGGACGACCCGCAGGCCCTGCACGGCTCGGGCCATGTGCCCGTGCATGTGCTGACCCTGCTGGGCGAGGCGCTGGACGGCGCGCGGCCCGGCTTCGAGCAGGTGGGCATCGGCCTGGACCGCTCCACCGTGGACCAGCTGGCCGCGCGCGTTCCGCCGCCGCTGGTGCAGGGCGACCCGCACCGGCTGCACCAGGTGTTTGCCAACCTGCTGGAAAACAGCCTGCGCTACACGGCTGCGGGCGGGCAGCTGCAGGTGTCCGCCGAAATCGTCCAGATGCAGGACCGCAGCATGCTGCAGCTGCGCTGGGACGACACGGCTCCCGGCGTGGCCAGCCAGCACCTGCCGCGCCTGTTCGACCGCCTCTATCGCGTGGACGCCTCCCGCGTGCGCGACGGCGACGGCCTGGGCGGCTCCGGCCTGGGGCTGGCCATCTGCCGCACCATCGTCCAGGCCCATGGCGGCAGCATCGAGGCCGCCGCCTCGCCGCTGGGCGGCCTGCGCATCACGCTGTGGCTGCCCTTGCTGGAAAATCCCGCGCCATGAAGCCTGCCCGCATCCTCCTGGTCGAAGACGAGACCGACATGGCCGCCATCGTCATCGACTACCTGCGCCATGCCGGCTACGAAGTCGAGCACATCCGCCACGGGCGCGAGGCGCTGGACCGCATGCTGCGCTCCCCGCCCGACCTCACCGTGCTGGACATCATGCTGCCGGGGCTGGACGGCCTGGACATCCTGCGCCAGTTCCGCCCCCACAGCGCCAGCCCCGTCATCCTGCTCACCGCGCGTGTCGAGGAAATGGACCGCCTGCTGGGCCTGGAGCTGGGCGCGGACGACTACATCTGCAAACCCTTCGCCCCGCGCGAAGTCGTGGCCCGCGTCAAGGCCGTGCTGCGCCGCAGTGCCGGCCCCGGCCCCGCGCAGCAACGCCTGACGCTGCTGCCCGAGCAGGGCCGCGCCATGCTCAACGGCAGCGTGCTGCCGCTGACCAAGCGGGAGCTGACCTTGCTGCAGGCCCTGATGCGCCAGCCCGGCCGCCTGTACTCCCGCGCGCAGCTGCTGGAGCTGGCCTGCGCCGACACGCTGGACGTGAACGAACGCGCCATCGACAGCCACATCAAGAACCTGCGCAAGAAACTCAAGGCGGCGGACGACCGCCATGAGTGGATTCGCTCCGTCTATGGCGTGGGCTTTGCGTTCGAGCCCGATGGCGGGTCCGACACGCGGGCGCAGTGAAGGCCAGGCGAGGGCAGGGCGCAGCCCCTACCTCGACTCGTCGAGGTGCTCCATGAACGTGGTGCCCGTGTAGCGGGAGCGGAACAGGCCGGCCTCCACCAGGCGCGGCACCAGCTGCTCCAGCACGCAATGCAGGGACTCGACGGAGCCGCCGGGCGCGGCCAGAAAGCCGTCGATGGCGCCGGCGGCGCTCCACTCGGTGATCTGCGCCACGGCATCGTCCACCGTGCCGACCACCTGCCAGTGCGCGGCGGAGAGGATTTCCGGCCGCTGCAGCAGCTCGTCGATGCGCAATGACTCGCGCTCCATCAGGCGCCTGAGCAGGCCCGCATGCGTGCGGCTGGACGGGGTTGCCACGGGCGGCGGAAGGTCGGCTGCGGTGATCGGCCGGTCTGCGGGCCAGTCCGTCAGGTCCAGGCCGACCATGGCCTTGATCGATGCCAGCTTGCGGCCTCTGTCCACCCGGCCGTGCGTCTGCTGGAACATCTCCCGGGCCTGCTCGCGGGTGTCGGCCAGGTACAGGCTCAGGCCGGGCAGCAGGCGCACATCATGCGCCTGGCGGCCATGGCGCTGTGCGCGCCGAGACAGGTCCCGGCGCAGCTCCAGCGCCGCGTCCAGGTCCGGCGTGGGCGCGAAAACAATGTCTGCCACCGATGCGGCAAAGTCGCGCCCTGTGCTGGACGCGCCCGCCTGCACCAGCGGAATGCGCGGGCCGCCGAACTCCGGCAGGTTCAGCGGGCCGCGCACCTTCAGGTGCGGTCCCTCGTGGTCTATGGGGTGGACCAGCGAGGCATCGGCGTAGCGGCCGCTGTCCCGGTCGATCTTCAAGGCCTCGTTGGGGAAGCTGGCCCACAGCCGGCGCACCACGTCGGTGAACTCTGCGGCCCGCGCATAGCGTTCATCGGCATCGGGCATGGCCTGCAGCCCGAAATTCTCGTGGCCCTGCAGGGCCGTGACGATGTTCCACCCGGCGCGGCCGTTGCTGATCCAGTGCAGCGACTGCAGCTGGCGCGCCACCGCATAGGGCGGGAAAAACGTGGTCGATACCGTGGACACCAGGCCGATGCGCGAGGTCTCGCGTGCCAGCGCTGCCATCAGCACCGTGGGGTCCAGGCTGGCGAAGCCCGCGCCCGTCTCCAGCGCCTCCATGGGCAGAAAGCTCACGTCGGGGCGGAAGACGAAGTCCAGGTGCGCGGCCTCGGCGCGCCGGGCCAGGTCCAGGGCGAAGTCGCTGGAGTACAGCCCTTCGATATTGCTGCCGGGCCGCCGCCAGGCGTCGCCGCTCAGCCAGGTGGGGGCCAGCGAAAGGCCGATGTGCAGGGGTTTGCGGGTTGTCATGTCTGCTGTCATTCCCATCTCAGAACGTTCCCCGCACGCCCACGCCGATCATGCGCGGCGCGGTCATGCTGGCCTCGATGCCGCCGATGCCGCGGTTTTGCTGCAGGTACGTCGGTGCGCGCCTGTCGAACACGTTCTTGATATAGCCGTACAGCTGCACGCGCGCGCTGTAGGCATAGGTCATGCGCAGGTCGGCGATGGTGTTGGAGCCGACCGCATAGGCGCGCGTGTTGGCGGTATCGGAGTAGTAGCCGTCCAGGTGGCGCACCTGGCCGGAGACATTGAACCGGGGGCTGGCGTCCCAGCTCACGCCCAGGCTCAGGTTGTAGCCGGGCGAGCGGGCGAAGCGGTTGTGCTCGTAGCCGGGGTTGCTGCCCATTTCCTCGATGCGGGTGCGCAGCACGCCCACGCCGGCCTTGATCCGCAGGTTGTCCAGCGCGCGGTAGTCGGCGCCCAGCTCGAAGCCGTAGGCATGGGCCTTCTCCGCGTTGATGGTGTAGGACTGGGCCACGCCCGGGGAGATGACGACGGGGATGTTGTACTGCGCATCCCGCATGTCCATGTAGAACAGGTTGGTGTTGAGCATCAGCCGGTCATCGAGCAGGCTGGCGCGGCTGAACAGCTCGTAGTTCCAGATCGACTCCTTCTTGAAATACGCCCATTGCCGGCTGGTGAGGTTCAGCGACACACCGCCCGGGTTGTAGCCCCGGCTGACCAGCGCGCCCACGGTCCAGCGCGGTGTGGCGGCATAGGCCAGGGACAGCTTGGGCAGCAGGGCCGAGAAGGTTTTCGTGTAGTCGAGGGCGGTGGGTGCCAGCACCGAAGTGCCGGTGCGCACCACCTCGTCCTGTTGGTAGCGCAGGCCGCTGGTCAGGGTCCAGCGGTCGGCCAGGCGCCAGTTCAGCTCGCCGAAGACGCCCAGGTTCTTCTTCGTGTCGTCGAAGGCGGACAGGCCGCGCAGCAGCAGGCTTTCGTCCGTGCCGGTGCGCGCGTAGTAGACGCCGCCGAAGCCGCTCAGGCGGTCCTTGTCGCTGCCCACCAGGGCGCGGAACTCATTGGAGACATTGTTCTGGCGGATATCGGCATCGCCCTCGCCGGGAATGCCCGTGTAGCGCTGCACGGACGAGCGCGAATACTGGGACTGGTTGACCAGCCGCACGCCGTTGCCCAGCTCGTAGCTGAGGTCGAGGATGCCGGTGTCGGTCTTCTGCTTCCAGCTGGGCATGGTCGTCGTCCAGTGCTCCAGCGCGTTGAACGGAGCGGACGCTGCCTCCTGGCTGGGGCGGTTGCTGTCGTTGTGGGAATAGGTGAACTTGGCCTCCAGGCCCGGAACGCTGCTGGGCAGCCACAGGAACTTCATGCGTGCGTTGAGTGCGCGGAAATCCTGATCGGCCTGGCCCCGCTGGAACTGCGGATTGGTGTAGTCGATGAAAGTGTCGCGCCCCGAGTAGTCCACGGCCAGCCGCGCGGCCAGCTCCTCGCCCACGGGGCCGGAGACGGCGATGGACGCACGCCGCGAGTGGTAGTCGCCCGCCTCCAGCTGGTAGGCCCCTTCGCGCTTGAAGCTGGGGTCCTTGGTGTTCACGACGATGGCGCCCGCAATGGCATTGGCGCCCTGCGAGGTGGTCTGCGGGCCGCGGAACACCTCGATGCTCTCCACATCCCAGACCGAGGTCGCGCCGAAGAACATCTCGTTGTAGTTGAGGTAGTGCCCATCCAGGTTGATGGTGGCGCGCGGCACCGTGCCGCCCCAAAAGACGTTCTGGCCGTTGTTGGGGCCCTGCGTGTCCTGCCCTCGGATGATGGGCGCGCCCACCGTGTCGGTGTAGACCACGTTGGGCACATCGTGCAGCACCTCGTGGACCGAGGCATTGCCGGACTCCTGGCGGGCCAGGTCCTTGCCGGCCTTGACCGACACGGAGGAGGCCGTGTCCTTGAGTTCGCGCCTGACCTTTTCTCCGCTGACCACGACCGCTTCAAGCGCGTTGGATTCCCCCCCGGAACCCGACGCGCCCTGTGCAAAGGCGCCGGCCGGCGCCATCAGGGTAGAGAGTGCGATGGCGCCCGCCCGGGACGGGAGCCTGCGATGGAAACACAGCTTCACAGCATCTTCCTTTGATGAGAATGATTCGTATTTTTCAAAGGTCGCCATCATGCATTGAAATTCCACAGTAGGGAATGCATTCCCACATGCGGAAGGAAGAAACAGCGGAGAAATGGTGTGCGCGCACCCGTGCAGAGCCTTCGGCAGAGCCGGTATCATCGACACCGGCGGCGCCTGCGCCCCCACCTGCGATGCGCCTGGTACAGGCAAGAAAGCCCAGCCCTTGAAAACAACAACACCTCAGACGACAGCCGGCGAGAAGCGCTCCGGCACCATCCAGTCCGTCTCCATCGCCACCCGGTTTCTCATGGTCCTGGCCAATGCCGAAAGCGAACTGGCGCTGGGCGAGGTGGCCCGGCGAACGGGAACGGGGGGCTCCACGGCCCACCGCTACCTGCAAAGCCTCGTCAAGGAAGGCCTGGCCAAGCAGGACCCGGCCAGCGGCCTGTACGACCTGGGCAGCGCGGCGCTGAGCATCGGCATTGGCGCGCTCAAGCGTGTGGATGCGGTGGAGATTGCGGCGCAGCGCATGAAGGCGCTGACGCACAGCCATGCGCTCAGCGGCGGCGTCGCCATCTGGACCGACCGGGGGCCGACCCTGGTGCGCTGGTACCGCAGCGCCTACTTCTCGATCAACCCGCTGGCGCTGGGCGACATCCTGCCCATAGACAACACTGCCTGCGGCCTGGTGTTCCAGGCCTTCCTGCCCAAGGCCACCATCGACGCCGCAAGGCGCCAGCAGCCCGCCCATTTCCGTGGCAAGCCGCCGGCCAAGGCCGTGCTCGACGAAGTGCGCGAGCGCTGCTGGTCCGAGATGACCAGCCACCTGCTGTCCAACGTCACGGGCCAGGCGGCGCCGGTGTTCGATGCGCAGCATGAAATCGTCTGCGCGGTCACCACCGTCTCGGACCTGGGCCAGCTCAAGTCGCCGCAAGACCGGGTCGCACTGTTCCGCGAGGCCAGCCTGATCAACCAGTCCACGGGCGGGCGGGCCTTCAGCGCAGATTCGCCTTGAAAGCCGCGCCGGGAAAAATGCCCGGGCGCCTCAGTTCCCTGCGGCGCGCTCCATGGCATTCACGGCCCTGCGCCCCCTGGGCACCACCAGCGGCGTCCCCGACACAGGGTCTGCCATGATCACGGCCGGCAGGCCGAACACTTCCTGCACCAACTGCTCCGTGAAGATCGCCCCGGGCGCGCCCTGCGCGGCAATGCGCCCGTCGCGCATGGCGATCAGGTGCGAGGCATAGCGGCAGGCCTGGTTGAGGTCGTGCAGCACCGCAACCACAGTGCGGCCGGCGTCGTTGAGATCCGCCAGCAGCTCCATCAGCTCGATCTGGTGGGCGATGTCCAGGAACGTCGTGGGCTCGTCCAGCAACAGGATCGGCGTCTGCTGCGCCAGCACCATCGCAATCCACACCCGCTGGCGCTGGCCGCCTGACAGCTCGTCCAGCAGGCGGTCTGACAGTGCTGCCACATCGGTGGCCTGCATGGCCTCGGCCACGGCCTGCTCATCCGCGTCCGTCCACTGCCTCAGGAAGGATTGATGGGGGTAGCGCCCCCGCGCCACCAGGTCCGCCACCGTGATGCCCTCGGGCGCCATCGCGCTTTGCGGCAGCAGGCCCAGGCGCCGCGCCACCTCCTTGGCGGGAAATTGCGAGATGTGCCGGCCATCCAGGATGACCTGCCCGGCCACCGGCACCAGCAGCCGCGACAGCGCGCGCAGCAGGGTGGACTTGCCGCAGGCATTCGGCCCCACGATGACGGTGAAGGAGCCATCGGGAATGGCAAGGGACAGGCCCTGCGAAATCGTGCGCTCGCCGTAGCGCAGCGTCACCGCATCAGCACTCAGGCGCTGCGTCATGGCCGGTCATTTCCCACAATCGATAGGTCCTTCGGTGTTTGCAATGTGGAATGAATTCTACAATACGGAATACGCTGAAGACGCCGCCCTGGCGCCCGGCCCTGTCGCTTCGGATCGAGATGAACAGACTCAAACTTGCCGCCCTGGGCGCGGCCGCCGCACTGGCCGTGCTGGCCTGTTTCGCATGGTTTCCACGTGCCGCCGTTCCCGTGGCGGGCGCCGCACCGCATACATCGGATACGCCGGCTGCAGCACACGCAGACCATGCACCGCTGCCCCGGCGCATCGTCTCCACCTCGCCCAGCGTGACCGGCATCCTGCTGGCCATCGATGCGCCGGTCGTTGCGACCGCCGCGACCACGCCCAGCCGCATGACCGACGACAAGGGCTTTTTCTCGCAATGGGCCGCGGTTGCCGACAAGCGCGGCGTGCAGGTGCTCTACCGCAACCTGCAATTCGACATTGAGGCCGCCATCGGCGCCAGCCCCGACCTGCTGGTGGCCTCCGCCACCGGGGCCGACAGCGTGGCCCAGCACCGCACCGAACTGCAGGCGCAGGGCGTGCCCATGGTCGTGGTCGACTACTCCAGCCAGTCCTGGCAGGACATCGCCACCGAGCTGGGCCGCATCACGGGCCATGCGAAGCAGGCCGCCGCAGCCATTGCCCGCTTCGATGCCCATGTGGCGCAGACCGCCGCCTCCATCACGCCCCCGGCCCAGCCCGTCAGCATCGTCGCCTACAACCTGGCCGGCAGCTACTCCATAGGCCGCGCCGCCAGCCCCCATGCGCGGCTGCTGGCCGCACTGGGCTTCAAGGTGGAGGGCCTGCCGCCCGCGCTGGCCGCCCAGGTCACACGCGCCTCGGACTTCGAATTCATCTCCCGCGAGAATCTCTCGGCTGCCATCACCGGCGACTCCGTCTTCCTGCTCGGCGCCTCGCAGGGCGATGTGCAGGCCTTCCTGGACGATCCGCTGCTGGCCAACCTGCCCGCCGTTGCCGGCCGGCGCGTCTATCCGCTGGGCCCGACCTCGTTTCGCATCGACTACTACTCGGGGCAGCAGATGGTCGACGCCGTGGCAAGCCATTTCCGCTGAGCCATGCGTGCACGGCTCCAAGGCGCGGCGGCGCGGCCTGCCCAGCGCTCCTGTTTGCGCTCCTCCCTGCACTGCAGGCGTTGGCTGGGCCTTGCAGGCGGGCTGCTGGCGCTGGCCATCATCGCCGTGCTCGGCATCACCGTCGGCTCGCGCGACATTGCGCTGGCCGACATCCTCGGCGCGCTGCGGGCTCCGGACCTGCGTGATGACCAGCACCTGATCGTCAGCCTGCTGCGCATGCCCCGCACCGTGGTGGCCATCCTGGCCGGCATGGCGCTGGGCGTGGCCGGCGCGCTCATGCAGGCCGTCACCCGCAATCCCCTGGCGGAGCCGGGCCTGCTGGGCGTCAACGCGGGTGCGGCGCTGGCCGTGCTCATCGGCATGACGGCCTTCGGCCTGACGTCCGTGCTCCAGTACGTCTGGTGCGCCTTTGCCGGCGCGGGGCTGGCGGGCGCTGCCGTCTTCGCGTTCGGCCAGTCCCGGGGCGCGGGCGCGCACCCGGTGCGCCTGGTCCTGGCCGGGGCCGGCCTGTCGGTCATGCTCACCTCCAGCGCCGGCATCATCCTGCTCAACGCACCCCCGGAAGTCTTCGACGGCTTTCGCCACTGGGCGGCCGGTTCCCTGGAGGGCAGCGGCTATGCCAGCGCCGCCGTGCTGGCGGCCGCCGTGGCGGCGGGGCTGGCGGCGGCCTGGGCCATCGTCGGCCAGCTCAACGCCATGGCGCTGGGGCATGACGTGGGCCTGGCGCTTGGCGTCAATGTGCGCGCCACCGCGCAACTGGCCTGCCTGGCGGTCATGCTGCTGGCCGGGGCGGCCACGGCGGCCGTGGGCCCCATCGCCTTCGTCGGCCTGGTGGCGCCGCATCTTGCACGCCTCTCGTGCGGGCCGGACTACCGCTGGATACTGCCGCTGTCCGCGCTCTACGCGGCGGTGCTGCTGCTGGGTGCCGACGTGCTGGGTCGCGTCGTCGCAGCACCTGCCGAAGTGGCTGCGGGCATCGTCGCCTGCCTGATCGGCGGGCCGTTCTTTGTCTGGGTGGCGTGCAGATACCGGTTGAGCAGGCTATGAAGACCTCCGTGAACACATCCGTTGTGCGCTGGGGAGCCTGTTCGTTTCTCTGGCGGCCCAGGCCGCTGGCCGTGGGCATGGCGCTGGTCGTGCTGGCCCTGGTGCTGGGGGTGCTGCTGCTGGGCACGGGAACCCTGTCCCTCAGCCCCGCCGAAGTGCTCGACAGCCTGCTGGGCACGGGCTCCAACCCCGCAGCTGAGCGCATCGTGCAGCGGGTGCGGCTGCCGCGTGTCCTCACGGCCGTCTTCGTGGGCGCATCGCTTGGCATGGCGGGTGCCATCTTCCAGTCCATCTCCCGCAACGCGCTGGGCTCGCCGGACGTGATCGGCTTCACCACCGGCGCGGCCAGCGGGGCGATTGCGCTCATCGTGCTGGGTGACGCCGGGCCGCTGTGGACATCGCTGGCCGCCGTGCTGTCGGGCATGGCCACAGCGGCGGTCGTGCTTGCGCTGTCCGGAGGCCGGCGTGCTGGCGGCGGCTACCGGCTGGTGCTGGTGGGCATAGGCGTGGGGGCCACGCTCTCGGGCCTGAACACCATCTTGCTGGTCATGGGTGACCTGGACCGGGCCGTCGCCGCGCAGCGCTGGCTGGCCGGCTCGCTCAGCGCGCGGACCTGGGCGCATGTCGTACCCGCCGCGCTGGGCTTCATCGCCATCGTACCCATCGTGCTGTGGTGCGCCCGCCGCATCAACCTGCTGGAGCTGGGCGACGATGCCGCCACCCAGCTCGGCGTCAACGTGCCGCGCACGCGGCTCACCATGGTGATGGCTGCCGTGGCCCTCACCGCCATCGCCACGGCAGCGGCAGGGCCCATCGCCTTCATCGCGCTGGCCGCGCCCCAGGTGGCCAGGCGCCTGGGCCTGTCGCCCGACGTGCCCCTGTTCACGGCGGCAGCCATGGGCGCCGTTCTGCTGCTGGCGGCCGACATGCTCAGCCAGTGGGCACCCGTGCGCCTGCATCTGCCCATCGGGTTGGTAACGGGGCTGCTGGGCGGGGTGTATCTGCTGTGGCTGCTGTTTCGCACACGCAAGGGATAGACGGCGGTGCAAGGTGCAACGGGGCGCAGACCCAGTACTTCCGGGACTACCTGACGCCGCGCGCCACCGCAGGCCCCACCACGGTGTACACATGCCCGGCCTCTTCGGCAGCCACCTTGGCCGCCTCGCTGCGGCGCACCTCCGCCTGGTCCTCGTACTCGCAGTTCATCACCCGGGCTTCACTGCCCGCGAACTCCGCCAGCGATTCAGCGCTGTTGCGAATGGTCACCAGCGCCTGCGCCACCACGTCCAGCCGCTGATGGCCCTCGGGGATCTCCAGCCAGGCCAGCGCCAGCTGGGCCAGGGCGGAAACCTCGGCGCACAGCCTTGCTGCACGAAACGGTCCATTTCGTGTAGCGCTGTTGCGAGCTTCTGGGTCTGGGTGTTTTCGGGGGGAGGGGATGGGGGGATGTGCTTCATGGGTTCGACTCTCCACGAAGCATTCCATTGGCGTCTGACATTGCATCTCCTTCAGAAAGGGATGATGCTTGCCGGTTTGCCGTGACGCAGATACTACGAGTTGCGTAGCTGATTGACAGGGCTTTCAAGAAGATGGGGGCTGCCGGATGGACTTGAGGCAGGTGCCTACCAGTTTGTGGTTGGCCACGGGTCAATCGCTATGAGCTGGGGAAACACAGACCAGACCTCCTGACCGCGCGCAAGTTGGCGGAAGTGCTCAAGGTTCCGATGGCGTTTTTCTATTCGGATACGGATGATGAGGTGGCGGAGTTGTTGCTCAGGTATGGGCAGGCGAGCAGGGCGGTGCGTAAGAGGGTGAGCGAGGTGTTGAACGGGTAGGGCGTTTGGGTTGCGTGGAAGGCGGATTGCGACGGCATTAGTGCCGTTCGATTTTTGTCGGCCTATGTCTGCGATGCAGCGATTGCAGTCCATCGACTCGTCCATCTCGGGGACTTGAAGGTGTCCTTCAACGTTGAAGCTGAACCGCGAGCGGCGGCATCCCAGATGCCCTCTTGCCGGAGGCGGCTTCGAGCTGATACGGCACCATCAACAAGTAGGCAACAAATTGCTACTATCTTGCAAAGGGTGTTCACAGTCATAGGAAGGGAAATGGCTTTGCCCGTATTCATCAGTGACGTCGAAGATGTACTTGCCTTGCGGGGTCTGGAGACGCCCGACTTGGCTGCGCTCCAAGCCACGCATCAAAGCTACCGCGCGCTGCTACTCCAGCCGTCGGGTCCCATCTACGCAGACTCCCACCGAATTGGGCACCTAGACTTGGCCATCGCAGCCGCCAGGGCCGACGCCCTTCTCGCGATGGCCGCAGTGCGTGGTGACCAGCTCGTGGTCACGCCGGAATACTTTCTCCCGGTAAGCTCGCTGGCGAAGGCGGCAAAGGGTGGGCCTTTTCCCGCAGACGGCGCACTTTGGGTGCTGGGATGCGAAAGCATGACCCCCGAGAGACTCGAGGCCTTTAAAGCTGACTGCGCTGGCCATTGCGACGTAATCTACGAAGATGACCCTGCGCCAGCGGTGCAGGGCAACTACTTTGACCCCGTAGCGTATTGCTTCGTCACTCGTGACTCGCAGCAGGCGCTCAAGCGGGTCGTCTTGTTCCAGTTCAAGACTGCGCCATCTAGGGATGACCACGGCTTTGAAAACAAACAACTGCGCTGTGGCCGCGCCATCTATCGGTTCCAGGGCAAAGACGGGTACATCAAGCTATCTACCATCATCTGCTCCGACGCGCTGGACCTGGGCGAGGACCTTGATGCCAATAAGAAGCTGTCGGACAGAGCTATCCTCATCCACATCCAGCTGAACCCGAAGCCCAAACACACCGACTACCGCAGGTACCGCAATGAAGTCTTCCGACGCAGTCCGGTCGCTACCGACTGCGACATCGTCTGCTTGAACTGGGCTCACAACGTCGTTCAACACGACTCCCCCGCCCACGCGAACGCCTGGAAGAACGAGAGCGGTTCAGCTTGGTATGTACCCGAGCGTCGCTGCTCAGTGAAGGATGACGAGGTTGCCAACAATGAGGCCAAGGGCCTTTACTACACTTGGCATGAAAAGCGGCGCCACGTCCTGCACTTCCACTACGACGAGGCCATCTTTGCGCTGACGGTTCCCAAAGTCATGCAGGATGGCCCGGCGGTCCACGACGTGCTCATCGGACCGCAGCTAGATGCGCGCTTCGACTGGGACGCCGATGCTGGCGCATGGATGGCAAGCACGAGCGGTCCAGAGACGGGGTGGAGCGACGTCATCAACGCCAACCCGGAAGTCACCGCAGCATTCCAAAGCCTGCAGGACATCGCGAACCGGCTGCACATCGAGCGAGCCATATCGCTTTCATGCGGTCCTCCCAGCATGAAGGACCAGTGGCATCGCGTGAACAACCTGGACGTGTGCCGCATCCCGGAGTCTGAAGTCGTAGCCCGCGCCACCCTTCAGCTCGACCGCGACGTCGCAGCTTCTGAGGAACGTAATAGACGTATCACCCGCGTTGCGACCTTGGGGCACATCCTTCAGACGGAGAAGTTGCCCGTGCAAATCAGAGACCTTGCCGGCGGCGGTGCCTCGATAACGTGGTCTCCCGACTCTCCAAACACCAATGTCATCAAGACCGGCGTGCGTCCGGCTCTGGTGGCCTACCTCGGTGACAACCCGCCGATGGATATGGTCAAGAGGATTGGTGAGAACGCGTTCGAACTCCTGCGAAAGGAAAACAAGGACCACAAGGAGCGCGTGGCCATCTGCTATCGCACGGTCGCTGGCGTTACGAAATTCGCCGACATAAAGCAGCAGACTGACATTACCTACGATGGAAGCAGCATGGCGTCCATCACAGGAGGACAGTGACATGCCTGAGATGCAAGCTGCGCGTGAAGCGCTGTCTCATCTACTCGTCGGGCTTCACGACGTCGACGATTCCGTTGTACGCGGCGAGAAAAAGCTCGGTAACCAGACCTACGCGGTTGCGTACGTCGACTTCGCTGATGACGTGGTGGAGCGCTCGCTTCACCTACGCGACTTCCAAGAACGCATCCTTGCTGACGACTTTTTCGACGCGCCAGGCGACCTGAGATGGAACAAGTACCTCTATATCGTTGCCGGCCCGAACTCGAAGGCCAGTCCTCAATTTGCTGAGGCGAAAGCCGTAATCGAGGCTGACAAGGACTACGCGCGCAAGCGTGTCATCTCGCAGGAGGACCTCGAATCTCAACTGGGAGGGCCGAAGCTGTTCGAGGCAGCGAAGCACGGAAGCACGTACGACGTGCTAACGGACTGGCGGCAACGCTTGTCAGCTGCTGGGCTCGAGCTATTGCTTGACGCTCCGACCCCTCGCACCACAGTTGTGGAGAAGATTGCCCAGCGCGAAGCAGGTGCGGTTGCGAACGGTAAGCAGCAGGTGAAAGAGCTGAACGCTGCCGACACGCCGTTGGCGACTGCGAAGCTACTCAGCCTGAACATCGCTTCGTTCCGGTCGGTACACAACGGCAAGACCTATGACTTCGGCGACGTCACGCTGCTCGTGGGTGCGAACGGAAGCGGAAAAACATCTCTGCTCGAGGCTGTCGAATACTTCTATTGCGGAAACAACCGCAGAAGCACGGCCGTGGGGCCGGTGCGTCTCAAAGGGAAGCTGCGGCCGGGCGCAGGTGGCAACACGTTCGAGCTTTCATCCACTGCAGAAGGCCCTCGCATAAAGGCTCGAAATCTTGCTTGGTACAACCGCAAAGCGCAAAGCATTGCCGACATCGTTGACAGCTTCTCGCTCTACAACTTTCTCGACACCGATGCTGCTTATCGCTTGTCCGGAAATCTGAAGCCAGATGACATCAAGACTGAGTTGAGCCGGTTGTTGGTGGGCTCGTCAGCCGCTACGACGTTTGACTACTTGCAGAAGATTCGAGCCGATATGGATAAGGCTTGGGACAAGGCACATCGTCGCGCCGAAGGGCTGCAGGCCGAATTGACTGTTTTCGAGTGGCGGCTGAAGGAGCTTCAAGGCAAACCGTCCATCGCAAAAACACTGACGGACGCATATCGCGCCGCGCTTGCGGGCCTCGGTTGGAATAGGTCAGCTGAAGCCGGTGTTCCCACGCAGAGAGAGGGCCAGGAGCTTCTGGCCGCTCTGGCGCACGTGCAAGCGCTAGTGTCCCTCGGAGACGCAGCCCGAACCATTAAGGATGTCGAGCATCGTTGGGCACATCTGGAGGCTGCCGTCGGCAACGCAAAGCCCATCGACAAGCAGCTTGTTGGAAGCTTCGAGCATGAGAAGCGACTCGTCTCAAAGATGGAGGAGCTTGAGGACAACGTCAAAAACCTGGACCGGTGGATTGCGTATGAGTCCGCGGGGTTTCATGACGTGCGCCGTCGATACAAGTCGGCTCGTGAGGTCTCAGAACAGCTGGCTACACGTCTCGGAGGCCTAGTCGCCGGCGACCTGCCGCAGGTACCGCAGCAGTACGCCTCCCTCCAACTGCGAGATGCCGTGAAAGCTGCGGGCGAAGCGGCCACTGTCGCCCACGCGAGGTTCATCCGTGCTCAGCAAGCCCTGGACCTTCACGGCCGTGCCGCGTCGGCTCGTGCTACTGCAGCTGCAAAGCTGAAGGACGCGGCGAAGGAAGCGCTCAAGTCGCTGGAGAACCCGGACATGTGTCCAGTCTGCCGCACAGTACATGCCAGCGGCGCATTGATGCATTTCATTGAGGAACTCACCTCAGGGCCGGAGACTACGCGGGAGGTCGAGGCTCTTGCGGAGTCGTTGCGGCTGGCGGGGAACGAGGCGAACGAAGCGCGGAGTTGGGCCGGTGCCGTTGAGCTCTGCCAGAAGTTTGCGTTGCAACTACAGCTGGGGGGGGCAACCACGCCCAAGGAGGTTTTGGAAGAACTAGTCGGACTACGTGAGCGGACAAATCAAGCGCAGTTGGAGCTGCAACGCGTCATTAAGGAAGGGCAAGACCTTGGCAGCGCGGGATTCTCCAGTAAGGAGGCGGATTTGGTGTGGCGCCGAATCTCTGGGCTATTCGAGACCGAGTCCAGCAATCTCACCGCTGACAGTGTGTTGAGAGAAAGGTTGCGGCAGTCGAACGCCGTGGAAGAGACGCGAAAAGTTTTGGATGATTGCCGCAGTAGCATGGGTAGTTTTATTGAGGCTATCCGGGGCTTCGCTCGGTCTGTCGCCGTTGACGACTGGGACACGCGCGTTGAGCCAATCGGCAGCTTCGCATCACTTGTTGCGCTGCAAGACGAGTTTCTTGCCGCTACAAACAATGCTGCAGGACTTCGTTCCTATCTTGCTGTCGAGGACGATGTTCCGCTCGTCGAGGTTCAGGCACGCATCGCAGCCGTAGCCTCCGCCTTCAAGCAAGCCGACGAAGCGTCGCGCAGCGACTCAGATAGCTCGGCCGAGCAGCGGGACTTGCTGAAGAAGATTCAAGGCTGGAAGCTCAGCCTCGGAAAGCATCGCGACGAGGAAAAAGCGCTCCTAGACGCGGGCAAGGTCTTAGATGACCTCATTGAGAACGCTTCCCTGGAGAACGCAACGCGGGAGGCGCTTGACGCCATCGGCGGCCAAATCAATGAGGTGTTCTCGCGCATCCACTCGCCGCGGGAATACGAGTACGTCGGAAGCCCGAATGTTCTTCTGCGGACCGCGGATGGTCATGACCCCCGCACGCTCGACGAGGTTAGCACCGGGCAGAGAGCCGCGTTTGCTTTGTCAATCTTCCTTGCCAGGAATCGCACCGCCGGGGCAGCCCCTCCCATGTTACTCATCGACGACCCAATCGCGCACATCGACGACCTCAACGCTCTGTCGTTCCTAGACTACCTGCGCGACCTGGCGGTGAACTCGGGTCGGCAAATCTTCTTCGCCACCGCAGACACGCGAGTAGCATCTCTGTTCTCGAAGAAGTTCAGCTTCCTTGGAGAGTCGTTTAAGACCATCCATCTAATGCGCAGCCCGCAGGTTGAGGAAGCGGCAGGCTGACGGCCTAAGCGAAGCGCTTCACGCCTGCTCGGCGGTGCTAAACGAGGTGCCGGGGCTGCGCCTCAAGGATTTAGATTTCCGTCACCATCGAGCTATGTGCGCGAGGGCAGGCGACAAAGAATCGTAGCCCTCGCTCACGTCCTCCAAGGCTCAGTTGTCGAGCAATCAAGTGCCACTAAGCGGTCTCTGGTGAACTTCCGCAAACAGCCTGAAGCTGCCGCTCAGAAGTTTGCCGTGGCCAGCCGCTCTTGGCCGTAACCCGCTCCCCCCACCGTCAAAACCCTCACCCAAACAACCCACCCTCATCCAACAACTCAAACGCCACCTCAGGCGTCCTCTCCATCCCCCGCCGAATCGCCGTAGGAATCGCCTGCCGCGTCTTGCTGCACAGCCCGCGCATGGGCAGGACCTCGATCTGTATGCCGCGCACGGTGCGCACTTCGCTGGCGCCGGGCTCGATGCGCACGCGGATGCCAAGCTGCTCATACATGCGCTGCTCCACATGGCGCAGGTCCTGCAGGCTGGTGATGCGTTCCAACCGTAGCAGCAGGCGTTTTTCCTCTTCCTTGGTGAGTCGCAGGATGCGCTGGTCAGCCATGGAGTCGGCGAGCAGGGCGTCGTGCTCGCAGATGCAGGCGCCCGGAGGGCACGGGACTCGGATCGGAATCTGAACGGGAAAGCTCATCGATGCCCAAGGAAGATCCGCCCCGGCCGGGGCGGTGCAGGCCATGCTAGTTCAAGGCTGCAGCGGGGCCAAGGGGAAAGCCCTGGGCAGAGGCTGCGGCCGCCACGATGCCAATGACAACCATGGTTCAGGCTGGCGTGCTTGACCAGCAAGGCAGAAATTCCGGTTCACGGATGAATTTTCGAGTGAAGTGTTTTGCTTGGGCACCCAGCATTGCACCTGGATTTGCCGCTTGCCGGCAAGGAAATGAGGCTTTCGCACTTCCCGTCTAACGACGATGGAGGCGGCGCTGGCAAGTTCAAATGCCCCTTGTGTTTATGGGATACAGACTGTGCGAGAGAGCGATAAGTTGCGAATTTCTTGACCGATCAGACTCTCGATGCCTTGGTTTTCAGGGGGAGTTGGGTTGATTGCTAAAAACCAGAATTTTCCTAAGACGAAACTATGGAAAAATAAATGCGCGGCAACTAGTATCTGCAATGGAGGGCGGGCTTCTGAAGAATTGTAATGATATTTGCCGCACGTTCGGTTCAACTGAACGCTTAATTTTTGGAATCAGCTGGGAGTGTTGTGATGAATGAAATTGGAATTAGGCCAAATCTAGCCGTTGGGAAAATTGGTACTTTGGAAAGTGTGGTTCAAAGAATCATCAAAGATGGTTATTGTAAGTTTTCGGTCGATGATGATTTGTATAACCTTGTCCTTGAATTTGCTGAGTCTGTGCGTAGTTCCGATTTCGAGTATAAATTGTCTCATTCCGATCAGAAACACAGCGATGGATTTATGGGGATTGGTAGCGAATTTTCCAACATCAATAGCTATGCTGATATTTGTGAGAGATTTTGTTATTGGTATTCAAGGAGTGAAGTAAACAAGAAAAATGGCGTGACTGATGCAATGGTCTACAAATTGGCCGAGCAGTTGGAGAATAGGATGAGCAGGCTTGCAGATTGTATTTTGGATGAGATATTCTCTAAATTCGACATGGATGATAAACCATCTGGGCGATGTTATTCATATTTGCAGGCATGTCTTTACTATAAAGACAATGCAGTCAATGGTAGGGATTATGCTCAAGAGCCGCATGAGGATGGCCACTTTCTTACATTCATAACAGCTAACTCAAAGGGGCTTTCCTTGCATAATGGGAAAGTAATGGAGCAAGTAAATTTTGCAGATGGAGAATTTATTGTGATGGCCGGCTCGGCACTATCGATTTTGTCAGACCATGCGATCAAATCGATATATCATTCTGTGGACAATCAATTGGAAATGAATAGAACTTCAGTGGTCTATTTTCTTAATCCGGATTTGAATAAAAATTATTCAAGTTTCTACAAAAGAAGATTGATGAATTTCTCACGGCATATTCAGGAAAATCATATATCATTTGGTAATGCAGAGATAAATTGATGGATGAGGATACTTTCTTTCTCGGTATAGCTTTCGGTCTGGGAATCATCAGTATTCCCAGCCCAAAAGATATCTTCTTCATCAAGATGTGCGTCTTGCGAAGAGGTCTTCTCTCGATGGCATTTGTCGCGGTTGCCTCTGATGCATTTCTGATTGCGGCGGGGGCGTTGCTGTTTGGGATGACCAGCGGAATCTCTGCTGTGGGTATGAGCATCAGGGTGTTGGCAGTATTTTATATTGTGTATTTGTTTCTCTCGATTGATCGCAAAGGCCTTTCCGTGGATGCGGTGGGTAGTGATCGTCTCAGGGGTGATTTTCTACGCATGGGGGAGTTGTCTCTAGCAAATCCCTATTCGTGGATTGACACGGTAGTCTTTCTAGGAGGGATGGCCGCCGTATCGACACATCCGGTGAGCTTCATTTCGGGCGCCATCGTGGCATCAGTTATCTGGTTTGTGGCGTTGATGTTTGTCTTTGGCTGGCTTCTGCCAGAGTCGATGAGAGAAAGTGTTTATAAATATCTACCAATGTTTGCAAAGATAATATTGCCGATTATCTTAATTTTTCTGGTTATTGAGATTTACTCAATATTGAAAGAGTCTTGATGCCGCCTGTTTGCTTGCTGCTATTGGTGGTGGCGATGCTATTCAAGATTTCTGACTCCTCCCATAAAGATTCTCCAACCCCGCCCACACCCTGCGCGTGAGCGGCTTGCTCTGGGCCGCAGGCCGCCGGTAGAGCCGCACGTTGATGGGCACGTCCTTGTCGGGCCCGGCCGCGCGGGCCAGGCGGCCCTCGGTCAGGTCGGCCTTGACCAGGGTGAGCGGCAGCCAGGCCAGGCCCAGGCCCTGGTGGACCATGGCGTGCAGGGAGTCGGCGAGGTCGGCCTCGTAGACGGTGCGCAGGCGCGTGGTGTCGCACAGCTCGTGCAGGTGGCTGCGCAGGATCTTGCCCAGGGACATGCTTTGCGCGTAGTCCAGGTAGGGCACCAGCGGGCCGCCGCCGTGGGCGGGCAGGGCGTATTTGGGCAATTGGGGGACCAGGGGGATGCTGACGGGGATCAGCGTGTCCTGGCCCACGGGCAGCCAGGCCAGGTGGTGGCCCTGCAGGCTGCCTTCGATGGCGGGCTGGGCGTGGCACATGAGCAGGTCCACCTTGCCTTGCAGCAGCATTTCCACGCCGTAGTCCAGGCTGGTGGTGACCACTTTCCAGCACAGCTGGGGCATGGCCTGGTTGAGGGCGGTGATGATGCCCGGCAGGACAGCGTGCGGCCGGCCGCGATGGTGATGGTCTCGTCGCGCGTGCGGTGGGGGCGCTGCAGCAGGCCATGGGTCTGCTCCAGGATGCCCAGCACTTCATGGGCCGAGGCCAGCAGCGTCTTGCCGGCGGCCGTGAGCGTGGTGGACTGGTGGCCGCGCTCGACCAGGGGCGTGCCCGCCCATTCCTCCAGCGCGCGGATGCGGCGGCCAAAGGCAGGGTGGGTGATGTGGCGGCGCTCGGCGGCCTTGTAGAGGCTGCCGGTGTCGGCCAGGGCCTGCAGGTCCTGCAGCAGTTTGAGGTTGAGTTCGTGCATGGGTAGGGTGGGTGCAGGGCTGTGCTGATCCGGCACAGCGCCGCCGCAATCGGCACAGCACCAAGGCGGGGCATGCCTAGCATGGCGGCATGCGAGAGAAGCCCTGTTATGCCTGAAGTTTGCCTCAGGAAGATGCAAAGCCATTTCATTGGCGGTGCGCAGCGCACGGTGCGGGATCTGCCGATCCAGCACAGGGAAGTGGTGCGCAATGGCGGCGAGCGGCCGCTGGACATGAATGGCAGCTATTCCGTGGGCCAGATGTACGCCATGGAGTACCGGCTGGCGCGTCCGCGCAGCCCCCTGCCCGTGCTGCTGTGGCACGGCGGCGGCATGACGGGTGCGCAGTGGGAGTCCACGCCCGATGGGCGCCAGGGCTGGCTGTGGCGCCTGCTGGAGGCCGGCCATGACGTGGTGGTCTGCGATGCCGTGGAGCGCGGCCGCGCGGGCTGGGCGATGTTCCCCGAGATCTATGCCGAGGCGCCCGTGTTCCGCAGTGCCGAGGAGGCGTGGCAGCTGTTTCGCATAGGCCATGGCGCGCCTTCGGGCGACGGTGTGGGCGAGCCCTTCGTTGGCCAGCGGTTTCCACATGAGAATTTTGGTGCCCTGGTGCGGCAGATGGTGCCGCGCTGGCTGGGGCATGAGGCCATGACCATGGCTGCTTATGACGCCTTGCTGGAGCAATTCGGCCCCTGTGTGGTGCTGGGCCACAGCCAGGGCGGTGGCTTTGCCGCGCATGCGGCCATCCGCAAGCCGCACCTGGTGCGCGCCGTGGTGGGCGTGGAGCCTACGGGCATGCCGGTGGTGCAGCAGGAGCAACAGGGGCAGGAGGGGGCGGATGCCTTCACGCCTGCCTCGGCCATCCCGCACCTGGCGGTGTGGGGCGACCATTTCGCGCACAGCCCGCAGTGGCAGAAGTACCGCGCGCAGACCGATGTGTATTGGCAGCTGCTGCGCCGCCTGGGCGGCCGCGCCGAGGTGTTGGACCTGCCGGCCGCAGGCATTACCGGCAATTCGCATTTCTGCATGCTGGACACCAATGGCGACGAGGTGCTGGGCCGGGTGCTGGCCTGGCTGGAGCGCCTGGGCCGATGACTGGCGGGTTACTGGCCAGTGACTGGCCGGTCTTGGTCCCGAAGAATTTCAACGAGGAGAAAAATCCTATGCAACGCCGCAATTTCATGATCCGCAGCCTGTCTGCAACCACGGCGGCCCTGGCCCTGGGCGCCCTGGCGCCCGCGCAGTCGGCCCTGGCAGCCGATGCCGGCTGGCCCACGGCCGAGCCCATCCGCCTGATCGTGCCGTTTCCGCCCGGCGGCACGGCCGATGTGGTGAACCGCCTGTTCGCGCAGCAGCTGGGCAAGGTGCTGGGCGCCTCGGTGATCGTGGAGAACAAGGCCGGTGCCGGTGGCTCGCTGGGCACGCGCTTCGTGGCCGATGCCAAGCCGGACGGCTATACGCTGCTGGGCGCCACGTCCAGCACGCACGGCACGAATCCGGCCGTCTACACCAAGCTGCCCTATGACGCGGTGAAGGATTTCACGCCCATCACCCAGGTGATCACGGTGCCGGGCGTGCTCAGCGTGCATCCCTCGGTCAAGGCGGCCAATCTGAAGGAGCTGATCGCGCTGGCCAAGGCGCAGCCGGGCCATCTGTCGTATGCGTCCTCGGGCGCGGGCGGTCTGGGTCATCTGGCCATGGAGCTGTTCAAGGCCAAGGCGGGCGTGCAGATCATGCATGTGCCCTACCGTGGCGCTGGCCCGGCCTTCACCGATCTGATCGGCGGCCAGGTGTCCATGCTGTGGGAGCCGCTGCCGGCCTCGCTGCCGCACATCAAGTCCGGCAAGATCCGCCCGCTGGCCGTGGCCACGGCCCAGCGCAGCAGCGAGCTGCCCGATGTGCCGACCTTTGCCGAGTCCGGCGTGCCCGGCTACGCCGTGCAGGCCTGGAACGGCCTGCTGGCGCCCAAGGGCCTGCCCAAGGACATCCGCGACAAGCTGCACAAGGCCAGCGTGCAGGCCCTGGCCGATCCGCAACTGCGCCAGCGCCTGGCGGAGCTGGGCGGCACGGTGGTGGCCAATACGCCGGAGCAGTTCGGCGCGGTGATCCTCAAGGATGTGACGACCTGGAAGCAGGTGGCTTCTTCGTCGCAGATCAGCCTGGACTGATGCGGCGGGCACCGGGGAAAGCCCTGTGTCCCGGCGCCCACGGGTGGCGGGGCCAGGCGTGGTGACGGTGCCATAGTCCGGGGGTGGCGGTCCGGGCGCGTTGCCTGCGGCCGCGCACAAGGCCGCGAACAAGGCGGCCCGCCT
This sequence comes from Delftia sp. S65, assembly GCF_016516495.1. NCBI lineage: Bacteria > Pseudomonadati > Pseudomonadota > Betaproteobacteria > Burkholderiales > Comamonadaceae > Delftia > Delftia sp. S65. The sequence continues at coordinate 23,870 of NZ_JACVUR010000061.1, forward strand.
GACCTGCCGCTCTCAAGCCATGGACATCAACCTCATCCGCAATTTCGTAGAGATCGTGGACGCGCGCAGCCTCAGCGCTGCGGCGCGCAAGCGCGACATCACGCGCTCCAAGGTGAGCAAGGAGCTCAAGGCGCTGGAGACGGCGCTGGGCGTGACCCTGCTGCACCGCACGACGCGCAGCTTTTTGCTGACGGCGGCGGGCGAGGTGCTGTACGAGCACGGGCGCAGCATCATCCAGGAGGTGGAGGCGGCGCAGGGCGCCATCGACGCGCTGCAGCATGTGGTGACGGGCTCGGTGCGGCTGAGCATTCCCACGGGCCTGGGCGAGCTGTACCTGGCCGACATGCTGCTGGCCTTCCAGAAGCGGCACCCGCAGGTGCGCATCCGCGTGCTGTTCTCCAACCGGGTGAGCGATCCCATGAGCGCCCAGGTGGATGTGGCCGTGCGCGTGGCGCGCGACGTGCAGGAGCACCTGGTGGCGCGCGATCTGGGGCCGGTGGGCTTTGGCCTGTATGCCAGCAGCGCCTATGCCAAGGCGCGGCCGTTCCACGACCCCGCCGAGATTCCCCACGGCGTGCTGTTGACGCCGCCCGGCGACGGCAAGACCTATGCCGTCTCGGTGAAAAAGGGGCAGCAGGAGATTGCACTCAAGTGCGAGCCCTGCATCACCAGCGAGCATTTCCCCTTCCTCAAGCAGTCCATGCTCCGGGGCAGCGGCGTGGCCACCTTGCCCAACTACATGGTGATGGACGAGCTGCGATCGGGCGCGGTGCAGCGCGTGTGCCCGGACTGGACGGTGTCCGGCCTGGGCGACAGGCTGTACATCATCACGGCCGAGGACCGGCGGCCCTCGCATGCCGTCAAGGTGATGACCGAGTTCCTCAGGGCCAGCCTGCTGCGCTTCGTGGAGCAGGCCGAGGTGTCCGGCCCTTAGGCCCTTAGTTCATCACCTTTTCGGTCTTCAGTTCTCCAGCGCAATCGCGTTGTCCGCGATCACCTTGCGCCACATCTGGCCGTCAGCGGCCAGGAAGTCGTCGAGCTGGGCCTGGGTCTGGGGCTTCCTGGCGGCCAGGGTCTGGTTGCCCAGGGCACTGGCGAACTCGGGGTTGAGCATGACCTTGTTGACGGCTGCCTGCAACGTGTTGCGCGCGTCCGCGGGCGTGCCTGCGGGCACGGCAATGCCGAACCAGGTGGAGGCCCTGAAGCCCGGCACGCCCGATTCGGCAATGGTGGGCGTCTGCGGCAGGAACTGCGAGCGCTCCGGCCCGGTGGTGGCAATGGCCACCAGCTTGCCGGCCTTGATGTGGGGCAGGGAGGTGCCGGCCACGTCCACCATGAGCTGGGTGTCGTTGGCCATGAGGGCGGTGAGGGCCGGCGCGCTGCCGTTGAAGGGAATGTGGGTGGCGGCCACGTCCAGGCGGGACTTGATCAGCTCGGTGGTCAGCTGCAGCGGGTTGCCCAGGCCGACCGAGCTGTAGTTGAGCTTGCCCGCGTGGGCCTTGGAGTAGGCCTTGAGGTCGGCCACGTTTTTGATGCCGGTCTGGCTGTTGGTGACCAGCACCAGCGGGGCCTCGGCCAGGATGTTGGTGAGCTTCAGCTCCCGGTCGGGGTTGTAGCTGAGCTTCTTGTAGAGCAGCGGGTTGAGCACCATGCTGGCATTGCTGGCCAGCAGCAGGGTGTAGCCGTCGGCCGGCGAGCGCGCCACTGCCGATGCGGCAATCATGGTGTTGGCGCCCGGCCGGTTCTCCACGACCACGGACTGCTTGAGCTCCGTGGACAGGTGCGTGGCCAGGGTGCGGGCCAGCACATCGACCGAGCCGCCCGGCGCATACGGGGCGATGAGCTTGATGGGCTTGCTGGGGTAGTCGGACTGGGCGAACCCGGGGGCTGCGGCTGCGGTGGCCGCAGCGGCAAGCAGCAATGCGATGGCCTTGTTCATGCGTTGTCTCCTTCTCTTTCGGTGTTGGCGGGTTCAGATCTTGCGCTGCGTCGCGCCCCAGTGGGCGTCGCGCAGCTTTCTTTTGGCGATCTTTCCGTTGTCGTCGCGGGGCAGGCGCTGGAAGACGAAGCTGCGCGGCAGCTTGTAGGCCGCCAGCCGGCCGCGCAGCCATTCTTTCAGTTCGGCCTCGGGCAGTGTGCCTGACTGGCCGGGTTCGACCAGGGCCAGCAGCCGTTCGCCGTACTCGGCATCGGGCACGCCGATGACGGCGCAGTCTGCTATGCCGGGGTGTCTGAGCAGCTCGTTCTCTATCTCGGCCGGGTAGATGTTCACGCCGCCGGAGATCACCATGTCCGAGTCGCGGTCGCAGACGTAGAGAAAGCCTTCCTCGTCCAGGTAGCCCATGTCGCCCAGGGTGATGAGGCCGCCCTGGTCCATCTTGCGGCGGGCCTCTTCGTTACCCTTGTAGGTGAAGTCGGCATAGGCGGGCTGGCGCACGTAGATCAGGCCCACCTCGCCCGTGGGCAGGCCCTGGCCCTGCCTGTCCAGGATGCGGACTTCGGCGTCCTGCAGCGGCAGGCCCGCGCTGCCCGGGTGGGTGAGCGCGTCGGCCGAGCCGATGAAGGTGACCAGGCCCGACTCGCTGGAGGCATAGGTCTCGTTGATGATGGGCCCCATCCACTCGATCATGGCCTTCTTGACCTCGGGCGCGCAGGGCGAGCCGGTGGAGGCAATGAAGCGCAGCGAGGAAATGTCGTAGCGCTCGCGCACTTCGCGCGGCAGCCGGAGCAGGCGCACGTACATGATGGGCACCATGTAGGCGGTGTCGATGCGGTGCTCCTGCACCAGCTGCAGGAAGCGCTCGGGGTCGAAGCGCGGCTCCAGCACCACCAGCTCGCTGAGCATGAGCGCGTTCTGGAAATACAGGCTGGGCGCGCTGTGGTAGATGGGCGCGGTCAGCAGGGTGCGCGCGCCGGGCTGCAGGCCGTAGGCGGTGGCGATCAGCGCCTGGTTCACGGCCAGGCGCCGGGGCAGTTCTTCCACGGGAAACGCCTTGCGCAGCACGCCCTTGGGGCGGCCCGTGGTGCCCGATGTATAGGCCATGTGGCCGCGCGGCGCGACCAGCGGGCCGTCGTAGGGGGCCTGGGCGGCCAGCCAGGTTTCGTAGTCCTGCTCCGGCTCGCGTGCGTGGGCGACGCGCCGGGGCAGGTCCGCATAGAGTTCGCCCTTGAGGCCGTCGAGCAGGTCCTGGCTGGTGATGAGGGCGCGGGCGCCGCTGTCGGCCAGGATGTAGTCGATCTCCGTGGCCGTGAAATGCCAGTTGATGGGGCAGTAGTAGATGCCCGCAATGCGGCAGGCATGGACCACGTCGGCGTATTCGATGCCGTTGCGCAGGAAGACGGCCAGCACGTCGCCTTCGGCCAGGCCCAGGCTGCGCAGGCCCTGGGCCAGCTGGCGGCCGCGCTGCTGCTGGGCGGCGCCGGTCAGCGTGCGCTGTTCGAAGACCAGGGTGGAATGGGGCGTGGCGGCGTTGCTCATGTGGGCGTGGCCTCCTGCTCCCCATCGTTGACGTTGGGCTGGTTGGCGGCCTTGGCCATCTGCCGGGCGCGCGCCCAGTCGGCATCGTCCCAGGCCTGGTATTCGGTGAAGTAGGCGCCGTTGGCCAGGGCGTCGCCGCCGTCCAGCGTGATGGTCTGGCCGTTGAGCCAGGTGTTGCCCGGGGCCAGGATGAAGGCGGCCATGTTGCCGATGTCCTCTCCCGTGCCCAGGCGGCGCGTGGGGTTGTCCAGGCGGCGGCGGTCGGCCGAGTCCTCGTTGCCGTCGATCCTGGGGCGCAGGCGCTGGCTGGCGCCCTGGGTGGGAATCACGCCCGGCGCAATCGCGTTGAACCGTATGCGCTTGGGACCCCATTCCACGGCCAGCGATTTGGTCATGGCGTCCAGCCCGGCCTTGGACATGGCCGAGGGCACGACGAAGGGCGAACCCGTGTCCACCCAGGTGACGACGATGGACAGCACCGAGCCCGGCAGCCCTTCGGCGATCCAGCGGCGGCCCACGGCCTGGGTGACGTAGAAGGTGCCACGGAAGACGATGTCCGATATGGCATGGAAGCCGTTGATGCTCAGGTCCTCGGTGCGGCTGACGAAGTTGCCGGCCGCGTTGTTGACCAGGCCCGTCAGCGGGCCGTGTTCGGCCCAGATGCGGTCGATGACGGTGTGCACGGCCTCGGGCTGGCGAATGTCGAGTTCATGCGCAAAGGCCTGCGCGCCCGTATCGTTGTTCAGCATCTCGCAGGCCTGCTGCACCACGGAGCGCCGCCGGCCGCACAGGTGCAGCTCGGCACCCAGTTCCGCCAGCTTGGCCGCCATGGCCAGGCCCAGCCCCGTGCCGCCCCCGGTGATCAGGACGCGCTGGCCCTGGAATAGATTGGCTTCGAACATGCTTGTCTCCTTTTGCTTTCACTCTAGGGAGACAGGGGCGGCTGGCAAAGGAGGGTGGTGGAACGCGGTTGGTTCCGTGGTGGAAACAATGGGCTTGTGATTTGGGGCTGTGACCGCGGCTTGTCAGCGAGTGCAGGGGGGCTCATTTCCCCCTGCCGGGTGGTTGTTTTTCGAGGCCGGGTCTCGGCCCGGCGGCCGACCTACTTTCCTTTGTTTCGCCAAAGGAAAGTAGGCAAAGCAAAGGCGACCCGAATGTCCGCGACCCTCCGCTTCGCTGCGGGCAACCTGCGTCGTGGCGGTTGCGGGGTTCGCTGCGGAACTCGCTGCGTTCACTGCGTGAACTTCGCTCAGACAACCGCAGCGAGTCAGTTGACGAAGCAGTCCTGTCCTTCGGCAGGACTGCAACCCCGCAACCACCACG